>CAXYYS010000051.1:0-14727 GCA_964293585.1 uncultured Acidaminococcales bacterium
TATGGATCTTTTTATTTAGTTTTAGTGTTCAATTTCATTCTACAATTTACGTATTGATTTAAAAACAAAAGAATATCTGGTAGCCAGTAAGGTGGGCCTGGAATGCTTTAAACGCCATATTGGTAGTTTTCAGGAATTTTGGCTCAAACTGTCCGGACACGATGCAGAAGCAGCAGCTTTGCAGCAATGCCTGATAGATATACTGACGACCAGTTATTCGTATTTTTATAGGGAAGAGGATCATTTTGAGATCCTGACCGATTTGCTGGCGCAGGGAAAATTACCGGTACAGGGGCAGCAGATGCTGCAAGGCTGGTGTGCCGGTTGTGCCGGCGGGCAGGAACCTTATACGCTGGCGATGAGTCTGATGGCGGCAGTGCAGGCGGGCAAGCTCCATACTGCGTACCGGATAACGGCCAGTGATGTTTCCAGTAAAGCTATCGCCCAGGCCAAAAAAGGGCACTATGCCATGTCGGATTATGTACGGCTGCCGGAACCCTGGCGCAAAGCTTATTGCTTTGTGGTACAAGGGGGCTGTGAAATCCGTAAAGCTATTCGGGACAAGGTTATTTTTCATCAGGAAAACTTATTGCAGCCGCAGGTTACCGAGGCTTGTTATGATTTTATTTTTTGTCGCAACGTGCTGATTTATTTTGATAAAGACAGCAGCCGGAAACTGCTGGGAGTTTTAAGACACACGTTGCATCCCGGCGGATATTTGTTCCTGGGACATACGGAAATTTTTAATGATTTACCCGGTTTTCAGTATTTAGCGCCGGCAGTTTACCAGAAAGTAAGGGATGTAGATGACATTTGAAGCAGTGAAAGTCTTTATCGTGGAAGACTCAGATTTTTACAGGATCTTTTTGGAAAAGATCCTGCAGGAAGATGGCAGTTTTAACTTGTGCGGTTGTGCTTCAACAGGTATGGGGGCTATACAGGGGATTGCCAAGGCTAAACCCGACGTGGTCATCCTGGATCTGCAACTGCCGGATGTGAACCGGTTTGAACTTTTGGAATCCTTGCTGGACCGTTTTGATATGCCCATCATAGTGGTGAGCAGTCTGGCAGACGAATCTATTCATGCTCTGGAACTGGGAGCATCCGATTTCCTGCCCAAGGTTGCCAGTTCCTATGCGGAAGACCAGCATAAATTTGCTACCCTGTTGACGATTAAGCTGAAGGTCTTAGCCGGCGTGCACACAAAAAAACGGGTGAACGGACAGACCGGTGGGGAGAGTAAGCCAACATCTGTACGGCAGGACCAGGAAACAGAGACTCCGGGTTTCAGCACACATGGTAAAGCCAGCAGCAGGATTATTGCCATGGGAGCCAGTTTGGGCGGGATTGAAGCTACTTTGAAACTTTTACAGGATTTGGAACCCAATCTGCCGGGGATGGTTCTGGTACAGCACATGCCGGCCGGATTTACGAAAGCTTATGCGGAGCGTCTCAACAAAGTTACCAAATTCCATGTCATGGAGGTATCCCGTAGTCAGCTGGTTGAAGACGGGACGGTACTGGTGGCGTGCGGCGGCAGGCATTTGCAGGTGGTTAAAACAGCCAGAGGTTACGTGGCAGAAAGTGTTACCGGAGCTCAGGTCAATGGCTTTTGCCCTTCGGTAGATGTGCTTTTTAAATCTGTGGCCGTGGCGGCCGGAGCCAAAGCGGTAGGCGTGATCCTGACAGGAATCGGTACGGATGGTGCTGTGGGGCTAAAAGCGATGCATGATGCCGGAGCCCATACCTGGGGGCAGGCAGCGGCCAGTTGTGTGGTGTACGGCATGCCGGCGGCGGCGCAAAAAGCAGGCGCGGTGGATGAGGAAGCCGACCTGGCAGGCATTGCAAGGGGATTAACAACTTATTTTAGTGACTATCAAAATAGAACTAAGGAGGGGTAATGATGGCAGAGCCTTTGATTTTGATCGCTGATGATGCGGCGTTTATGCGCAAGATGATCCGAATGACCTTAGCGGAGGCCGGGCTGACGAACGTGGAAGAAGCTAAAAACGGTGACGAGGCCATTGCGCTGTATAAGAAAGAAAAACCGGTGCTGGTGCTTTTAGATATCACGATGGCAGGTAAGAGTGGTTTGGAAACCTTAAAAGAGCTACGCCAGATGGATCCGGAAGCCAGGGTCGTGATGTGCAGCGCCATCGGTCAGGAACAAACGGTGATGGCGGCGATTCAGGCCGGGGCGTTAGATTATGTGGTAAAACCATTCCAGAAGGATAAGCTTGTGGAAACTGTACAAAATCTATTGTAAAGAGAGGTTAACAAGATGTCTGTATTGGAAAACAGGACAGTTAGCCAAAAACTAAATTTCGCCAGTTTAATCTTTGGTATCGGCTTCTTAATTTGTATTGGCGTAGGGATGGTGTGCATCACCATGCTGGCCAGTAATTTTGCTAACTTTAATAAAATTGACTATAGTCTGGCCAGCAGCCGCAGTGATTTTGCTGTGGGCAACCAGGGGACGGGACGTACGCTGTGCAAGATGATCCTGGCGGCCACGAACAATGAGCCGGCCAAGATGGAAACCTATTATCAGGAAAGCGTAAAATATCAAAAAAGTATGGAAGTCAGCCTGCTGGAAATGAAAGCGTTACAAGATAATATCGACCAGGCGGCTGTGACCAGTACTATTAAACAGCAACCCCAGATTAAAGAAATCATGAATGATTTGCATAAACTGTGCCAGGAGGGCAAGACACGGGAAGCCTGGGAATTATACGATGGCAAATATAATCCGCTGCTGGTGGATATGCGGACCAAGATGGATAGTCTGCTGGAACAAGCTGATAAATCTGCCCTTGTACATATGCAAAAAGCTGGTGTTTTAAAAAATACCATGTATGGGGCCAGTATTTTTATCGGCATCCTGATGCTAGCTATCCTGGTGGCACTGAATCATCGTATCGTTAATTTTATTAACGTGCCGTTGACCCAGCTGGAAACATCGGTAGCAGCCATGCGGCAGGGGAAATTAAATGCTTTGGCTGCCTATGACGGTGATGATGAACTGGGTAGTGTGTGCCGGAATTTTAGGGAATCTAACCAGGTACTGGGTGAATATGTGACCGAGGTACAAAAATTTGCGGAGGCCATCAGCCGGGGCAAGTTAAATTATCAGAGCAAGATAGAGTTTTTAGGTGATTTTAAGAAGATAGGTACGGCGCTGGAGCAGCTGAGTGAAAATCTGTCTAAAGATATGCTGCAGATTAACAGCAGTGCGGAGCAGATAACCAAAGGTGCGGAGCAGATTGCCGCCGTGGGCCAGAGTTTAAGCCAGTCCACTGTGGAGCAGGCAAGTTCTGTCACGGAGCTGGCCGCCACCATTAATACGGTGTCCACCCATGTACAGGAAAATGCCCGGATTGCCATGCAGGTACGTGAAGACACGAACGAATTGGCAGGCCGTGTGGACGAGGGCAGTGCTTTCATGGCTGGCGTGAAACAGGATATGGTGCAGATGCAGGCCATGACCGGCAAGATTTCTGAGATTGTCAAGAACATTGAGAATATAGCTTTCCAGACTAATATCCTGGCTTTAAATGCTGCCGTAGAAGCGGCCCGGGCCGGTGAAGCCGGGAAAGGCTTCGCAGTTATTGCCGGGGAAGTACGCCAACTGGCCGGCGACAGTGCTGCCGCCAGTAAGAATACCGGCGAGCTGATTACCAGGACCATTGAGATGATTAATAGCAGTGCCGAAAAATCAGCTACGGCAGCTGCACAGCTGGAAGCGATTAGTAAAAACGGCAGACTGGCGGCTGGTAATATTGATAAAATTTCCCAGGCGTCTAATAACCAGGCGACCAGTATCGCCCAGATCAGGCAGAGTATCAACATGATCAATGATGCGGTGCAGGAAAACTCGGCTACGGCGGAAGAAAGTGCCGCCAGCAGCGAAGAGTTGATGGGCCAGATGAAGATGTTGAAGCAACTGGTGGATTCTTTTGAATATACCAAAGCCTAAGGGCAGGAGGAAGAGACGTGGAGAAAACCAAGCAGAATTATGAGGATATCCTGCGGGAGATCGGCAATATAGGCAGCGGCAATGCTGTGACCAGTCTGTCCCAGCTGTTAGGACTGGAGCTGGAACTGGGCCTGCCCAGCTGTCAGCTGGTAACCAAAGAAAACCTGGGACAGCTTTTTAAAGAGCCGGCTTCACTGTACGCAGGTGTTTCCATGCGTTTGGAAGGCGGGCTGCAATGTATGCTGGCCCTGCTTTTGAACAAGGAATTTACCAGCATGGTGCTAAAACAGGTGACGGATGAAGAAGTCACGGATGTACAGCATATGACAGAGATGCAGAATTCTGCCGTATGTGAGATTGGTAATATTATGTGCAACAGTTATATCACGGCTTTTTCCAGACTGATGGGACGGGGGATGGATGTTTCGGTACCGTCCATGGCGGTGGATACGGGAGAAAAAGTTCTGGGCAGTTTTTTAAAACTGTATGCAGCGGCCAATGGTAATTTATTATTTGTGGGCAATACCTTTTATTACCGGCAGCAAAAATTAGCCAGCCATATCCTGTTCCATCCGACGGCGGCATCCGTAGAAGAAATTCTGGCCCATTTGAATAAATGAGAGAAAGGGTAACAGATGGCATTCTTTAGTGACGAGATGGCGGGCATGCTGGATACCTATCAAGCCGAAGCAACGGATATGATGGGCATCTTTGACCGTCTGGTTTTAGCGGGAACACAAAAGAATAGTTTTACCCTGGAGCAGATCAATGAGATTTTCCGGACAGCGCATACTATTAAAAGTTCCAGTGCCATGATGGGGCTGGATGCTTTAAGCAAACTGACGCACACCATGGAAGATTTGTTCGGTGTGTTCCGGGATAATCCGAAACTGATTGAGGGTAAGGTGGATGGTATCACAGATGTACTGTACAGCTACAGCGATTATGTAAAAGGCGAACTATCCAGGATGCAGGAGTCTGATTACGCTCCGGCGGATGATAGTGCTGTACAGGCGGAGGTAAATGCTGCTATTGCCCGTTTCAAAAAAACGGCGGCACCGGCGGCTGCAGTCAAGACGGTCCAGTCTGCCACGGCTGTTCCGGCAGCGGGCCGGGACCAGACCGAATTAATTATTCATTATGCGGCGGATTGCGCCATGGTCAATGTGCGTTCGCTGGTTTTATTAAAACAGGTCAGCGGCAAGTGGAGGATATTGCATTCTGAGCCCGGCGATCTGCAGGAAGCTGCGGCTGCGGAAACCATTAAGGCCAGAGGATTCAGACTGACGGTACCGCTAGCAGAAGCAGAGGCAGTACGGGGATTTTTGGTACGCAGTCCCTATGTGGTGAAGGTTGATTCGGAAGCTGAAGCAGAGGCAGAAGCTTCCGGGGTGGCTGCCGTTCCGGTTAAGGCTGTCGGCGCTGCGGCTAAGGCAGAGCCGGACCATAAACAGGAGACAGCTAAGGGTTCTTCAGCTAAGGCTTCACCGGGTTCCTTGTCTGGTCCTGAGCGCAAAGACGATAAATTTATCAGCTTACGCTGGGACGATGTCCGGGAGCTGCAGAATCTGACAGGAGAATTTATTTCCCTGTATACTGGTTTTGAACAAATGGAAAGCAAGCTGCCTTACGTAAAAGAACTACGTGCCTTTGGCATGACTTACGAAAGGCTGATTAATAATTTACTGCACCGGGTAGAAAATATGACCATGCTGACCGTGGCGTCGCTGACACCGCAGTTGTACCGGGTAGTCCGGGAGATGAGCCGGGAAGAAGGCAAAAAGGTGGCCTTCGAGGTGCAGGGAGAAAATATTGAGATTGACCGGGATTTGTACGATAATATCTCCAAACCCTTGTTACATATTTTGAGAAACTCTATTGATCATGGTATTGAATTGCCGGCAGAACGGCGTAAGAAGGGTAAGCCGGAGCGGGGTAAAGTTACCCTGACCGTAGAGAATCAGGGCGCCCGGATTGTTTTTAAGGTTACGGATGATGGTAAGGGGATGGATCCGGCCAAAATCCTGGCGGCAGGAGAGAAAAAAGGTTTGCTGGTTAAACCGGCGGCGGCCTATACCCGTCAGGAAGCTTTGGATTTAATCATGCAGCCCGGGTTTACTACCACGGTTAAAGCCAACAACTATTCCGGACGCGGGGTGGGTATGGACGTGGTCCGTACCATCGCCGATGCTTTTGGCGGCCGGGTCAGCATTGAAAGCGAACCGGGCCGGGGTACGGCCATCTCCATGTATATGCCGGTATCGGTTACGGCGGTGGCCAGCCTAGGTTTAAAGGCAGGCGCCTGGTTGTGTTATCTGCCGCTTTATAGTCTGGATAAGATTTATGGTATTGAGGAAGCGTCGGCTTTGATTACCGAGACAGCGGGAAAACAACAGCTGACTTTTGGCAAACAGCAGGTACCGGTCTTAGATTTACGGGCGGTCTTGCAGGTAAAACAGGATGTGGGCAAATACGTGCTGGTGGGGCATAGTCTGGACGAACATTTTGCCATCATCGTTGATGATATCACGGGACAGGTAACGGCGGTAAATAAAGCTTTACCGGCTTGTCTGGATAAAAGCTGGCAGCAGCAAACCGCCATCGTCAACGCCGTCTTGCAACATACAGGCGGGATGGGTTTTTCACTTTCGGCAGCAATGCTGCTGGCTTTAGCTAAAGGCGGTGCAGCATGAGTACAGGAACACAGATTTTTATCTTTGAGCTGGACGGGAAACAATATGCTTTCCCGGTAAACTATGTGAAAGAGGTCGTGGCCATGCCGGAGTACACTCCGGTACCAGCCAGCCCGGAGTTTCTTTTGGGCCTGGCCAATTATAAAAATGGGGTGCTGCCAATCTATTCCCTGGAAAAGATCCTGGATGTCAACAAGACGGAAACACCTAAGTTATGCTTAATCATTTACAGCCGTAACGGCGTTATTGGTTACGGGGTAGATGCAGTCAGAGGGGTACGGGTGTTGAACAATGCCCGGCAGCTGGAAGCCAGGGTCAGGAACTTGCCCGGCGGCCTGCGGGTTATTTCTACGCTGCAGTTAGGTGTAGAAGATGAACCCATCACGATGCTGGACAATTAAGCAGGAAATAAAAAAACGGTAACCGTTTTGGGCAGCGCCCCAAGGCCGGATGGTCTGACCTTGGGGACGCCGGTACTAAACAGTTACCGTTTCTGCATCTAAAAATAAAAAACCGAACCCACAGGTTCGGTTATAGGTTTTGATTGGTAGCGCTAATGGGAATCGAACCCATGATTTCGCCTTGAGAGGGCGACGTCTTAGCCTCTTGACCATAGCGCCGTTTGTCTAAAAAAATGGCTCCGGGACCAGGACTCGAACCCAGACAAGAAGATCCAGAATCTCCTGTGCTACCATTACACTATCCCGGAGTATATAAGCACAATCGTGCTACCTGATTAGTATAAAACACCAGGCGAAAACTGTCAAGTCCCAGTTTGAAAAACTTTGGGACAGGCAGACCGGTTTGCCCAGAAATAGTTTTCCAAAAAGCAATTTTAAGTTATAATAGAAAGACACCAGTTAAGATAAGGATTTATCAGAAACGGGAGATGCAAGATGCGTAAAGAGAAAAGTAGTGCCGCAAGTTTAATGCTGGCTCTGTTGTTAGGCAGCGCCGGTTTGCTTATACCCAGGGTAACGCTGGCAGCTGCTGTTACTAAAGCCGTGCAGTCTGAACGCGCCGCCGTGGCAGCTTCCCTGCCGCCAGCAGAAAAACATGCACCGGTACAGTTTACGGCGGTCCAGGTTATTGATGGCGTGCCGCTGACTTTGCAGAGGACGCCGGTTACAGCTACAACTCCGGACCAAAGCGCCTTTTTAATCCAGAACGGGGCCAACGTGGTCTTGCAAAAGCTGGAGATTACCAAAAGCGGTGATAATGCCAGCGGTGAATATACGGATGGCGGTCTGAATGCCGCAGTTTTAACCACGGATGCCAGCGCCAGCCTGGATAGTTGTACGGTGACCAGTGCCGGTTCCGGCGCCAGCGGTATTTTTGCCAGCGGTAATAACGGCAAAGTGCGCGCGCATAACACGAGCGTGACCACCAGCGGGGATGCTTCCCGCGCCCTGGCAGCGGTAAACGGCGCTACGATTAGCGCGAATAAGATGCTGCTTACCACGTCCGGCAAGGAAAGTCCGGCCCTGTTTGCTTTTGGCAATGACGCTTCCCTTTTAGTTTCGGACAGCAAGATCATGACCACGGGTACGGACAGTCCCTGTGCTTATTCCCTGGGCACGGTGAGCCTGGTGACCAGTACCGGTACGGCGGTTAACAGTGAGCTGGCTGTGGTGGAAGGCAGCAATGATTTAACCTTGGATGCGGTGAATTTAACCGGCGGGAAAAAATACGGCCTGTTGTTGTACGCCAGCTTGTGGGAAGGGGCAGACCCGGGTACGGCGGTGTTGGCGGTACGGAATTCCACGCTGACCAGTACGGCGCCGGCGGGGATGTTTTACGTGACCAATACGAAAGCGGCCGTGACTCTGGAAAACAGCGTCTTAAAATTTACCGGCGACGTCGTGGCACAGGTGGGGGCCGGTCCCTGGGGAACGCCGGGCAAGAACGGTGCCATCTTTGACCTGACTCTGACCAGGCAGCAGTTAAACGGAAATATCGTGGCGGATAAGCTGAGCAAAGTTTCCGTCAATCTGGCCCAGGGCAGTACCTGGAACGGCACCGTGAATACGGATGCCAGCGCCCAGGAAGCCAATGTCAATATGCATGCCTTAGCTAATTGGTCCTTGGGCGGCGATGCGCATCTGAATGTTTTTACGGATGACGATTTGAAACTGGAAAATGTGGCCAGCAACGGGTATCACATTTACTATAATGCCAGGAACAAGGCTAATAAATGGCTGGAAGGCAAGCGTTATAAATTAAGCGGCGGCGGCCAGCTGGCGCCGGAACCCAAAGTAAAAGAAAAGTAAAAGTACGCAAATTAAAAGAACGGACCCGTTTAGGGTGCAGACCCGTAATCTGTAACCTAAAGGGGCTCCGTTCTTTTTCTATGTTAAAAAGAGTTGGTTAAAGTAATTCGCCGTAGCGGCGCAGGTAGGAATTTTTTACCAGCGTTGCCAGCAGCAGGTAGCCGGCGATCAAAAAGATCAGCCAGGGGAAATACCACAGCGGGATCCGGCCCAGACCCATGGCCTTGAAGGCAAAAGGCAGGAAAGGTAATACCGTCACGGTAAGGCAGGCGAACGTCGTAACCAGGATAACCGGATAAGAAGCGATGCTCCGGACAAATGGCAGCTTGGGCGTGCGCAGCATATGGATGACCAGGGTCTGGCTCCACATGGATTCAATAAACCAGCCGGTCTGGAAGATGCTCACATACAGCACCTGCTGCGCCGGATCGGTAAGCTGGCTGAAAAGCAGGCCGCCGGTAAAGGACGGGCAGACGATAAAATACATGAGCAGGTAGGTGAGAATATCGAACAGGGAGCTGGCCGGTCCCAGCCACAACATGAAAGTGCTGATGGAAGTGGCCTGCCAGGGTTTGGGATAAGCTAAAAATTCCTGGTCGATATTATCCCAGGGCAAAGCTACGCAGGAAATATCGTACAGCATGTTCAAGAACAGTAACTGTAAAGCTGTCATGGGCAGGAACGGCAGGAAAGCGCCGGCTACCAGGACGGACAACATATTGCCAAAGTTGGAAGCCGCGGTCATCTTGATATACTTGATCATGTTGGCGTAAGTTTTGCGGCCTTCCAAAATGCCGGCTTCCAGGACCAGCAGATCTTTGGCCAGCAGGATGACGGCAGCTGCTTCTTTCGCAATATCTACGGCGCTGTCTACGGAAATACCCACATCAGCGGTACGCATGGCGGCGGCGTCGTTAATACCGTCACCCATGTAACCTACTACGTGGCCGGCTTCGCGCAAGATGCGGATAACCCGGGTTTTCTGGTCCGGGGTCAGCCGGGCAAAAATAG
Source organism: uncultured Acidaminococcales bacterium (assembly GCA_964293585.1). GTDB lineage: Bacteria > Bacillota > Negativicutes > Acidaminococcales > Acidaminococcaceae > JAKVKY01. The sequence goes on from CAXYYS010000051.1 coordinate 9,951, forward strand.
TAGTAACTGCAACCTGGCGGGTCAATTCCTCGTCGCTCAAAGCATCCAGGTCGCTGCCTAAAAGGATGTGGTCAGTGGCAATGCCTACCTGGCCGCATACTTTGCGGGTAACTTTTTCGCTGTCGCCGGTTAAAACTTTTACGGCAACATGGAGTCCGGTCAGAGCTTTAATGGCTGCGGCCGCCGTTGCTTTAGGCGGATCCAGGAAAGCCAGGTAGCCCATCAGGACCATATCGTTTTCATCGGCCACCGAAAACTGGCCTACGGGAGCCGGGTTGGTTTTCTGGGCCAACATCAAAACCCGCATGCCTTCAGCGGCTAAATCTTCGGATTTCTTTTCAATCAGCTGCCGGAAAGTTTCCGTCAGGGGTTTAATCTGGCCGTCATACTCTACATATTTACAGATGGCCAGCATTTCCTGGACGGCACCTTTGGTGATCATCTGGGTCTTGCCGGTGGCATCGGCAATTACTACGCTCATGCGGCGCCGGGTAAAATCAAAAGGAATCTCGTCCACCTTTTCGTAACGTGTTTCCAGGATTTCGTGTTCCATGTCCGGATGTTGCGTGGCATATTTGATGATGGCAACGTCCAGCAGGTTTTTCAGACCGGTCTGGTGGTAGCTGTTCAGAAAAGCGTGCCGCAGCACCCGTCCATCTTCTTTGCCCATCACGTTCAGATGATATTCCAGGACAATCTTGTCCTGAGTCAGCGTGCCGGTTTTATCCGTGCACAGGATATCCATGGAGCCCAGGTTTTGGATGGCGTGCAGGTTCTTGATGATAACTTTTTGCCGGCTCATGGCCAGGGCGCCTTTGGCCAGGCAGGTGGTCACGATCATGGGCAGCATCTCGGGGGTCAGGCCCACCGCCACGCTGATGGCAAAGAAAGCGGCGCTGAGCCAGTCGCCTTTAGTGAAACCGTTGAGCAGAAAGACTACGGGCACCATGGCGGCCATAAAACGGATCAGGACCAGGGAAACGTCCCGCACCCCTTTTTCAAAACTGGTGGGGAGCAGAGGTTTATCCAGTTCGCCGGTGATACCGCCTACCAGGGTATCATTGCCGGTGGCCACGATCACGCACAGGGCGCTGCCGCTTAAGACGGAGCTGCCCATGAAAGCCAGGTTGGCAATACTGGTCAGGGAATCAGCAGTGGCTACAGGCGCAGCCATTTTTTCCACCGGTTCGCTTTCGCCGGTCAGGGCGGCTTGGTTGATAAATAAGTCTTTTGCTTCCAGGATACGCACATCGGCCGGGAGCATATCGCCGGCGGCCAGACGTACGATATCGCCTACCACCAGTTCGCGCAGCGGCAATTCTTCCAGGTTCCGGTCCTGCCGTTTGACGGTGGCGGTAGTGCTGATCATGGCGCTGAGCTTGGCAGCCGCATTGTTACTGCGGGTATCCTGTACAAAACGTAAACAGCCGCTGAGCAGGACCATGGTGCAGATGATGATCACCGTGGCGGGATTCTTGTCTTCCGGCGCGGCATAAATAATGTTGGTAAAGGTCGAAACGATGGCTAAAACTACCAGGATCAGCGTAAAAGGATTGACGAAGGCATCTTTTAACCGTTTGCCTGCGCCAGGTTGTTTATGCGCCCTGATGGTGTTGGCGCCGTAATTTTCCCGGGCCGTGGCCACAGCTTCCGGGGACAGACCGGACGTGCTGCTCTTTAAGGATGCCAGGACGCCGTCGGCGGCATGGGTAGCCGCAAATATTAACCGTTCCCGGACGGCCTGCTGCCGTGCCAGGGTGCCGGTAAAAATGTTCATGATAAGCATGATGCACCTCGCTTGGAGGCGGCATTTTTATGCTCCCTAACATAAAAATACCACCGACTTACAAATTTTTGTAAGCGGTGGTCAGGTCACAAAAAGTGCGCAGGGAGAAACCCTGGGATGCTAATCCCGGGGATAAAAGAAAAAGGCGACACTATACCTGTAAACACCGCTTGTTCTTGTTAAGCTACACCCTCGGGGTTTACTCATATAGCTCACCTGCCTTTAAAAGTCAAATTAGTCGAAATTAGGGGTAAAGATGTTTCTTTACCGAAAATATTGTAACATGTTCGCCAATATTTGGCAATAGCTTTCGCGTGCGCTCTAGCAAAAGCCCGCAGCAAAAACTGCGAGTTGCGGGAACAGTACCGGATTGTCCCTGCCGGAAAAATTTCCTTCACACCGGAATTTAGCAGTTACCGGTATAGACATAATGCAAATGTTTTCTGGCTACCTCCGCCAGGCGGTAAACTTTGCTGACCTTGGTTGCATCCCGGTCCACCATTTCAAAACGGGGGAAGAAGCGGCTTACGTGCAGGGGAATTTCCGGGGATAAACCGGCGACCCAGCTGCTCAAGGCTGCCATCTCTTCTTCGCTGTCGTTTTCTTTAGGAACGACCAGCGTAGTTAATTCCACATGGGCGTGGGGCAGCACGGCGGTGATAAATTCCTGTACCATTTGCAAGCTGCCGTGGAGTTTGTCGTAATAAGCCTGGGTAAAACCTTTCAGGTCAATGTTGTACGCATCCACGATACCGTTTAAAGCTGCGGCCACTTTGGCAGAGGCGCAGCCGTTGGTGACCACCACGTTCTTGAGTCCGGCGGCATGGACCAGCTTGCCGGTGTCCACGATGTATTCGTAACTGATGAGCGGTTCGTTATAGGTATAAGCCACGCCGATATTGCCCCGGGGTTTTAGAGCCACCGCCTGGGCAGTTAAAGTTTCCGGCGCTACATATTTTAAATGGTAGGTGGAGTAATCGGCCTGGCTGATTTCGTAATTCTGGCAAAACGGACAGCGGAGGTTGCAACCAAAACTACCGGCGGACAGGATCCAGGAGCCGGGATAAAAACGAGCCAGCGGTTTTTTTTCGATGGGATCCAGGGCCAGGGAAGTTAAGAGCCCGTAATTAATAGGCTTAATGCTGCCGTCCTTGCAGGCGCGGCCCCGGCAGAAACCTGTCTGGCCGGGCGCCAGGTTACAGTGATGCAAGCAGACATCGCAAATCATGGTGGTAATCGCCTCCTGAAACAAAGAAAGCTGAGCAGACGCCGCAGTAAATATTTATACCAGGACCAGCGGTCCGGCGCTTGGCGGGCGTCGTCAAAAGTGACGCACTACTTCAAAGCGCGTCAGACGCACCCCCGTTTCTTCCGGATAAATACCGGCTTTCTGGCGGGCGATGCTGATCTGCTGCTCCACGGAGTTCACGCCTTCCAGGTTGGGCAGGAGCAGACCTTGCCGGCTGCCTTTGGTAACGATGACGCCGTAGCGTTTCACATCCAGCTGCGCCGGGGAGTCAATCGGCTCCAGCGGCCCCAGGATATCCACGCTGTAAACCAGTTCGCTCAGTTCTCCGGGTTGTATCGGGGTAAAGCGCGGGTCTTCCGTGGCGGCGCTGATGGCGTTATGCATGATTTCCCGGGCGATATTGTCCTGCATGGGACCGATGGTGCCGATGCAGCCCCGGAGCTGGCCGTGTTCTTTTAAAGAAACGAAGGCGCCGGCTTTACCGGCCAGCATCTCCGGCGGCAAACTTGCCGGCAGTTTGAGCCGGCGGCCGTCTTTGATAAAGCTTTCGATGGTGGCCCGGGCCAGTTTTACATAAGGATCTTCTTTGGCCAAACGTTCCTGGTACATCTGGGAACGGATACGGTCGTAATGACTGCCAAAATGTCGGTTCTCATCGGGACCCAGCGGCGTAAAGGCACACACGCCGTACCCGACGCCGAAAGGTCCTTCGTAGGATAACTGTTCGGCTTTAACGGCCAGCCCGTCCAGGGCGCCGGCCATGATGGTGAAGGAACGGTGCCCGCATTCGGCGGCTTCTTCGCACAGGGTATCGTCAAAGGTAAAGAGCTGGTCAAAAGCGCCGCTGCCCATGACATCCATGATCCGTTTATCATACTTGGGACCGGCCGGGTCGAACCCGTACGGGCCGCTGCGTTTGAGTTTATGGGACAGGTCGCCGCTGGCAATAAAGACTACGCGCCGGTTTAATTTAACGGCGGCGGCAGCAATAAGCTGGCCCAGCTGGTAATGCTTTTGCAAGCTGAGTCCGGACAAGCCGATACGCACCAGTTTATAATTTTTATAAACCTGGTTCACAAAATACAGAGGAACCATGGTGGCATGATCCAGCTGGGGATCACGTTCGCCCCTGGTTCCGGCCGGCAGCTTAGCCTGGTCCGCCAAAGTTTCCAGGGTTCCGGTAAACTCCTGGTCATAGGTACAGGTCATTTTTTCCTGGGGCGCGCTAAACTGGGCAAAACTGCCGCCGGCAGCTGCCCCGGGTGAAACATGGAAATAATCCAGATATAAAGTGGTATGCGGGCTGGTCAGCACAATAGTATCCGGCTGCAGCTGCGCCACCCGGCGCGCCACTTCCTGGTAGGCCGCGATGGTGGCACTGATACCTTTCTCATCGCCGCGGCCTACGGCAGGCACGATTAACGGTGGATGGGGAACCATGAAAGCACCTACGATAGACATACGCTCATCTCCTTTAAGATTAAAGACACAAGGTACGACAGAACATATCCTGACGGTGCACCGTTACCGGTGACCGTACTTAGTTAGGCTACGCATTTATCTTTTCCGGGCGGTTTGTTTTCTGCCGCCGTTTTTAATTCAGATGCAGCAGATCTTCACTGCTGTCCGGATTTAAGATATGGCTCAGGATCATCTTGATAAAAGGACTCTTATTCAGGTGCAGCGCTTTTAAAACTGCCATCCTGATAGCCGGGGTAATAAGCTTGGGGTCCCAGCGGTCC
>CAXYYS010000052.1:0-14624 GCA_964293585.1 uncultured Acidaminococcales bacterium
ATTTTCAAAGTTGGCATCTTGAAATACAAAATGTAGTTTCAGACTACAATTGACCCTACTGTTTTTATTTGTAATGTAAATGGAACCTTTAGCTGCATATTTGTAACGATTTGTGATTAAATAGTTGCTAAATTGAACAATTTAGGATATGATGGTCACGAAAGGAAGGTGTTAGTATGTCCATGAGTAAAACTGCCAGCATTAATGTGCGTGTAGATCCTGTTACTAAGGCCAGAGCAGAAAAAATTTTTGCAGATTTTGGTATTTCTGTGACTGATGCGATTAATATCTTTTTGCATAAAGCAATTATGGTGGGGGGCCTGCCTTTTGAAGTCAGACAACTGCATTATAATGCCACGACTGAGTCCGCGATGCAGGAAGCCAGGGAAATTGCCAGCGGTAAACGCACGGCAAGAACGTTCCACACTGTGAACGAGATGGCGGAGGCGTTTGACACTGATGCTGATACTTAAAACCACTGTTCAATTTGAACGCGACTATAAGTTGGCTAAAAAGCGTGGCCTAAATTTACAGTTGCTAAACAATGTTTTGGAAATGTTGCTCACTGAGCAAAAATTGCCGCCCCAATATCGTAATCACCGTCTTCGGGGTAAGTATGAAGGTTTTTGTGAATGTCATTTGCAACCAGACTTGTTACTAATTTACACCATCAACCAGAAAACCTTGATACTTACCGCCGCCAGGACGGGAACTCATGCCGACTTGTTATAAAAATTTCAGACCTTCAAAAAATTCCGGAGCTTAGTGCTTCGGAATTTTTATTTATATGCTGAAAGATGGCCTCGTCGCCCACATTTTACACAAACTTAACACAGCACTAACCTGCTTTTGCTTTTCCTCCCCTACAATAAAGTTACGACAACAAAAGGAGGAAATGGAAAATGTATCTGAAAAAATTTATTCTGGCAAGTTTAGCAGCTCTCATGCTCATTAGCGCCGCAGGTTGCGGTAGCAGTAATAGTAAACCCGCAGCTACGGGTGCGCCTGCAGGTGTGACTGGCAGTATTACCGGCAGCGGGTCGTCCGCCCTGCTCCCGCTGGTGAAAGATGCAGCCGCTAAGTTTAAGGAAACCAATAAAGGTGTGTCCATCAGTCTGAACGCCGGCGGCAGCGGCACCGGTTTAAAACAGGTGGCTGATGGCAGCGTGGACATGGGCAACAGCGATGTGCCTGCCGAAAGCAAACTGCCTAAGGAAAAGGCTGCGAACCTGCTGGATAATAAGGTCTGCGTTATGACGGTGGCCACCATCGTCAATAAAGATGTGGCCGCGAAGGTTAAGAGCCTGACCAGCCAGCAGCTGCAGGATATTTTCACGGCCAAGGTTACCAACTGGAAACAGGTGGGCGGTCCGGATGAGAACATCGTCCTGGTAACCCGTCCTAAGACCAGCGGTACTCGTGCTCTCTTTAAAGAATATGCTTTGAATAAAGTAGAAGAAGCCGGCAACAAATCCCTGGAAACTGATGATAGCGGTCTGCTGGTTCAGAGCGTGTCTCAAAATCCCGGTGCCATCGGCTATGTAGCCCTGCCGTATCTGCTGAACAATGACAAGGTGGCAACCGTATCTATCAATAACGTAGCGCCGACCCTGGCTAACACTTACAGCGGCACTTACAAGGTGTGGGGTTACGAACATATCTACACCGGCAAGAACCCCAAGGCTGCCGTGACCGCCTTCCTGAAATTCGTTACCGGCGACCAATACGCAGCCCGCATTGAAGCTTTGGGCTACGGCGCCAGCAGCAAGATGCAGACTAAGGAAGTACACTGAAAAGTTTTATAGCAGGGCCTGCCTGGTGGGCAGGCTCTGTTTCTAAATTCAGGCTGGGATTAATCCTGGTTTAGATAAAATGAATTTTAGTAAATTTTGGCTAAGGAGCAAGCGTGATGCATGATTTAGCGAAGGCAGCCCGGGCGGCACACCGGAGTGAAAGTTTAGCCAGGACGATTATTACGGCCTGTGGTATCGGCGTATCCCTGGTGCCAATCCTGATAGGATTGTTCCTGCTCTGGAAAGGCAGTGCTACTTTCCTGATCTTCGGTCATTCCTTGCCCGGGTTTCTGCTTAGCGGACAGTGGGCGCCCAACGACGGGGCGGAAAGCGGCGGTCAGGTGGGTGCGGCCATGTTTGTCACCGGTTCTCTGGTAACCTGTCTGTTGGGACTGTTGCTTTCTCTGCCTTTTAGTCTGACCACGGCCATCTGTATGACGGAGATGGTAACACCCCGGATCCGCAGATTTTTGCAGCCGGCGGTAGAACTTTTTACCGGCATTCCTTCCGTAGTTTACGGCTGGATTGGACTGACCGTGCTGATTCCTTTCCTGCGGAAATTTTTGCCGATGCCCTACGGCTTTTCTGTGCTGGCGGCAAGCTGCGTGCTGGCGGTCATGATTTATCCCACTATTACTACCATGGCGGCAGATGCCATTGCTGCTGTACCCAGGGCCTGGCGGGATGCGTCTTTCGGTTTAGGAGCCACCCGCTGGGAAACCATTACGCGGGTGGTTTTACCGGCGGCCCGGAGCGGTATTTATTCCGGTATCATCCTGGGTTTGGCCAGGGCCTTAGGCGAAGCGCTGGCGGTGGCCATGGTCATCGGCCAGATGAAAGTTTTCCCGGTCTCGCTTTTAAAGCCGGCAACGACCCTGACCACCATTATTGCGGCGGACATGGGCGGGGCCATGGACGGCGGTGAATATAACGCGGCCCTGTGGACCATGGCGCTGCTCCTCTTTCTTATTTCTTTCATCTTTATTTTCCTGATTCACCGGTTGGGAACATTGCAGAAAGGGGGCGCCGTCTGATGCAGGAACAATTGCGCCGTAAGAAACGTCAGGACCATCTGATGACGGTGATCTGTCAGGGCGGTGCCGTTTTTGCGGTGCTGCTCCTCCTGGGCTTTATCGGGAGCGTGTGGATTAACGGTTTCCTGAATATGACCTGGAAGATGCTGTCCTTTGGTCCCGAAGGTATGGGCAGCATGCTTTTTAATACTTTGTACATCGTGGTGTTGGCGCTGGTGTTCAGTCTTATCACGGGCCTGCCTGCCGGCGTGTATCTGGCGGAATACGCCAGGCAGGGCAAGCTGACCCGCTGGGTGCGGATGGCTATCGAAACTTTGGCATCCTTGCCCAGTATCGTGGTAGGACTTTTCGGTTACCTGGCGTTTATCGTCATGACTCACAGCCAGTGGAATCTGCTGGCCGGGTCTTTGGCGGTGTCCGTGATCACGCTGCCGTTTGTGACCAGTGTTACGGAAGACGCGCTTCGAAACCTGCCTCCCGGTTATCGCCAGGGCAGTTTGGGGCTGGGCGCCAGCCACTGGCAGACGATCTGGCGGGTGCTGGTACCAGCCTGCCTGCCCCGCATCATGACCGGCATGGTCATGGCGGCAGGACGTGGTTTTGGCGAAGCGGCGGCGCTGATGTTCACCGCCGGTATGAGTACGGATATCGACTGGAGCGACTGGAATGTCCTGTCGCCCGCCTGCGCTTTGAATCCCTTCCGCCCCGGCGAGACGCTGGCACTGCACATCTGGGCGCTCAGGACTGAGGCGCTGCAGGCGGATGCGGCGGAGCAGGCAGGCGCGGCCAGTGCGGTTTTAGTTTTGCTGGTAGTTGTTTTTAGTTTGCTGGCCCGGTATTTAAGCTGGCGGCTGGATCAAAAGATGGGAGGCAGTAAAACATGAGTGGTGTCAGTGCGGCGTGGCCGCTCAATCCGAATATTACCTTTGCCAATTTAGAGATGGCGGCTGGTGTGACGTCACAAGAAGCGGCGGGTTCCGGCACGACGGCTTTGACTTTTGACGTGCAGGGTTTAAATTTATTTTACGGCGCTACACAGGCGCTTTATGATATCAACATGGAGATCGGGCGGCACCAGATTACGGCGCTCATCGGTCCCTCCGGTTGCGGTAAAAGTACTTTTATCAAGACTTTAAACAGGATGAATGACTGGGTGGAAGGCTGTACGGTCACGGGTAAAGTATTATTTGAAGGTAAAGATATTTACCGGGAACTGGATCCGCTGGCTTTGCGGTACCGGGTGGGCATGGTTTTTCAACAGCCTACGCCTTTTCCCAAAAGCATTTTTGAAAACGTGGCCTACGGTCCCCGCATTCAGGGTATTACGAATAAGGCGGTGCTGCTGGAAATCGTGGAAGAAAGTTTGCGGCAGGCGGCTATCTGGGACGAGCTGAAAGACCGGCTGCATACCAGCGCCCTGGGACTTTCCGGCGGGCAGCAGCAGCGTTTGTGCATCGCCCGGACCCTGGCGGCGAAACCCAGCGTTATCCTGATGGACGAACCCACCAGCGCTCTGGATCCGATTAGCACGCAAAAGATTGAGGACCTGGCCCTGGAGCTGAAAGAAAAATACACTATCGTCATCGTTACCCACAGCATGCAGCAGGCGCTGCGCATCTCGGACCGCACGGCTTTCTTTTTGCTGGGTAAGTTGCTGGAGTATGATACGACGACGAATATTTTTACTAATCCCAGGAATCCGAAGACGGAGCAGTATGTGACGGGCAGGTTTGGCTGATATTCCTGAACAACATGATTGTATTAGCAAAGAACAGTTTTTATGCTCAGAGCGTGATGCACAAGTGCCACAATTCTGTCCGCAACAGTCACAGAGTAGGACCGGGTGCAATCTCTACGCTCAGAGCTGCGGTCTGCTGTTTTAATGGCCTGCTGCGGCTGCTCGCATGCTGTTCCCGTCCTACGGACGGGCCTTCATGCTCACGACGCCTGGCAGGCCTATTAAAACGACGCATCCCTCCGCATTCGCGTATAGATTGCACCCGGTCCTATTATATTTACTGGCAAAACAACGCATTCAGATGCCAATTGTTGCTGCGCTGCACCAGCCCTCATTGAATAACATAAAGGCAGCTCCGTCTGGGCAAGTTACAAAACATAGCGTATGCAAAGTCAGTACTATCTGAACATAAAAAATATCCAGAGCCCACGCTCTGGATATTTTTATTATAGCTGCAAATATCTGGCCGCGGCCGGTGTGCCTTTGTGCAGCACCATGCGTTGGCTCGACGAAGCCGGGTAACGTCCCGGCGACTAACCGTTACTTAGAACAGTCATGCCGACGCCGGTGCGAAAACAAAGACACACCGGCAACGGCACTCAACTCTTAGCCACGATAATAATAGAAGAACGTCATCGCCACATTGACAATCATAGCGCCTGCCATAGGAATGGCCGTACGCTTAACCAGGTCAAAGGGAGAAACGTTGCCGATACCTGCGGACACGACGATAACAGCCGTGATCGGGGAACAGGTACGGGCGATAGAAGCTGCGAAATGCATCGGCAGCAGGAACAGCACCGGTGCTACGCCGCTGGCATGAGCTACTGCCGGGGTTAAAGCTGCGAAAGCAAAGAAGGGAGCGTTGCCGCTGCCCATTACGATACTGGACACTGCAATAATCGCTACCATCACGACCATCATCAGCATGGGGCTGAAGCCGGCGTTCTGGCTGCTCTTGATCAGGGTGTTAATAACGCCCATGCTCATCAGGCCCTGGGCAAAAACCTGGCCGGCTACGATCAGCGTAACCACGTTGGCCATCTGCATGCCCATGCCATCAAAGAAAACCTGTACGCCTTCGCATACTTCTTTAAAGTTGCGTTTGCGGATAAATTCACAAATCATGCCTATGGTTAAACCAATGAACATAGCGTTGATGATGTCCACCTTAATCCAGGTAATCCACAGGGGGCTGAACGCCAGGATTAATGCCAGGGGCACTACCGGCAGCAGCGCGTAAAAGGCCGGCGCGGTGTCAGACTCATCTTTAACCTGCTCTACTTCCATAGGCTTTACGATATGGCCGTCGCGCTTGTCCATAATCTTTTGGGAGAAATAGAAGAGCGCGCCTACCACGAAGAAGGCTACGATAACGATAGGTACCTGGTAATCCGTCCAGTAGATAACCGGGTTCAGACCGGCGGTTTCAGCGGACAGGATGGTGCCGGTATCGCTGGGGCTCCAGTCAAAGCACAGGGTGGAAGCTACGGCTGCGGTAGCAGCGATGCGGCTTACGCCCAGGCCCAGCAGGATCGGGAATACGGTGACCATCAGCAGCATGGCCAGACCAGAGGCGCTGTTGATGCACAGACCGATGCACAGGCCCAGGATCCAGGAGCAGGCCAGTACCAGATAGGGAGATTTTAATTTTAACAGGGGCTTAATGGTCATGCGGACCAGGGCACGGGAAGCGCCAATCTTGTCCATATAGCGGGCAAAGGCGCCTACGCACATGATGTTCAGACCCAGGGAGGCAGCACGGCTGCTCAGAGTCTTGCGCATGAATTCAAAAGTATCAAATAAGAGAGTGCCGGTGCTGGCTTTGGGTGCCAGGATGGTGCCGTAGCCCATCAGTACAGCGATGTACATGAGGGCAAAACCGCCGATTACCAAAACTACATGCGGTTTGTAACGTTTGTAAATCAGATACGCTACCCAAAAGGTGACGATTAATGAAATAACTAATGCCATAATTTTTTCCTCCACCTATTAAATTATTTTAAAAAATATTTTGCGAAGTTCCGGGCGGCCGTACTGTTCTCTAAAAGCTCTGATAACCGCCGCAGAACTTTCAACAATCCTGGTTACTTAGCAGCGCTGCTGACGATGGCGAGCAGCCATTCGCAGGTGCCGTACAGATCTGCTTCCAGCAGGGTTTCGTTCACGGTATGCACATCCGTCATACCGGTACCAAGATCGGCACAGGGGAGCACGTCGTTCAGATGGTTGGCATCGCTGCCGCCGCCGCTGGCGCTGATGTCCACGGTGAGACCAAGTTCTTGGGCTGCCTTGGCTGCCAGAACCGTGCAGGGAGACTCATTGGAGAGTTTGTAAGGATTGTAGGAAGGTCTGACTTCCACATCCACCTTGACGCCAACTTTTTTGCCGCCTTCTTCATAGGCCGTGACAATCTGCTGCGTCAATTTGGCCAGCTTTTCTTTGTTGCGGCTGCGGCAATCCATGGCAATCTCCACCAGGTCGGGCACGACATTGGTAGCGGTGCCGCCTTTGATGATGCCGATGTTGCAGGTAGTTTCCTCATCGATACGTCCCTGAGGAACACCCATCAAAATCTCGGCAGCTTTCTTGATGGCGTTGATGCCCTTTTCCGGAGCTACGCCGCCGTGAGCAGTTTTGCCGTGTACCTTGGCAAAAATCTTGTTCTGGCCGGGGGCCGCATTAACAATCTTGCCGGGGCGGCCGCTGCTGTCCAGGGTAAAACCAAAATCAGCCTTGAGCAGGCTCTTGTCCAGATTCTTGGAACCGGCCACGCCTTGTTCCTCGCAGACGCTGAACAGGACTTGTAGGTTACCGTAGGGGAGTTTTTGCTCCTGCAGACAGCGCAGGGTTTCTAAAATGGCCACCACGCCGCCTTTGTCGTCACCGCCCAGGATGGTGGTGCCGTCCGACTTTAAGACGCCGTTTTCCAGACGGGGCTTAATGTCTTTACAGGGATTGACACAGTCCATATGGGCTGCCATCAGGATGGTAGGTGCGCCGGCTTTGGTGCCTTTAAAACTGGCCACCAGATTGCCGGTGTTGCCGCCCAAAGCTTTTGCCGCCCCGTGATCTTCCACGACGGTGCCGCCCAGTGCTTCCAGACGCTTAATCAAAAGATCAGCGACTGCACGCTCATTGTAACTGGGACAATGGATCTGCACCAGCTCGTAGAATTCTTGCAGAACTCTTTGCTTATTAATCATGGCTTTCCTCCTTTATCAATTTTTCCGATATTATATATCTTACGCGGCTATATTCTACCATATCTTAGAGGCGCCGTCTATCACGTAAAGACAAAAGCGACATTTGTTCTGTGATAAAAGACAAACATTACTCTTAAAGAATAAAAGAGGTACTTTTAAAGCCTGGATATCTATGGTATACTAATTCAGTAAGATAGAGTAAACTATATATATTGTAAATTAGGATGTATTTGTGAACAAATGCCTGTGTGCGCATAATTCCGAATGAAGGAGGAATTTATCGTGGCCAATGTTTTTGGAGAAAATTCGCATAGTAACTTTTCCTGGCCTATGATCGGAGATATCAAGCTGGGCCGGCCTAATCTGGGAGACCAGGTGCCGGTAGCAGTGTATCGTATGCTGGAGTATTCAATGTTCGCCGTGCTGGTGCATAAGCTGGGCCTGAAAGAGGCACAGGAAATTTTTAGGGACGCGGGCTTTAAGTCTGGCCTGGAATTTGCTAATAATGTGCTGGACCTGCAGGCGGATGTTGATAGTTTTGTAGCCCAGCTGGCTGAAAAAATGATGGCCATGAAGATGGGAGTGGCGCGGATAGAAAAGCTGGACCGGAAAGACGGCAGCTTTGTCATCACCGTGGAAGAAGATTTGGATTGCAGCGGTCTGCCGGTTACCGGCGAGGTGGTCTGCAATTATGATGAAGGTTTTTTTGCAGGCATTGCTGAAGCTTATAACAAGATAGATTATCGGGTCCGGGAGATTGACTGCTGGGCGTCGGGTGACCGGGTTTGCCGCTTTGCCGGCGAACCGGTGAAGTAAACAAAGGGGAGACTATGCCAAATAGCGTAGAAGTTAACGAACAACTTTTTGAATACTTGCGGCAGATTATCTATACGCCGGAAAAAGCCTACCTGGATGTGGAAAACCTGTCACCGGAGCAGAAAAAACTGGGGCAGGGTTTGCAAGTTTTACATCGGTATGTGCTGGAGAACCGGCGGTTGGGCGCGGACCTGACAAACGGCACTATTAAAGAGGCGCGGCTTCCCAGCAGGGATAATCCTATGTCCGGTTCCCTGAAAGCAGTACAAAGCATCTTGCAGCATCTGATCTGGATGATGGACGAGGTGGCGGGCGGCGATTACAAACAGCGTCTGCATCTGATGGGGGACCTGAGTATTTCTTTTAATAATATGCTGGGTTATCTGGTGGACCTGTCCTATCAGGACCGGCTTACGGGTTTATTAAATGCGGAAGGTTTTGACGAACAGGCTGCTCAGATTCTACAAAAGGCGCCGTCTGGGACCCAGTATTTTGTGGTCAGCATCAATATTAATGATTTTAGGCATTTTAATGCTTTGTACGGCAGTTCCCGGGGCGATAATCTTTTAGTCAGCGTGGGCCATTATTTGCGGGAGCGCTGCGGAGAGGGAGAGTTATGTGCCCGTATCCAGGCGGATAATTTCTTGTGCCTGGTGCTGGGCAGCAGTGCGGCGGCAGTAGCGGCGCGCCTGAATGTAGATAGTGCCTATCATTGGCAGGGCGTAACAACCAGGACCTATTTGTTCCGGCACGGTATTTATGAAGTTTGGAACCGGCAGCTGCCCGTGCGGCAGATGCGCGACTGTGCTATTTATGCTTCCAGCAGCATCAAGAATGACCCGGTAAAAAATTACGCTGTCTTTGACGAAGAGCTGCGGAAGCGGTTTGTGGTGGAAACCAGTATCCTGGAAAGCTTTGAAGAAGCGCTGCGCCAGGATAAGTTCATGGTTTACTATCAGCCGAAGGTAGCACTGGCACCGGCCGGTAATGCTAAGCTGCCGGATAAGATAAGCAGCTGCGAGGCATTGGTCCGCTGGCAGTCTTCGGTAGGAGAGATTGTGCTGCCCGGCAATTTTATCAATCTTTTTGAAGCCAACGGTCTGATCACAGCCCTGGACTTTTATGTGACCGGGCGGGTGTGCGGCATGCTGCGCCACAGGCTGGATGAAGGGGCGCCGGTAGTGCCGGTGGCGGTGAACTTTTCTCGGGTGCATATGATGGATAATAATTTTGTCCGGCATCTGACGGAAATTTTAGACCGGCACCAGATCGAGCCTCAGCTTTTGGAAGTGGAATTGACAGAGAGCGCGTTCTTTGAGAACCGGGAAACGACCCTGCAACTGGTAAAACAATTGCATGAGGCTGGATTTACCGTGGCCATGGATGATTTTGGCACCGGTTATTCGTCGCTGAACTTCTTAAAAAATATTCCTATCGATGTCATCAAGATTGATAAGCTGTTCTTTGACAGTTTTGCCACGGATGGACGGGTAAGGCTGCTGTTGTCCGATATTATTTCCATCGCTAAACATCTGCATTTGCAAATCGTAGCTGAGGGCGTGGAATCAGGAGACGAGGTAGAGTTTTTGCGCCAGCACGGCTGCGACATGGTGCAGGGTTATTACTTCTACCATCCAGTGCAGGAAGAAGAATTTGCGAAACTGCTGGAAGCTGAACAACTGGAAAATACGGAAGAACCAGAAGTAAAAAAAGCAAGATAACAAAAGCATTAACGGGCACAAGCTAAAAAATAAAAGAGTAGGTTGTTACTCGCTGGGGTATTGATGCCCAGCTTAGTAACAACCTACTCTTATTTCATTTTTAACGCTTTTTAATGCTGTAGATCAGATTTTTCTTTTAAGACGGCGCTATTTTGCTGGTAGCGCTATCGTTAGAACTTGGCATCGCCGATGTTAGAAGTTCCCCAGAAAGTTTCTTTTAGTGATGCACCGGTAAAATCGGTAGCGTTGAGCAGGGCCTGGTTCAGCCGTGCCTTATCGAAATTGCTGTTGGCAAACTGAGCCTGGCTCAGGACGGCATCCGTAAGGTTGGCGTCGTTAAAGACGGCATAGTTGCCCTTGGCATTGTAAAGGCGGGCCCGGGGTAACAGGGCGCCGGGAAAATTGGCTTTAAACAGCCAGCTGTAAGAGAAATTAACTGCGGTGGCATCCACATGCTGCAAACTGGCCTTGTCCAGGGTAACTTCCTGCAGGTTAGTTTCGTACAAGGTGGCGCCATCCAGTTGTGCCGCCCGCATATTGCTGCGGTAGCAGTTGGCGCCTGTCAGGTTGGCATCCTTCAGGCTGGCAAAACCCAGGTTGGCATAACTCAGCTGCACGTTTTGCAGTTGTGCCCGGTCCAGTTTGGCCGCTTCCAGATCCGCAGTCTTTAGGCTGGCGCCGTTTAAATTAGCGCCGGTCAGATCGGCACCTCGCAGGATGGCACCATTCAGGTTGGCCTGTTGCAGATTGCAACCGGCCAGATTGATACCGCTCAGGTCAGCGCCGCTCAGATCGGCATAAGGTGCGCTGCCGCCGCCTTTTACCGTAGCGTAAGCGCCGTTATCAAAAGCTGCCGCCGGTACGGTCAGGGCCAGGCAGGCCAGCAGGATGAAAATACGCATCAAGTGGGTCATAACTCTCCTTCAGGCGTTAAGCCTTTACGGCGGCGCTAGTAATCAGCCGCACAAAGTCTGCCGGATCTGCCGGCAGAGCATCGATAATTTTCCAGGGTTGCTGGTGAACAAAATCTTTGCGGGTATAAGTTGAACCGGACAGCACAATCAGGCAGGGGGCACCGATAGCGGCCGCGCAGCTGGCGTCGTGTACCGTGTCGCCGATGATGAGAAGGTCGCCGGGACTGGTAATGCAGCTGTCGCCTAACAGACGGCTGTAAAGAATGCGGGCTAACTCATCCCGTTTTTCACTTAAATCGCCGTACACGCTGCGGCTAAAATCAAAATAGGGAGCCAGCTGGTAATGCTGCAGTTTGGCCACCGCGGCGTCCCGGGTGTTGCCGGTCAAAAGGCAGTTCTGCCATTCCGGCACCTGGGAGCGGATATAAGCCAGGGTTTCCCGGACATAAGGCATGAGTCGTCCCTTATGGGTGGGCAGCTGCTGCCGGAGCAAACGGCTGTAGGTAATTAAAAATCCGGCGGCGTCAGCGCTGGAACAACGTCCCTTCAGGGCAGTGACCACTTCTTTGACGATGGCTGAATCGGTGGTCCCACCCAGGGGATGGGTAAAGTGATAGTCTTGGCCGAGCCGTTCCCGGATGGTCAAATTTAAAGCATCCAGTCCGGCATTATTAGTTAATAAAAGCGTGCCGTCAATATCCCAGCACAAGTAGCGCATATGTAAAACCTCCTAGGTGACTAGTACTATTTTAACGCAAAAGGGGGGCTTTGTATACTAAAAAAACTTTCTTGTGCCAAGGTGGATGTGTTATAATTATTATATATGAAAAGAATACGGCCACTGTTTAGAGTTTAAACAACAGAGGCGCCGTTTCTGCAGGAGGGTAGTTGGAGAAGGGGGTTAACAAGATGGATTTTGTGAAATTATGTCGGCTGACGATTTTTACCGCGGAAGATGTGATGTATCAGGATAAGCCTTTGTATAAATGTGTCATTGACGAAGCGCGCCGCTGCAAGCTGGCTGGTGGTACGGTCTTTAAGGCCGATTACGGTTTTGGTACGGAGATTCGCGGCAAGGAATACGGTCAGATTGGTTTCTTTACCGGTATGCCCAACCTGCCCATCATTATTACCATAGTGGACCTGAAAGAGAATCTGAAACGCATCCTGCCTTTTTTGGAAAAATGCGGCGATAAACATTTTTTGGCTGTGACGGAGGAAGTGAACGCCCTGGTGACGGATTATATCCGCAGCCATGCCGGCGAGCTGAAGGAAGTTTTTGTGGACGGACGTCATAATAAGGACAAGAACCCGGAAGTCAGCCACGATTTATAAGGCGGTACCGGAAATTTTAGCGCTGCGGCAAATAAGCAGCGCCGGAAATTTTGGCATGCGGTGGACGATCTCTGGTATTTACTTGTTCCCTGTAGTATAATTATGAATACAAATCCTGAAAGTTAGTCTAAGTTCTAACCGGGCAAGGTAAAGTACTTTAGCCGGGTTTACAGCAGTTAAGTTAAATTTAAGGGAGGTTTTCTTATGGCAGACGAAGAAAAAGTTACCGTGATAGACGATGCGGCCAGGAATGAAGAAGCCGAATCTTTGTGCAAATGGGCGGCCGGTCGTGCCGGTGCTATCGTGATCCTGCCGGGTCTGGGCACCATGTCCCTCATCGCCAACGATATTTATCTGGTCATGAAGTTGGGCAAGGTTTATGAGCAGCCTATCGGTGAAAAAGCGGCAGTCAGCCTGCTGGGCAGCTGCGGGACGGTGTTCCTGGGCGGACAACTCAGTACTCTGATTCCGTTTGCACCGCTGCAGATTCCGGTAGCCATTGCCACTACTTACGCTTTGGGCCGGGTAGTTACGGAATGGTTAAAGGCTGGCAGACCGGCAGATATGAGCGTCTTCAAAAAAGTTTACGATGACGCAGTCAGTGATGCCAAGAATAATATGGACAAGTTTAAAAATCATCCGGATAAGGATAAACCCCTGGGTGATGAAAGTAAAAAATACGACTTATAAGCGCGGAGGCTTGTTTTCATGGATTGGAAGTTTTTCTTAATCATTTTGATGTTGACCGTAGTGTCTTTCGTGAACACGTTCCTGGTTATCCTGGGCATTCGCAAGATCTGGGGCCAGGACGGTTTCATGGGCAAGTACGGCAAATATATTTTTATCCCCATCGTGGTGATTGCCTATAACTTTATCATCATCATGGGCGGCGACAAGTGGATGTATGTGCTGGCGGCGCTCCCGCTGTTGGTGATGCTGGGCCTGTACGTGTTCATCCGCTTTTCTACCGAGACGGACGATCCGTCTAAACAGCCTAAGAAGGAATTAAGCAATAAATCCAAACGGATTCACGAAGCCAGAGAAAAAAGACATCAACACCAAAAAACTGAAGCATAAATAAAGGAGGATGTAACATGTATAAGAAAATGGTCGTACCTGTAGATGGTTCTGAAACTTCCTGGAGGGCTTTACGTCAGGCCGTGGAACTGGGTGTTAAATTTGCCGGCAGCGAGATTATTGTTTTAACTGTTATCCAACCGTACAATAATGCGGCGCTCCTGGCCGTACCTCTGGATCATAATGTTATCAGCCAGAGCAATGCGGATATGGAACGCATCGGCAACGAAGTTTTGAAACAGGCCCGGGAAATCGTAGGTCCGAATTATCCGGGCAAGGTTTCTTTTGAGATGGAAGTTGGCCATCCTTCTGAAAGAATTTTGGCGGTGACTAAGGAAAGCGGCGCCGATGCCATCATTATTGGCAGCCGTGGTTTGTCCGGTATCGCTGAGTTCTTCCTGGGCAGCGTCAGCTCCAAGATTTCTCAGTATGCTAACGTGCCGGTCCTCATCGTAAAATAAAAGCGTTTCAAGCAAAGGAAGCGGTCAGAGATGCTTAAACGAATCCTGGTAGCAGTGGACGGAAGCGCTTCGTCCTGGCGGGCGTTGGAATATGCCTGCGGACTGGCAGTTTTAAGCAAGGGTACCTTGATTATCCTTACGGTGCAGGAAGATAACGGGCAGGATATTTTAGGCCAGTCCCATGCTATCCTGGACGGACAGGAAGGTATTGAGGCGGAGTATGTGCTGGAAAATGGTTCCCATCCGGCCAGCAAGATCCTGGAAGTGGAAAAACGGGAACGGTGCGATACTCTCGTCACCGGTACCAGGGGTCTGGGCACTGTGGAAGCCATGCTGCGCGGCAGTGTAAGTCAGATGCTGATGGAAGAAGCGGACGTACCCCTGATCGTAGTTAAGTAAGCGGCGTTTAGACGCCCGCGGTAAAAAAAGTGGTAACATGCAGAACGGCCTGCGTAAATTACTTTACGCAAGCCGTTTTTTTTGTCTGTTTTGCTTTAGCGTTGGACTCCGGAGACGAAGGCGACGGAGT
>CAXYYS010000053.1:0-14038 GCA_964293585.1 uncultured Acidaminococcales bacterium
CCGTAAACGGATACACACCGACTCTCTTCATGTTTGTACGCTCCTTTGTTTTTTAAATTTCAGCATTGATGCAACTACCGGCAAGAGGCGCCACATCTTTAACTTTCCTGCCTGGATTCCGAAATAACTTTTCATCATAATATCGGCACACAGAATCCTTCCCTGCAATACTTAAATCCAGCAGGATAATTTTTTCATCTGCACCTTCATAGTCATGGCTGAGTTTACCGTTCAGCACCAGGGCACTTTTAGCAATAGTACAGTTCATGCCATTACTGGTTCCGGTTTGATTACAAACCACAACCGGCACACCCTGGCAATGAGCCGAGCATCTCTCCCAAGCCGCCTCCGGCGGTCCGCCGCATCCCGGCGGCCAGGCAGCAATAACAATTACCATATCCGCCTCTTTAGCTGCCAGCTCTTCGGCATTTTTCTCATACCATGCATCTGCACACACCAGGACCCCTATCTTATGAGAACCGCACACAACTGGTTCTACCTCCGGATCAGCCACGGCCCACTGTTCAGCCCTGCCATGCTTGGAAACCGTTTTATGGTGTACACCTTCCAGTTCTCCGCTTGGTCCAAAGACCAAACAACTGTTATATAATTTACCCTGTTCCCAAGTTGCCGCTCCCAGAAAGAGTCTTACCTGCAACCGCACCGACAGTTTTCGGAAAAACTCCAGATAATCAGACTGGCGGATATGAGTAAGGTAGTCTCTGTCATTAAGAGCCATAAAATAACCTTGTACCGCCATCTCCGGCGTGATAATCCACTCTGCTCCGGCGGCAGCCGCCTGCTCGATGGCTGTCTCCAGACGCCGCCGGTTCCGCACTTCCGGACCGCCGCTCACATCAAGGTGTAAAATTCCTATACGCATTTAGGCCTCTCTTGAAAATTATTAAAAATAAATATTGATAAGAAATTAATTTTAATAATATTTTACCGCAAATAGCTCACTTTGTGAAGCCTTCACTTTTGAC
Organism: uncultured Acidaminococcales bacterium; assembly: GCA_964293585.1. Taxonomy (GTDB): domain Bacteria; phylum Bacillota; class Negativicutes; order Acidaminococcales; family Acidaminococcaceae; genus JAKVKY01. The sequence goes on from CAXYYS010000053.1 coordinate 987, forward strand.
CCGCATCACTACGGCCTTCCAATTCCCCCTCCAGTTGTAAAAAAAGTTCCTGCAGAGCTGCTTTTGTCTCCACCCTAGCCTGCCACAAACCTCTTTGTTCTGCTTCCAGTAAAACTTCTGTAATTCGCTGTAGTGCCCAGGGATTAACTTCTTGCAGCCACCTTTGCATTTTTTCATCCAGAGCATATTTCTCAGCGTACTTTTCGTACATCCAGTCTTCCATCACGGCGCTAGTAGCATCCCACTGATAGCTAACTGCCACATAGGTAGATAACTCTCCAGCTCCGGCATAGCCGTGCTTTTTCATTCCTTCAATATATTTAGGATTCATCGCCTCGCCCCTAAACCAGCGTCTTAATTCTGTGTCCAAGCTGCGCAACTGTACTTTGCTCCGGTCACTGCTATCGCTGACATAATTTTTAGGCATGCTGCCCTTATAAGCACGCACCGCCGCCACCATCCCACCGCGATAATTATTGTAATCGTCACCTGCCAGCATAGAAGACTCCCGATGGTCAACATTTTGGATGGTAACATCAATCTGTGTCATACGTTTCTTGAACCGTTCAGGCAAATAGTCTCCGCTAGCACCACTACCGTAAGCGTGAGCTCCCCAACGGGTATACACGGCGGCTATGTCATCAATAGTTTCCCAGTTCTTCGCTTCCAGGACGGCGCCCGTACCGGCACCATGCGCTCCCGGCGGATCACCGAAAATCCGGAATGATGCCTGCCGCCAGGCTTCTATTGCCGTCAAACCATCTTTTTGCAGTTCTCCGGCCTCTTCCAGGACATGTTTGCGCACATAGTTCATTTCTACATCTTCATCCAGCTTGGCCACCTGCTGCACCGCATCATCCATCCAGGTTACCGATGCCGGCAGGCTGTCGCGGAACAAACCGCTGATACGCCCGGTAACATCCACCCGGGGACGCTTTAATTCGCAGAGCGGAATAATTTTCAGAGCCACTACCCGGTGCGTACCTTTTTGCCACACCGGTCGCATGCCCATCAGATATAAAAATTCCGCAATGCACTGCCCGTGGTTGCGCATGTTACTGGTAGCCCACAGGATAATACCCACGCTTTCCGGATAATGTCCCTCTTCAGCAATAAACTGCTTGATGACATCATCTGCCATTTGTTTACCGATGGCCCAGGCTGCCTCTGTGGGTAAAGACCGGGGATCGATGCTGTAAAAGTTGCGGCCAGTAGGTAAAAGGTCAGCCCCGCCACTGGTTGGTGCACCCGAGGGGCTGGGATCCACATATCCGTCAGCCAGGGCCTGCAGGGAATTTTCCCGTTCCAGCGTAGTCTGCAACAAACTTGGGGCAATATGCTGACAGATGTAACGAATCACCTGTATAAATTGTTCCCGCAACTGTCCTTGTAACTTTTGCGTCCAGGGCAAATTCCACAGCTTCTCCAGGTCCTGTTCCTTAAAGCCGCCCGGTTGCAGTACCTGCATCACATCTATACATTCAGCACGGATTTGCTCCAACAGCATTCCGAAAGTCAGACTGCCATCAGGCAGCATCTGACCGCTATGTTCTAAAAGTTGATAATAATCGTACCCGTGCAGCGCTGCCAGAGTCTTAGTCAGGGATGGTATCTTACCGTTATCCAGCTTGGTAAGCGCCAGCATAAATTCTTGCAAATCTTCGCCTGTTGGTGGTTCCCCTAAAACATGCAGTCCCGTAGAAATCTGCATGTTCTTAATGTCTGTCACAAAGACATGCAGTTTCCCCACGTAGTCGTCAAAATCAACTGCTTCGGCTTCCGGCACATCTTCATCCAGGTTGCATTCCTTAGCCTTAGCTCGGATTAAATCTTGTACGGCGCCCAGCTTGACCGAAGCTTCTGCATCTTTTTTAAAATGACAGTACTCTTCTAAGAGATTCTCCAGCTCAGCCATTTCTTCATAGCTGCCGGCGATGCTCATAGGTGCTGTCAAATAACTGATAAGGCAGGCTGCGCTGCGCCTTTTAGCCTGGATGCCCTCGCCTACACAAGTAATCCAGTAGGGATAAATATTAGGCATGTCACCGGTACAAATATCAGGATAACAAGAAGCAGACATGGCGTTACCCTTCCCTGGCAGCCATTCTAGGTTACCGTGAGTACCGATATGCATCATGGCATCAGCACCCCATACATCCCTGATCCAGTGATAAAAGCCTAAATACTGATGGGTGGGCGCACAATCCGGAGAATGGTAAATCTTACCCGGGTCCTCGCCAAATCCCCGAGGCGGCTGCACGGTAATAAAAATATTTCCATTTAGAAACCCCGGCACAATCATATCATCCTTATATCTAAAAACCATTCCCGGCGGTTCTTCCCAGTCATGTCGCATCTGATTCCGATTTTTTCCGGGCAGTTTCTCAAAAAATTTTTGATACTGTGCCTTGCTCAATTTGCCATCCGCATGTTCTAAAAGTTGTTCCGAAATATAACGACGATCATTTGTAGCATGAGCTGTTACCTCGCCAATAAATTCTTTGCTATCTTTAGGCAGATGGTCTATCTTATAACCAGCCTCTTGCAAGGCCCTAAGCAAGAGCCTTACACTGGCAATAGCATCCAGGCTGGCCGCGCTGCCGATATTAGCGTTCGTAGGCGGATAATTATGAAAAACAATGGCGATCTTTTTTTCGTGGTTAGGTTTGCGCTTCAGTCGCGCCCATTTTAAAGCTTTACGTGCTAACAAATCTATCCTGTCTGCCAGTGGCTTACGATAATGTGTACCATCTGCCGCTCGCTCATTCGTTGAAACCGGTACACTATGCAGGGCACCGTCAAACTCTGGCATGGCTACCGCATACGCTACTTCATTGGCGCTTAGTCCCACCAAATCTTTTTCCCACCAGGCAAAATCTTCGTAAATGTTAACCAGCTGTAAGATGGGCACACCCAATTTTTGTAATTCCGCCAGTTTCAAAAAACCGGTCACCGTCAACCCGAAGACAAAAGGATTCAACAGCACGTCAATGTACGGTTTTCCGTCCAGATAAAATTCTTGCAGACCTTCTGCCAATCCCGTAATACCTTTCTCCTGGTCCGCCATGGTGGTAGTAAAAACAGGTATCACGTTGCATCCGTAACCGTGCAGAGCCTTAATGACGGCATCTTCGCAACCAGTATGCTGCCACAGCCATTCCTCTCGGGAAAAAATCAGGCCTATCGTTGGTTTCTCCTGGCAGCAGTGCTTAGACCAATATTCTGCAAGTTTCATAGTTTTTCCCGGCTGTCCCTGTACATAAATCCCATGCCAGGGTGCCTGTACCGGTTTAGCAAACCTACCCTGCTCTCCCGCATAAGTATAAGCCAACCATAATCAGAGCTGCTGATAATTTTCCAGGCCACCGCAGGCCAGATATGCTTTGATGGTAGTCTTATCTCCCGCCGCCAGGCCATTATCCAGCTTGTCTTCGCCGGGATCCATGATATCAAACAGATAGGGACGCTGCTTTTTTTGCAATAATGCCGCTGCATGGCGCAAAAAATCACAGCATAATCCCGTTCCCATCCAGGTTAAAAAAATAAAATCCGCATTACTCAGTTCCCTGTCCCAACCCTCGGTCCACCTTTCATCCATACTCAGCTGCCGCACCGTAAATATAGTCTTTAATTCCCGTTCCTGCTTCAGTGCCGCCAGGGCCGCTTCCATACCCGTACGGTGTCCCTCCATATTGGTAATAAAAATAATCTTGGCCATCTTTAATTACCCCTTTGCCTATTTTTCTTAAGCCTTACTAAAATCTATTCCTTAACTTGACTAATTATCATTAATTATTTAATATAATGTATATACTACTAGTATAGTCAAGTCTGGCTACATACTGGTAAAGCAGGTGAAAAAATGGATCGCAAAACTAATTTTACCATTGGGGAATTTGCAGCCTTGTTCGGTATCTCTAAACAAACACTTTTTTATTATGAACGTAATAAGATTTTTGAACCGAATTTTGTGGATGAAAACGGGTATCGTTACTATTCCCTGAGCCAATACTTTATCTTCGAGATTATTTTTACCATGCGCAAGCTGGGTTTCTCCTTACACGAGATAGCCGACTACGTGAAGAACCGGAACCTGGAATCCCTGGAAAATTTATATATCCAGAAACAAGAAGAATTTAAATATCAGATTCAGATCCTGCAAAAAAATATTCAGAACCTGGATGCCAAGATTCATCGTCTGGAACGTACTAAAAAAATCCTGGTGGATAAGATAACCCTTGAAGATTGCGAAGAAGAATACCTGGTAGTCAGCACTTTCCATAACCTTAAAGCTTCCATGAAGGAACAGATCGTTGAAATCGCCCAGCATAACCTGCCTTTCGCCTCCTCCCCCATCATGTACGAATATCTTTTCGGCTACATTCTTGATCATAAGAACCTGCTAGCCGGTAATTATTTAAATATGACTCAGATTTATACCAAGGTAGCAGAACCAGACCTAACTGAAAACATGCAGTTGCGACCTGCCGGACTATATGCCACCATCTATACTTCAAAAGGCTACCACACAGCCTACCGAGATGCACTGGAGAAGCTAAAAAAATTTATAGACCGTAACGAATTAAAAATTATTGGTAACGCCTATATCATGCCCTTGCGTAACTACTGGTCTACCGATAAACCAGAAGACTATGTGACCCAGCTAGCCATTCAGGTAGACTATAAGTAAAGATAACATGTTTCTACACAGCTCCTTTGTGGAGCTGTTTTTTTATGACAAACTTCTTGACTCTACCACTAGTATATAGTTTAATATACTTTTTAATAGTATATATTATTATTAAGATATAAATTTTAATTAATTATATAAACTATTATAATATCATTTGGGGACAGTCCTTTTATTATCAGGCGGCCATGAAAGACTGGGCTTGTTAATAAAGGTTTGTTATATTTTTAATTAGGGGAGGTTTTGTTATGCAAAGTAAGAAGAATCTTCGTTTAAGTATGCTCATGTCTCTAGTCCTCACAGGCGGCACCCTGCTACCATGTGTTGCTAATGCCGAGGAAGAAACTCCTGCATATAATCTGGACGAGGTGGTTGTTACAGCCACCAGGACCCCAGTCCAAGTTTTTGATTCCCATGCCAATGTCAATGTTGTCAGCAAAAAAGAGTTGGAAACCAAGCACTATCAAACGGTCAGCGAAGCCCTGCGCACTGTACCCGGTGTCACCATTAAGAACTACAGTGCTTCCGGTGCCAACTACTCTTCTAACAATATTTACATTAATGGTTCTGCCCATGTGGTAGTTTTAGTAGATGGCATGCGCGTTAATACTAACGGCTCTACCTTTAGCAGTTTTGAAACTTCTGAACTCAGCAACATGGACACCATCGACCATATCGAAGTTTTGAAGGGTTCGGCTTCCACCCTATACGGTAGCGATGCGGTAGGCGGCGTGGTAAATATCATTACAAAAAAGCCGGAAGCGGGCAAAGTTAACACTAAAATCAGCGCCAGCTGGGGTAGCGCCGCTAAACAAACCTACACCTTTTATAACAACGGCATGACCAAAAATGGTTTCTACTGGGCCGTAGGCGCACAAAAAGATAAAATGGGCGATTATACAGACGGTGATGGTAATCAAACCATCAACAAGATTGACAGCGAAACCTACGATGTAAAATTAGGCCAGAAGTTTGGTGACAAAGCTGACATTGTCTTTAACTATCAGAAATACAAGCTGGATTATGAACGTCCCCAAACTGCGGGTATGGGAGGGTCGTTTACTGGTTTAGCTGATGAAGGTACCAAAGACAACACCAAGTATTCCACCCAGTTCAAGTATAAATTTAATGATCGGTTGACAAATGACTTTTCCTATTATTCCCGGACCGCCGATCTGGACGACGATACTAATCATCCTGCTACCCTGTGGCTTATGCGTCAAAAGACCTGGGGCATCAGCGACCAGTTAACCTATAATACCAAACACCATACCCTTATTGGCGGTTACGATTACTACAAAGACGAAATGAATAAATACCAGGATCAATATACTCCAAGCTTAACAGGCAATATCACAAACAGCGCCTTTTTCCTGCAGGACCAGATGAAGTTCGGTCCCTGGAGCATCACTCCCGGTATACGCCAGACACATAACTCTGAATATGGCAACAATACCAGCAAGAGCGGTGTTGTCGCTTACGATTTCAACGACCGTACCACCGCCTATGTTTCTTACAAGGAATTTTTCCGGGCGCCGGCTTTATACGAATTATATAATCCTTTCTATGGCAGCGAAGCTTTGAATCCTGAAAAAGGCAGCACTAAGGAAATTGGCCTCAATACCCGTATTGACGATAAGACTACTTTTGCTGCCCATATCTTCCAGACCGATTCCGATAACCTTATCGGCTTTAATAGTGCTACCTGGAAATATTACAACACCGGTGATGAAACTATTAAAGGCTGGGATATACAACTGACCAAATTTTTTGATAAAAACTGGAGTCTGAATGCAGCCTACACCCACATTGCCATTGACGCTACCAGCACTTCTACCAATGAGAACAGAAATGGATCTATTCCTAAAGGTCAGTTCGATATTGGTTTAAACTATAATAATGCCAAATTTACGGGTACCTTTACCGCCAAAGGTACTATCGACCGGCCAGGCAGCAAATATTATGAAAATGCCGTTGATGATTCCTACAAGACTTTTTGGATTTTTGATGCCGGTATCAACTACAAGCCTGTCAAAAACACCACACTCTTCTTAAAGGTGAATAATCTGTTTGATACTATGTACACCGACATGACCTATGATATGCGTAATCCAGGCGGTTCCAGTTGGTATTCCCAGCCCGGCCGATTCTTCCAGGCCGGCGTAGCCTTCACGTTCTAGTCTGTATAAACACTACCAAAGAAGACGTAGCTTCCTAGCTGCGCCTTCTTTCTCTCTTTCTCCTGTTTAGGAAAAATGGTGCGATGATGAAAATTTTATGGTTCTTACTTATAATGTATTTGAGCATGACTAATTTATGTTTAGCAGGTGCAACTATGTTACCAACTTCTTTACGAACCGGAGATAAAGTTTACATTAAGGATGATACCCTGGTATTAGAATTTAAGGGTCCCCGCAAGGTTCTGAGCAGTACTTTGCTCGGCGGCGGTTACCAGGAAAACTTACAGGGCGTGGTAAACCACCACAGCCAAGCCAACGAAGGCATGACTTATGAGGATTATAAAAGCAGCATGACCAGACTGGTCCAAAATCTGGGCTATGATCCCCGGCGGTTTTGTACCCTGGGTACTGGTGTGCCCATGAAAAATGCTGTGTACGCCCAAGCCCAGTACCAGAATTTTTATGTGGAAGCCCTGGTCACAGCCGGTGTGGAAGGTAATCCAGGCCGTGTCGGTGATAAAGCTAATTTTAACGGTTTTAGCAACAAGGATAAACAACCGGCACCGGGAACCATTAATATCATCCTGGCTTTAAATGCTGATGCTCCCGGCGGCGTTTTAGCCCGCAGTATAGTTACCGCCAGTGAGGCCAAAACTGCTGCATTACAAGAATTGGCTATCGGTAGCAGATATTCCCGCGGATTAGCTACTGGAACCGGTACTGACCAGATTGCGATCATCGCAGCCTCCGACAGCAATTTCCTTTTATCTGATGCTGGAAAACATACCAAACCCGGCGAACTCATCGGTACCGTAGTTAAAGAAGCGGTCAAAGCCGCTATCCAAAAACATAATGGTATTGACGCACACTACCAGCACAGCTTTTTACAACGCAGTTATCGTTTCGGCATTAACGAACCTTCTTTATACACTTACAATAATTGCGGTCTTTCTTCTGAAAATTTTCACCAGCACTTGTTATCAATCGACCACGAAGATGCGTTGGTAACCGGCTTTTCTCTCTACTACCATTTACTGGATCAACTTGGCTGGGGTTTGCTATCTGCTCCGGAAGCACAACCTTTTGCTCAGATTCTTTTACAGCAGATAGCTATAAAATATCAAATACCAGCACCGGTACTTAGCAGTGGTACATATCCTGAACTAATTAAAGCTGACCAGGACTTAATCATAGGCATCATTAAAAACAAGGTCGGAAAATAATTGGCAGGTCATGATGACTTATGACAAGACTTCGCAAATTTTTGACAGACAAAAACGGGCACACAGTTTCTTAAACTGCGTGCCCGTTTTAATTTTAATCTTTAGATGTTAAAACTTTCTCTCATACGTCAGTGTAAAGTTAGCGGGTGTTACCAAGTATTCATAGTTGTTCAGCACATCATCTCTGTTCAACAGATTTCGTCCTACCAACTTAAAAGAATCACTCTTCGTGGGATTATAACCAAGGGACAGCATCAAATCACAACTGTTGCGCAGACTATGGTCCGGTGACTTAGAGGAAGTACGCGTGTAATTATAGTATGCATCCTCTCTTCCCAAATAAGAAAATAGGTTGGCTGCGGCCGTAAACTTTTCTTTCTTATAATCTACACCAAGGTTCAAAATGTATTTGGCCGAATCCTGAACCCAGTCTGCAGAACCTGTCTTCGCTTGCGGATTTTGTACTGTCAATCCTAAAGTAGTAGAGAAATTAGGAGTCAGTTTTTGGGTATAATTAAGTTCTAAGCCTACATTCTTCCACTCATCACGATTACGCATGATGTTACGGTTTAACTCATCCTTATCCCAATAGAATTTATCCTTCACCGTCATATAAAAGATATCGGCTGCCAAAGCCTTATGTTTATCCTCAAATTTATATCCAGTTTCATAGGACCATCCTGATTGCGGTTTTAAATCGGTATTGATTACATAATCAGTGGCTGTACTATAGGCAAAACCCGAGGATATGGAAGGCATCTCAAAAGACTTACCGATATTAAAATAATAGGATGCATTGTCATTGGCTTTATATAAGCCCTGGAATTGTGGCAGAAGCTGAAAATCACTATCCTGATCCTTGGACTTAGTCATATAATATTCACGTACACCTACAGTAAAGTCCAGCCTGTCCGTAGCTTTATAATCATAAGACTGATATAGAGAATAACTGTTACGCCCGTTAATATTCAGTACATCACCATAATGGTTTTTCATATACTCACGATTTAAGGTCGTACCCACGATAAGATAATCTTTATCATTACGCAGATTAAATTTCTTTTGAACATCCAAATTTAAATTATAGCCAAAATAACTACTATCCGTATAATATTTTTTATAACTATGATCGTAGTTGGCTTCGATATCCATAGTAGTATAACCCGCAGCTATTTTCCAACCGGTCTTCTCCGGATTATATAGTAAAGTATAATTGTTATAATCGGTATCATAAACACCGGCATAACCTATATTATTAATTCCTTTGGAGAAACTACCAACTTCAAATTTTGAATGGTCAAAAGTACGGCCAAAATTAAAATTCAGATCTTTAGCTATCTGAGCATCCACATATAAATTATCTCCCGATCTTTGTAAAACATTTAAAGATGGTCCAGAACCTTTAGTTCCCGGTTTTTCAATATCATTAAAATCTTTATTCCACCGTTTAGAATAACCCACATCTACATAGTCAGTTTGCACATTAACTCCGGCCTGCTTTTTCATATTGCCTGCCGTGCCGAAGACACTGCCATGTACCCGCCCCGTCTTTTTTGGTTTTTTCAAGATAACATTCACTACACCGGCCATGGCTTGTGGACCATATAGTACCGAGTTGGCACCCTTTACCACTTCTACTTTCTCTACTTGATCAATAGGAATATTGGCCAGGGATGAGCAGTTCATATAATTGACAGGTGTACCGTTCACCATGACCAGTGTCCCATTATCCAGAGCACGCATCCTGATTCTGGATACCATGCCGCCGTAATTACCACCATCATCCTGATAAGTGTGTGCATTAGCCTGAGTAAGATTACGCACCGCCTCAAAGGCATTATCATATCCTGCTGTCTTAATCTCTTCAGACTTGATAACCTTAGTATTAGCCGGCGTATCCAGAACAGATTTTTCTGTTCTGCTGGCCGTGACTACCACTTCATCCAAACTATACGTAGGTACAAATTCCTCCGCCGCTGCCACCAGTGGTAACATTGTACTGCCAGTCAAGACCAGCAACATTAGAAGACCTAACTTACTTCTATTATTCATGCTACACCTCTTTCATTATATTCAACCTCTGCATCAGTTTAGTCATCTCTCATCTACCACGCCGATGCGAATGTTGTGAGTAACATAATTTAAATTTAAATATTATTAATAATATAATGTTATTTATATTAATTACTAATAATAAACCATATACTTAGTAGAGAGTCAAGTAGCAAACAAAAAATCTCCAGTAGCCGTCATTGCTTTTCCACAGCCCTGGAGATTATATTTTTATTATAGCATTATAACTTTGCATCCTGATAAACAGCATTTGCAAAAGTGATCAGACTATCTGCCACATAATGTGACAAACAATAAAAACATTTGCCTGGGACTTCCACCACCCGGCCTGCTTTAATCGCAGGTAATGTGGCATAAGCAGGATCGTGCAAGATAATCTCCCGGCTCTTAGAAAGTTTTTTCCCTTCCGGTAAGTCCCAAACTACTGTAACAATAATATCCGGTTCAGCAGCCACAATCTGTTCCTTAGACAGGACAAGACTAGTATTTGTTCCTACTATTGGGGCTACCACGTTGTGCACCTGTATACAGTTACACATATCGTCATACAAACTACCTTTAGCGCCTAACTGTCCGTGAGAAGCAAATGGTAAAATTTTATTTTTTCCGGCTTCTGGTAAAGCCGCGCACCGCTGCCTTACCCGTTGAATCTTCTTTTCATAAGCCTCCACCAATTTTTCGCCCTGCTCTTTTTCTCCCACTACTCCGGCTACTTCTCGTAAGGATGCACTCACTGCCGCCAGCGTGTAAGGTGTCTTATATACATAAACTGGGATATTCATTTCCCTGAGTGTCTGTAAACTTTCCAGATTCCACCAGTCTCCAATTAAAACCAAGTCCGGATGCAATTTCATAATCGCTTCGGCGCTAGTACCACGAATCTTTTGGGGTATCTTTTGACTCTTAGCCGCCACATAAGATACTCCTTCATCAGCAGCCAGGAAACTTACTGCCGCAATCCGGTCCGGACTTACCAGGTCTAACAACAGTTCATCCGTACCTAAATTTAAAGAGACGATATGCTGAGGCTTTACTGGTATCTCTACCTTATTTCCTTTGGCGTCCGTCACTTGGCGCAAGGTAGCATCCTTACCTGTAATACCTAAAAAACCACAGCCAACACATGCCAGCAACAAGGATACGCATAAACAGATATTAAGGCCCCACCGCCAAGATTGGTTTTTCATGATACATAGAACCCGTCCCCTTTTTTAATAGCCTTTAATTAAATGTTCCCCGCTTAAATCAAACAAGGAGCCATAAGCATAGTTGGCGATACCCTTGATGGCATAAACACAATTCTGTGAGTTTGTATATAAATAACGATTAGGTATTGGCACGATATGCTTAAGACCTTTTAATCCCTTATAAGCCGGATCGTTTAAAAACTGTTCCTGAAACTTTTTATTTTCGTACGGGTCATTCTTTTTAAGAGTCGAAACCATAAAAAAATCCGGGTCGGCCTTGACCACCAGTTCCTTGGTTAGTTTTTCACCATTTTTCAGTCCCACCTTGGCGATACCATTAATCACACCAGCCCGCGTACACATCACATCAAACAAACATCCTTTACCACCGTAACTGGTCATGAGTGAAACCAGCATACCCACAGGTCTGGTACCTTTTTGCTGCGTCACGATTCTATCAACTTCAGCCAGCTGGCGCTCCATCTCTGCCACTACTTTCGTACCGGCAGGTTCTTCTCCTACCGCTTGTGCCATCAGGCGGACGTCTGCTTCCACCTCAGCAATAGTATCCGGGTTCTTACAAACCAGGACCGGATATCCCAGGTCACGAAAGGTGTTAACCATTTCCGGCTTGGCCGTGGTTGGTACGACGATAAGATCAGGCTTGGTCTGTAAAACCACTTCCGTGGGAATTAAGGTAAAAGATTGCAGTTTTACAGGAATCTTTTTGGCCTCTGCCACTGCAAACGAATCCTCCGGTCTTGCCAAGGCTACGTTGCAAGCTACCATCCGTTCTGGCGGCACCAAACCCAGCATCATGGTATCAAACATCAGCGACATGGTGAGAATCCGCTCCGGTTTTTTGGCTATGACTACCTTCGAACCGGTACTATCGGTTATTGTTAACCAGTGCCCCGCACCGCTTTGCTTGTAAGTGCCGCAGCCACTAAACAGCACCAATAAACTTACCAGAAGTCCTCCCAGCCACCAAATCCGTCCCCTATTTTTCCAGCTCATATCTGCCTTTCCCGATTTTTTGTTGTAGGTCCTTACGCTGCACCGGAAACCGTCCACTTACTTTTTAAAGGCTGCTACTTTCCTGGCTTTCAGGGTCTGATATTGTGCCAGGTTCAGTCCAGCTTTTGTTGCCACATCTTCCCACTTATTTTCATGGGTACGCCATTCCACCACTTCTATGGGGTTCCTGCCTGCCTCTTGACCTATAAGCATCGCCAGTACTGTAAACTGCATGGGATAATGGTCTACTGCCATCATCTTATATGCTAGTTTACGATCCAGGCCCAGCCGTTTAGAAATCCGGTCAGCATTATAGGCACATTTTTTCTTGTATAGCACTTCCGGTGTAAGGCCAACTTTATACCTCAGGCGCTCCCAACTATTTTTCTGATATAGGCCATATAATTCATTTAAAGGTTTTCCTGTCATATAACTATACAGGCACAGTCTATCCAGATACATGAACTTCAACCCTTTATCCACATAACTTTTAGCTTCTGCCTCATCCGTACCGTAATTTTTATGCACAAAGTCTACCGCTTGTTCTGGTGTAATTTCCGGACGGTTCATCCGGGAAGTCTTCTTGGTGGTAGTCAGTTTTCCTGCCCCTGTTACCTGCGTTCTAGCGGTTGCAACCAGTGCCGTCTTAGTTACCACATTTTCTGCCGCCGTTACTTTTTCT
>CAXYYS010000054.1:0-13753 GCA_964293585.1 uncultured Acidaminococcales bacterium
AATGATATGTTCTTCCAGATTTTTAAAAAATACGTGGACAAGGACGGCCAGTATTTTACCAGTGATTTTGTAGATTTCACCATCCCGGAAGACCGGCACCTGATTTATCAGGCCCTGGACGAGCTCTTGCAGAAGAACGGCGAGGTTACCCTGGATGTGCGGATTAAGAGCCGCTTTAAAGAGGATCTGGTCCGCTGGGTGCATATCAAGGCCAAGATGCTGTATCATGATGCCGCCAAGATTATTTTCCTGGGCAGCTTTGATGATATCACGGACAATAAGAACCGGGAACTGGAACTGAAGAGCCGCGAGGAGCAATTCATCGTCGCCGTGCAGAATGCCCGGAACGTGATCATGCGTTATGACCCGCTTTCCAATACGATTGAGATTTATGGCAGTCATGCTTTTGCGGATAATTATACCCGGCTGGAGATTCACGATGCCATTGCTGCCCTGGTGCAGTTCCACAACTGGAATGGGAAGGGGGATGCCCAGTGGAAAGCTTTCATTAAGCAGATCCACAGCGGCGGGGACAGCGGGCGGAAGATGTTTGCCTTCGTGGATAACCTGAGCAAACAGACTTTCTACGATGCCAGCTTCCAGAACCAGTACGATACGGAACATAAGCTGGTGAAGACCATCTGCGTGTTCAAGGATGTGACGGAAAGCAAGGAGAAGGAACTGTCCTTGTTAACCGCTTCCAGGCGGGAAGCCCTCACCGGCCTTTTGAACCGGCACGCTTTTGAGGAAGGCGTCAACAATATGCTGGCACATAAGGACCTGGAGCATTTTGATTATGCTTTCGGGATGCTGGATATGGATGATTTTAAGTCTATCAACGACGAGAAGGGCCATTTCTTTGGAGACGAGGTGCTGGTCCGGGTGGCGGAGATTTTGAGCCGCTGCTTCCGCAGCAACGACCTGGTAGCCAGGATGGGCGGCGACGAATTTGCTTTCTTCGTGGCCCTGCCCAAAAATACGGCCGCCCTGACCAACCTGGAAAAGCGTGTCCGCAACGCATTCCTGCACAAGGAACAGGAAGATGATATCAAGGCCGCTATCGAATGTTCCATCGGTATCGCTCATTTTACCGGCACGGAAACCTTCGACGACTTGTACACCAAAGCGGATAAGGCCATGTACAATAAGAAGAACGATAAAGAATAAAGACACGGGTAACAGAACCTGAAAGACTACCCGAATAAATAAACCGCCCCGTCAGTTTTTGTAACTGGCTGGGCGGCTTGTTTTACGTGCAGCTTATTTTACGCTGGCGATGATACTCTTAATATCGATTTTCTTCTGCTGCATCTTATTAGCCATTAAGAAATCCTGAGTTTCTTCCAGGTCCTTAATGTCCTTGTCGGTGATAGCGGTGGTGAAATCGTACCAGGGCGCCATGGTTTGTACGTCGGCCACGCTGAGACCGGTTTCCTTGGCGGTAAACTCATAGGCCTTGGCCTGGTCCTTCTTCATGAAGTCGATGTTTTCCTGATGCAGGGCCAGATATTTCTTGATCACTTCCGGATGTTCTTTCAGCATTTTGCCGTTCACGCCGATAACGATGGTGGCGTCGACCAAACCTTCGCCGTTAACCAGGATGCGGGCGCCGGCTTTTTGGGCGCGCAGCACGTCGCTGCCGGCTACCAGGGCCGCATCAGCATTGCCGCTGAGCATAGCGTTTACGGAAGCGGGAATGTCCAGGCTCAGGAATTTTACAGCGTCGGCGTCCAGGTTATTTTTCTTTAAAGCAGCCACCAGGATCTGGTGCAGGATGGTGCCTTTAGGTCCGGCCACGGTTTTGCCTTTCAGGTCGGCCACAGATTTGATGGCCGGGTTCTTGACCATGATGTTAAAGGCTTTGGGCGCCCGGCTGTAGATGCCCACAATTTTTACGTCCACGCCGTTGGCTGCGGCTAAGATGGCGCTGGTACCGCCCAGGGCGCTGCAGACATCCAGGCTGCCGGCGGCCAGGGCTTCGGTTTGTTTGGCACCACTGTTAATTTCCGGGAAGGTGACTTTAATATTATCTTTGGCAAACCCTTTGACCAGGGTCTGATTATTCTTATCCACGATGCTGGGAATATTAAGCGGCGACTTCACATAGGTCACCTTTAAATCTTTTACAGGCGCCGCCGCCGGTTTGGCCGGGGTGGAACCGCAACCTGCCAACAGAGAGAGACTGAGGACACAAGTTAATAGCAAAGCTGTAAGACGTTTGTTCATGATGAGCTCCTTTCACTGAGTGCGACTAAAATTTGCTGCCTGAGATTTTGTATCTCTACCTGGACAGCCTGACGAGGCTGGGGCAGGTTGATGCTGATTTGTTCCTTGATGGCTCCCTGTTCCATGACCAGGACCCGGTCGCCTAAGAGCACGGCCTCTTCCACGTCATGGGTGACAAAGAGAATGGTTTTGCGGGTGGCGGCGTAGAGCTGGAGCAAGGTCAGCTGCAGGCTGCGCCGGGTAAAATAATCCAGGGCGCTGAAGGGTTCATCCATGAGGATGATGTCCGGATCGTAGTACAAGGTGCGCCCCAGGGAAACACGCTGGGCCATGCCGCCAGAGAGCTGGCTGGGATAAAGATGTGCCGCCTCGGTTAAGTCCAGCTGCCGGAGTAATTTTTCCAGACGGGCGGACGGAGGAGTGGCAGAATGCGGCGGCGCGGTTCCTGGCGCCGGAGCCGGTTGCTGCGGCTGGTTACCGCAGCCGGCAAAAGCAATATTTTCCGCCACGGTGAGCCAGGGCATGAGCCGGGGTTCCTGAAAGACGATGCCGATGCGCTGCTCGGTCCCGGTGAGGGAGATAGTGCCGGCCGTAGGTGTTTCCAGCCCGGCGACCAGCCGCAGCAAAGTGGTTTTACCGCAGCCGCTTTTGCCGACGATGCAGGTAAAGCTGTGGCCGGCAAAAGTGAGAGTAGCCGGCGCCAGGGCCACCTTGCCGTTATAGGTTTTACTCAGTCCGTTCAGGCTAAGCATGGGCGTCACCTGCCTTTTGCCGCCAGGGCAGCAGCCGGTTTAAGATATTTAAGAAGATACTGTCGATGAGTGAGCCGATAATGCCGATACAGAGCATGCCTACCAGGACGATGTCCGGACGGCTCATCTGCTCGGCGTCCAGGATCAGGTAGCCGATGCCGGCAGATGCCGCAATCAGTTCGGCGCCGATAAGGGCGCGCCAACTGTAACCTAAAGACAGCTGCAGACCTACGGCGATGGCTTCCAAAGCTGCGGGCAGCTGGATATGCCGGATCTGGGCGCTTTCGCTAAAGTTCAGGCTGCGTCCCACCTCTAATAACTTAGGATCACAGTTTTTGATACCGCTGTAAGTATTTAAGAACAGGGGGAAGAACGAGGCCAGAAAAATAATGGTCAGCTTGCTGGCTTCGCCGATGCCGGTCCAGAGGATGATTAAAGGGATGCACGCCAGGGGCGGCACATGCCGCAAAAATTCCAGCAGGGGCCAGCAGTAGGACTCAAAGGAGCGGCTGCGTCCGCACAGGATGCCCAGCGGGATGGCGGCCAGACAGCTGAGCAGAAAGCCGCTGAAGACTCTCTCTAAACTGATAGCCAGATGGTGAGGCAGAGCGCCGCTGGCGCAGAGCTCGCCTAAACTTTGTAAGGTGGTGCCGGGACTGGGAAGCAGGTAGGGGCTGAACAGGTGCAGGGCCGTGACCAGGTACCAGAGCAGCAGGATGCCTACCGGCAAGAGCAGTCCGTTTTTCAAAGCGCGCATAGTTTCTCCTCGATAAAAAAGGCCCAGGCTAAAGCCGGGGCCGGAACCACTAGATCAGATGCATGGAATCCAGGTCTACGTTTAAGAACACGTTCTCGCCGGCGGCAAAAACTTCCTTATTGATGGGATTATATTCCTTAACCTGCAGAGTTTGGTCCTGGGCGGTGACCACATAATCCTGGGACTCACCCATGAAGACGCTGCTGATTACCTGGCAGGGGATAGCACCGGTACGGCTTAATTTTAATCCTTCCGGCCGGGTGACAATCTTGCAGACATCTCCGGTCTGGAGCTTACCTTTACCGCTTTTGGTAGCAGTGATACCTAAAAATTCCACCGTGAGTTTATCGCCGTTTACCGCGGCTACCTTGCCGGTGGTAATATTAGCCATGCCGATAAAATCAGCCACGAAGGGCGTGGCAGGTTTGGCATAAATCTCGTGGGGCGTGCCCATCTGTTCAATATTACCGTTATTCATGACGATGATCCGGTCCGACAGGCTCATGGCCTCGGACTGATCGTGGGTGACGTAGATGCTGGTGATGCCCACCTTGCGCTGAATCTTGTGAATCTCGTTGCGCATGTAGATGCGCAGCTTGGCATCCAGGTTGGACAAAGGTTCGTCAAAAAGCAGTACGGACGGTTCCATGACCAGGGCACGGGCTAAAGCCACCCGCTGCTGCTGGCCGCCGGAAAGCTGGTTGGGGGCACGGGTTTCCATGCCTTCCAGACCTACCATGGCTAAGATGTCCTTCACTTTTTGTGCGATTACTTCTTTGGACAGCTTTTTAATCTTCAGGCCGTAGGCCACATTGTCAAACAGATTTAAATGGGGGAAGAGGGCATAGCTCTGGAACACCATGGCGGTGTCCCGCTTATCCGGGGTCAGGCTGTTCACCCGGGTGTCCCCGATGTAGATATCACCGGCGGTGGGAATCTCAAAGCCGGCGATCATGCGCAGGATGGTGGTCTTGCCGCAGCCGGAAGGACCCAGCAAGGTTACAAACTCACCGGGGTTGATGGTCAGGCTCACACTTTTAACAGCTTCTACCTGTTTACCTTTGATGCCCTGATAAACCTTTTTTAAGTTTTGAATCTTTACACTGGCAACAGTCATTATGTCATGTCCTCCTTAACCTTGGACGTCCGAGATATTTACGCCAATCTTATTTAACAGGAACAGCAGGATGCCGACCACGATCAGGACGATGGCGATCAGCACGGTGGAGTAAGCGGCGGCTACGCCTAAACGGCCTACATCCACATGGCTCATGATGGTAACGGTTAACAGATTTACGCTGGCCGATACCAGGAAGATAACGGCGCTGACGGCGGTCATGCTGCGGACGAAACTGTAGACCAGGCCGCTGAAGAAGGCGGATTTGATCAGGGGAATCGTCACGGAGTGGAAGACCTTGAAGCTGCTGGCGCCTAAATCCTGAGCCGCTTCTTCGATAGCGGGGTCAATCTGCTGCAGGCTGGCCACGCCGGCGCGGATGCCGACAGGCATGCTGCGGAAGACGAAGCTGAGCACGATGATGGTGCCGGTGCCGGTTAAGATCAAAGGCGGCTGGTTATAGGCCAGTACGTAGCCCATACCGATAACGGTACCGGGAATCGCCAGGCTTAAGAGCGAGACGAACTCGATGAGGCCGCGGCCCATGAAACGTTTGCGCACGATAAGGAAAGCGATGACCATACCCAGCACGCCGGTAATCGGCATGCTGATCAGGGACAGGACCGTGGTATCCACGATAGGCTTAATACCCAGGTTCCAGATGTACACATAATGTCGCAGGGTGAAGGTGTAATCGATGCCCCACAGGTTCACGAAGCTGCCCACGGGGATGAGCACGTACAGCACGATGATGAACAGGGCGATTAAGAAACAGGGAATGCCGAAAATGGTCATGATCTGTTTATCCGTCACCAGTTCCCGTACCCGGGACGGTTTACCTGTCAGGGTGACATAAGATTTATTGCCGACCCAGTATTTTTGCAGCACGAACATGAGGATGGACAAAGTTAAGAGGATGGTGGCCAGGGCCGTGCCTTCCTTTAAGTTGTAGTTGCCCATGGCCTGCAGGTAAACCTGGGCTGCCATGGTGTTAAAGTTGCCGCCGATGACCATGGGGTTACCAAAGTCAGCCGCGGTCTGGATGAACAAAAGTAAAAAACTGTTGGCGATACCCGGGGTTAAGAGCGGCAGCAGCACCGTCTTAAAGGTGTGCCAGCGGCTGGCGCCCATGTTGCGGGCCGCTTCTTCCATGGACGGGTCAATCTGTTTCATCAAACCCGCCAGCACCAGATAGGCTACCGGGAAGAAAGTTAAGATTTGCACTACCGCCAGGCTGGTAAAGCCGTACACGTTGGCATCCTTAATACCCAGGATCACCTTGCTTACAAAGCCCTGCTGGCCGAAGAGCATGATAAAGGACATGGCCAGGGCGAAAGGCGGGGAAATGATGGGCAGGATGGCGATGATGTTAAACAGTTTCTTAAAAGGCAGCTTCAGGTAGGCTTCCGCGTAAGCGAACAAAAAGCCGATGAGGGTGCCGAAGAAACTGACAAATAAACCCAGCCCGATAGTATTAAATAAGACCTGTATGTTTTCGGAATGGCTGAGGGCCTCCCGGTAATAGGCTAAGGTTAGAGAACCGCTCTGGTCGTTGATAAAGCTTTGGAACAAGACCTCGTACAGCGGCCATACGATAAAGATAATTAAAGACAGACCTACCAAAATAATGGTAGAGAGCAGGATCGGGTCCCGCAAAATTTTTTGCATCTCATCCCATTTAAGGGAGAGCGCGCTATATTTTTTCTCAGGCATCTTGAACTCCTATTGAGAGAAGATACAGGCCAGAGACGGGACAGAACTTTGCCGCGCCTCTGACCTGCCAACTCTGGGAAAATGTATCTGCCTGCAGGCTGCAGGTCAGAGCATGCTTAGTTACGACAGGATTTAGGACTTGATAGCCTTATCCCATTTTTCTACCAACTCGCTGCGATGTGCGCCGGCCCAGGGGAAATCATAATTGATCAGCTTGGTGCCGTTCAGCTCGGCCGCCTGTTTGGGAGGCGTAGCTTCGGGGTTGGTCAGGAACTGGTAAGAACCGGTGGTCTGGCCGATTTCCTGGGCCTTCTTGGTCAGGCACCAGTCGATAAACTTCTTGGCAGCTTCCTGGTCCGGACCGCCTTTAATCAGGGAAACGGCGCCAATCTCATAGCCCGTGCCTTCGGAAGGAGCGGTGAGTACCAGGTCTTTCATGCCTTCTTCACGATACTTGATAGCGTCATGCAGGAAGGAGATGCCCACCATGCATTCGCCCTGGCCGGCCAGTCTGGCCGGAGCCGTACCGGATTTCTGGTAGTTCTTCATTTGTTTGTTCAGCTCTTTCATGTAAGCCAAACCGTCTTTTTCACCCTTTAACTGTACCAGGGTAGCCAGCATGGTATAAGCGGTGCCGGAAGAACCGGGGTTGGCGCTGATGATCTGGCCCTTGAACTCGGGTTTCAGCAGATCCTGCCAGCTCTTGGGAGCTTCCACGCCTTTTTCTTTTAAGAGCTTGCTGTTGGAGGCAAAGCCCAGATAACCTACATACACGCCGGTCCAGTAACCATCTTTATCCTTGAATTTGTCAGGAATCTTGGCAGCGTTGGGGGAAACATATTTTTCCAGCAGGCCGTCAGCCTTGGCTTGAATCTGGCCGTCTGCCGGGCCGCCAAACCAGATAGAGGCCTTGGGGTTAGCTTTTTCCGCCTTGATACGGCCGATGGTTTCGCCGGAGCTCATGCGCACGGCCTCCACCTTGATACCGGTTTCCTTCTGGAATTCAGCGATGTCCTTAGCCATCCAGTCATCCAGGGCGCCCCAGTACATAACTAACTTCTTACCACCATCTTTGGGAGCCGCAGCCTTTTTATCACCGCTGCCGCCGCAACCGGTCAGGGCCAAAAGCATCAGGCCGGCCAGAGAAACCGCACAAACTTTTTTTAATTTCATGCTTAACACTCCTTTGTGGCTAATATATAGTAAGCTTCCTTACTCAACCTGCACCCATTTTACCAAATTCCGGCCAAAGAAACAATAATATTGTGAATTGACTGTTAACATTTGGCGCTTTGCTGTAAATTAGGTATAATATAGAAAAAGAGTGTAACACCGGACCGGTTTTACCGGCCGGCTGGAAGCAAGAAAGGGGGTGGCAGTCACGGAACGCTGGGTCCTGCATGTAGATATGGATGCTTTTTATGCTTCGGTGGAACAGCTGGACCATCCGGAATACCGGGGCCAGCCGGTGATCGTGGGCGGACTGTCCGCCCGCAGCGTGGTGTCCACCGCCTCCTACGAGGCCCGGGCTTTTGGCGTCCACTCCGCCATGCCTATCTTTGAGGCGAAACGGCTTTGTCCCCACGGTATCTTTGTCCAGAACCGGGGTGAGCGCTACGCCGAAGTTTCGGAAAAAATCATGCAGATCTTTCACGAGACTTCGCCTCTGGTGGAGCAGCTTTCTATTGATGAGGCTTTTTTAGACCTGACCGGCATGGAAGCCCTGGGCGGGGCGGAGTTTTTGGCCCGCCAGGTGCAGGAGCGCATTCACACAAAGCTGCAGCTGACCGCTTCCGTAGGGCTGGCTCCCAATAAGTTTTTAGCCAAGCTGGCCAGCGATTTACGCAAACCTCACGGTTTTGTGCTTATCCGTAAAGACGAGGCGGCGGCGTTGCTGGCGCCCATGTCCGTACGTAAAATTTTCGGCATCGGCCGCCAGGCGGAATCCCGGCTGGCCCAGTTCGGTATCACCACCATCGGGCAGCTGGCCCGGACGGACCGGCGGGTGCTGGTAAAAGTGTTTGGCATTAACGCGGATACGGTGCGGAATCTGGCCGTCGGTATAGATAACCGGCCGGTGGTGCCGGACAGCGAGGAAAAATCCCTGGGCAAGGAAACCACTTTTGAGGAAGATTATCATGATTATCAGATCCTGAAAGCCGTGCTGCTGGACCTGGTGGGACAGGTAGGCTGGCGGCTGCGGCGCAAAAAATTGTGCGGGCGCACCGTGACGGTGAAAGGGGAATACGCAGATTTTAAAGCTATTACCCGCAGCCGTCCTGTGGGAGGCGTGGTGTGCTGGGATGAAGAAATCTTTAAACTGGCGGCGGAAATCCTGCGCCAGATTGATTTACGGAAGGGTGTACGGCTGCTGGGAGTTTACATCAGCAACCTGCTGCCGGGGAGCGGCGCCGGTGACCTGGGCTTTCAGGAAACGGTGCGGCTGCAGCAGCGTAACCAGGCTGTGGATGCCCTGAAAGCCAAGTTTGGGGAGCAGATCATCCACCGGGGTCTGACCGGCGGGGAAAATTTGCCGGCAGCGCGGCCCGGTCCGGCTAAAAATATACCGGCCAGGGAAGGCGGCTTAAAAATAGTCCCGGTGGGACGAAAAAAGTAAATTATTTTTAAAAATATTTTTTGCCACCGTAAAATTTAAAAAAGTGTTAGTGCCGCTAAGCTCGATAAAATCTGGCTTAGCGGTTTTTATTACCGCAAGTGGGACAAAATAAATCCCTACTGGACAAAAATAAACCAGAGTGCTATACTAAGAGCGTAGGGAAAAAGACCCGGACGGAAAATAACAAGAAAGGCAGGCGAGCAAGATGGATTTCGAAAAGATCGTGAACATGATTTGTGCTTTCGGTTTCTTTATGGAAGGCTGAGCAGTTTCAGGTAAGATATTAGTGAACAGTAAGGTCAGGTGAGTATGATGTTGAACAGATTCGTGAAAGCTTTATATAGTTTGGAAGTTTATTTTATCGATTAAGATAAGAGGACAACATGAAAAATAAATTTAGCAAAGCGAAGGCGCTTCGGTAGCAAACCGCAGCGCCTTTAATTTTTCCATGTTATTTTTCTCTCTGTGAGAGGAAGAGGAGAGGGTCGTTTTTTGACTTTTTTGGCCGGAAAGCCGCTCTGGATCTGGAGAGGAGAAGGTGAGAGGGTACTTGGGGTAAAAGTCCCTGGAAAAAAATTTAAAGTATCGTAATAAAAAACTAAGGACTTTCCCCGTTTTTGCTTCTCACCCTCTCCCAAGCAGTCAGGGAGCGGACTAGCGACCTTAAAACCCCAAAAAGGCATCCTCTCCTTTTAGGTGAGCGAGCTTTTTAGGAGTGAAGAGATAAGGTTAAAGTTGAGAATTTAAAATTAAGTTGCCGGTTTATAATTTAAGATTACGTTGTCAGGTGGCGAAGTTTGTTTCCCGGCAAAACGTAAACTACCTTACAGTTTTTAGGGAAGAGCCGGGATTTTTGCAAAAAGTTACAGAAATTGCTTGACGGATTAAATTTGGGGTGTTAGACTACGTTTAAAGTTCATAAGAACCACAAAACCTACGAAGCGGAGATCAAGTCAAAAGAAGCGCTTACAGAGAGTCCGGGGTGCTGGGAGCCGGATAGAGATGCTGTTTGATAAATGGACCGTGGAGGGTGCGCTGAAAGCATTTTATGGCAAGTACCGCGCAACGTAACACCTGCGTTAAGGGTGAGGGGTGTGTTGGCATCCTGGATGAGCGCACGGAGTATCCGTGAAGCAAGGTGGTACCACAGGTGTAAAGTTAACCTGTCCTTGTATTTTGACAAGGGCGGGCTTTTTTATTGGGTGAGACGGCGGCGGGGCTGCTTGCTGGCAGCAAGACCGCCGCCACGTTGGAAGCGTTTAGTAATTAGAGGAGCGCCCTGAGGGCAGAAACGGTTTGAGATGATCTTAGATACTTTGGCAGCAGCGGCAAAGCAAAGAGTAGCCGCCCTGGAACAACAAAAAAGCCTGGCGGCGGTAAGACAGGAAGCAGAGGCATTGAGCCAGCAAGCGCTGGCTGCAGGACAGCCGGATGCAGGCCGCCAGTTTTACCAGCGGCTGGCCCGGCCCGGCGTGAACTTTATCTGCGAGGTCAAAAAAGCCTCGCCCAGTAAAGGCGTCATCGCCCCGGATTTCCCTTATGTGCAGATTGCCCGGGCCTACGAGGAGGCAGGGGCCGCCGCCATCAGTTGTCTGACGGAGCCGGAATATTTTCTGGGCCGGGACCGGTATTTGCAGGAAATTGCCCGGACAGTGAAGCTGCCGGTGCTGCGCAAAGATTTTACGGTCAGCGCCTACCAGATTTATCAGGCCAGGCTGTTAGGAGCGGCGGCGGTGCTGCTGATCGTAACGTTACTTTCCGAAGCGCAGCTGCGGGAATATCTCCAGCTGGCTGCCAGTTTGCACCTGGCCGCCCTGGTGGAAGCTCACTCGGAAGCGGAAGTAGACACAGCCCTGAGGGCCGGGGCGGAGATTATCGGCGTGAACAACCGCAACCTGCAGGATTTTACGGTAGATGTACAGACCAGCCTGCGATTAAGGAAATTGGTGCCGGCCGGAAAACTTTTTGTGGCGGAAAGCGGCATTAAGACGGCGGCGGATGTGGCGCAGCTGCGGCAGGCCGGCGTGAACGCGGTGCTGATCGGGGAAACCCTGATGCGCAGTAAAGATATTGCCGGGAAGCTGCAGGAATTAGCAGGAAACACCGGCGCAGCTGAGGCTGAAAGTTAAGGGAGTACAAAGTTTGGCCGCAGCAGAAAGTTAAGCAAGCACAAAGTTTGGCCGCAGCAGAAAGTTAAGCAAGCACAAAGTTTGGCCACAGCTGAAAGTTAAGCGAATACAAAGTTTGGTTACAGGAAAGTTGCAACAGGAGGCAGTCATGCAGGTGAAGATATGCGGCTTACGAACCGCGGCAGATGTAGACAGCATTAACAAGCTGCATCCGGACTACGCCGGTTTTGTCTTTGCACCCGGGCGGCACCAGGTAAAGCTGGAGCAGGTACAAACCTTGCGGGCGCAGCTGGCGCCGGGGATTAAAAGCGTGGGCGTCTTTGTGAACGCGGCGCCGGCCCTGGTAGCAGCCCAGAGCAAACTGGCGGGGCTGGATGTGATTCAGCTCCACGGGGATGAGGCACCGGGTTACATCCGGGAACTGCGTTTGTGCACCAGGCTGCCTCTGGTGAAAGCCATCTCCCTGGGAGGGAGTGCGGTGACCACGGAGGAACTGCGAGCTGTGGCGGCCACCGGTATCAGCGCCTTCTTGTTTGATACCGCCAGCAGCACCAGTTATGGCGGAACCGGGCAAAGTTTTAACCTGGAACTTTTAGAACAGCTGGCGGTGCCGCTGCCGTTTTTTGTAGCCGGCGGCTTGACGGACCTGAATGTGCAGCAGGTTATCTGCCGGATCAGGCAGGGGCCGAACGGACCGCTGTTTAAGGGCGTGGATGTGTCCAGCGCCGTGGAAACAGACGGACACAAAGATTACGAGAAGGCCGCAGCCTTTCTCAGCGCTGTGCGCAGCGCGGCAGCAGGATAAAAAATACAGTGCGGCGGAGCCGCTTGGAAAATAATTGCCAGAGGCCGGAGCCACTTAGAAAATAATTGCTAGTGGCCGGAGCCGCTTAGAAAATAATTTGCTGGTGGCCGGAGCCACGGCGAGAGCAAAAACAGGGCAGAGATGCCGGAAAGAGTGAGGAAGATGACCAAAGGAAGATACGGGATTCACGGCGGCCAATATTTGCCGGAAACTTTGATGAATGCCGTCCTGGAATTAGAGCAGGCTTATGAGAAATACAAGCAGGACCCGGAATTTTTGGCGGAGCTGCGGCGTTTGTACCGTGAGTATGCCAACCGGCCCTCCCTGTTATATAACGCCGAGAAGATGACCAAGGATTCAGGCGGCGCAAAGATTTATCTGAAGGAGGAACATTTAAACCACACCGGCGCCCACAAGATTAATAATGTGCTGGGGCAGTGTCTGTTAGCCCAGCGTATGGGCAAGAAGCGGGTCATCGCCGAGACCGGCGCCGGCCAGCACGGGGTGGCTACGGCTACGGTGG
Organism: uncultured Acidaminococcales bacterium; assembly: GCA_964293585.1. GTDB lineage: Bacteria > Bacillota > Negativicutes > Acidaminococcales > Acidaminococcaceae > JAKVKY01. The sequence continues at coordinate 12,640 of CAXYYS010000054.1, forward strand.
CGGCCCTCATGGGCATGGAGTGCGTGGTCTATATGGGCAAGGAAGATACTATCCGCCAGGCCCTGAACGTGTTCCGCATGGAACTTTTAGGCGCCAAGGTGGTAGCCGTGGAAAGCGGCACCGGTACTCTGAAGGATGCGGTAAACGAAGCGCTGAGGGTGTGGACGGCCCGCTGCGAGGATACTTATTATGTGTTAGGCAGCGTCATGGGTCCCCATCCTTATCCGGAGATGGTGCGGGATTTCCAGAAGGTCATCGGTGAAGAAGTTAAGGCCCAGCTTCAAGAAAAAGAAGGCCGGCTGCCGGATGCGGTGTTGGCTTGTGTAGGCGGCGGTTCCAACGCCATGGGCATCTTCTATGATTTTATCCCGGACAAGAGTGTGAAGCTCATCGGCGTGGAAGCCGCCGGCCGGGGTGTGGATACGGCAGAAACCGCAGCCACCATCGCCAGGGGCAGCGAAGGCATCTTCCACGGCATGAAATCTTATTTCCTCCAGGATAAATACGGCCAGATCGCGCCGGTGTACAGCATTTCCGCCGGCCTGGATTATCCGGGCATCGGGCCGGAGCACGCCTACCTGCACGATATCGGCCGGGCACAGTACGTGGCGGCCACGGATCAGGAAGCGGTGGAGGCGTTCCAGTACCTGTCCCGCATGGAAGGTATCATCCCCGCCGTGGAAAGCGCCCATGCGGTGGCTTATGCCATGAAGCTGGCGCCCACCATGAAAAAAGAGCAGATTATCGTCATTAACGTTTCCGGTCGTGGCGACAAAGATGTAGCTGCCATCGCCCGTTATTTAGGGAGGGATTTACATGAGTAAGATAGCCGCGGCTTTTCAGAAGCATCCCAAGGCCTTCGTGCCTTTTATCACCTCCGGTGATCCGGACCTGGCCACCACGCAAAAATTAATCGTGGCCATGGCGGAAGCCGGCGCTACCGTAGTAGAACTGGGCATTCCTTTTAGCGACCCCGTGGCCGAGGGCGAAGTCATCCAGCGGGCCAATATCCGGGCTTTAAAGGAAGGCTGCACCACGGACAAGATTTTTGCCATGATTAAGGAAGTACGTAAGGAAACCGACGTGCCCCTGGTCTTTTTAACCTACATCAATC
>CAXYYS010000055.1:0-13290 GCA_964293585.1 uncultured Acidaminococcales bacterium
CACACCTTTTGCCTGTCCGGTGCCAACATTGAAAATTGCCAGCAACACGCGTCTGGCTACGTTTAAAAAACACTGGATTGATTTTAATGCCGGCATGCTCCTGGAAGACCAGGATATGGATACGGCGGGCCGTGAGTTTTACCAGCTGATCCTTGATGTGGCCAGCGGCAAAAAGCAGGCGAAGTCAGAAACGCTGGATAAGCATGAGCTGGCAATTTTATAAACCGGCGTGGCGCTGTAAAGCATGGCTGCATAAGTAACAGGCAGGATTCTTCTGCGTAACAGCAGCGAAATTTCTGCGAGAATAATTAAACCAGAGTGCCGAGCTTGCCCGGCACTTTTATTTTCTTACGCCAGGAATATAAAACGGTTTCTTAGTTGTTGGTAATAGCCTCAATTTGCTGTCGCTATGTTCCACTATGGCACCATAATTTACAGCAGAATGATAATATATATATTGTTTTAATGATAGTTTAATGATAAAATAAAGTTAGCAAAAAAGAAAATGAGGTGATAATATGATTGATATTCGACCCGTTTCTGATTTACGGAATAAGTTCCCGGAGATAGAGAAAGTAGTGCACGGTGGTGAAACAGTTTTTCTGACAAAAAATGGTTATGGCAGTATGGTGATTATGAGCTTGGAAAAATATGCGGCTATCACCGAAGATTTGGAATTAAAATTAGACGCTGCCGATGCGGACGCTAAAAATAATCCTGTACGGTATACCACGGAAGAAGTTTATAAAAAATTGGACGGCATGGTAGCTGAACATGAGAAATAAACCCTTCTCTGTGAGATATACCGAACTTGCCGTGGCAGATTTGTCCCAAGCAGTTAATTATGTCGCGGGGAAACTTCATAATCCAACTGCTGCTCGTAAATTGCTTTCCAAGATTCGTACAGCCGTAAGAAAACGTTCTTATTGTCCCATCGCTTTTGCCGTTGTTCCTACACATAAAAAAAGAGAACATGATTACTATCGTATTTACGAAACAAGGGTAGGCTTACTCCTGCTAAAATCGGTTTAAAATTAGTTAATGTGATAAATTTTAATTCTTTGTAATGTCTTCCACAAATTCGTTGCAGATGCGTTTTAACATGCCGTCGTAATCAGCGCCGGCCCGGTAACGGCTGTCACGCAGGGTGTAAATGCTTCTGCCGGTACGGGGATTAGTCACCGTAAATTCCAGCTCGGCCCAGGCCTGCAGGTCGTAACCTTCCGGATGGTCCACGATGGTAGTTTCCGGAATGTAGATGGTTTTGTCTTTACCTTCATGGTTTTTCACCGTTACGGTCCGGGTAGAATTCTTGGTTTCCGTCCAGGGACCGTGATAAAATTTTTCGTAACCCAGGCGGTAAACTTTTACCTGAATCTGCGGCAGCGCCGGCGCCGGTTGATCTTCCAGTTGGAGCCGGATATTTTTTTTGGCCAGCGCTTCCTGCAGCTGCAAACGGATTTTTTGATCGCTGCCCTGGTCGGCTATAAAGTCCGGTACATTTGCGACCTGGATGGCGATATCCGTCAACGCTGCCTTCTGGTAATTTTTAAAATCAAAATCAGGATCCTTATACCGGAATTTTTCGGCGCTGGCTGTTCCGGCTAAAATCACCAGACATAAAGTCAAACCCATTAATAATCTTTTCATAATCCACCTCCAAGTAAATTTTGCTTTTCGGTAAGATTACTGTAACAAAGATTTATGTTAAAACTATGGCGCACTAGTTGCCGGTCCTGGTAATAAAATAACCTTCGGTGATTATTGCCGGACGGAAATACTCCGTTTACTTCCTCAGCACCTCCGTGATTGTCGCAAACAGTTTCTCCGGATTCAGCGGTTTGGCCAGATGCGCGTTCATACCGCTGGCTAACGCTTTTTGCACATCCTCGGTAAAAGCATCCGCCGTCATCGCGATGATCGGCACGGTTTTGGCATCCATGCGGGCCAGGGCGCGAATCTTGGCTGCAACCTCGTAGCCAAACATGACAGGCATCCGGTTATCCATCAGGATCAGGTCGTAGAACCCGGGAGCCGAGCTGCTGAACTTGGACAACGCCTGACCGCCGTCCACCGCAATATCTACCAGCATCTGCCGCTGCTTTAAAAGTGCCAGGGCGATTTCCCGGTTCAGGGGATGGTCCTCGCACAGCAGCACCCGTTTGCCCTGCAAGAAGCCGCTGCCCAGGGACTGTTGCGGCACAGTGGCCGGCGTGTCAGCGGTTACAGCGGGGATGCAGTCAAAGACTGCTTGCAGGTAGAAGGTAGTACCCTGATTCAAGACGCTTTTTAAGTTCAGGGTGCCGCCCATCTGGTCAATGAGTTTTTTAGCGATGCTGAGCCCCAGACCCGTACCGGTATTTTCCCGGTCTCCCTGTTCCTGGGCAAAGGGCGTAAAAATAATCTTCTGAAACTCCGGACTCATACCCCTGCCGTGGTCGCTGACTTCCGCTTCCAGGCGCAGCTTGTGTCCGGGTAAGGCTTGCTCCCTCAGCTTGCAGATAATTTCGCCGCCGGCGGGAGAATATTTACTGGCGTTGCTGAGCAGGTTAAAGAAAATCTGGTTAACGCGCAGTTTATCCATAAGGGGCGTCACCTTTTCTACCGGTTGGGCGTCAATTACCAGACGCTGCCGTTTTTCTGCGCACAGGGGAACGATGACCGCATCCAGGTAGGTAAAGAATTCTTTGGCCGTGTACGGTTCCGGATGCAGATCAATCTTGCCGCTTTCAGCCTTGGCCATATCCAACACATCGTTAATCAGGCTCAGCAGGAACTTGGACGAAGTATCAATCTTATCCAGGTTAGTCTTGGCCAGAGACGGCAGTTCCAACTGCCGGGTCAGGTACGTCATGCCGATGATGCCGTTTAAAGGGGTGCGGATATCGTGGCTCATGCGGGACAGGAACTCCGATTTGGCCCGGTTGGCCTTTTGGGCGGCGTCCAGGGCGGTCTGCAGCTTGCTTTCCTGCTCCAGATGCTGGCGCTGGGCTTCCGTAGTATCGGTACGTACCAGGGCAATCAGGCTGCTGTTCCGGTCGGCGTAGAAAAATTCCACCTGCTTAAAGCGCAGCTGGCCGTTATCCCACACCCGGACCGTCATCTGGCAGCGGTCTTTGGTTTTAAGAACTTCCTGCACGTGCGCCATGTCCATAAAGTGGTCACAGGCTTCCAGGTCGGTCCCCATGACAAAGATGCGGTTGTAGCGCAGCATGGTTTCTTTATAGGGAGATCCTTCCTGGATGGAACCGTCGTCAAAGGAAGGACTGTTGGGGATGAACAAGGCGATAGAGTCCCGGGAGGCATCGATGCAGACCAGATAGTCATACTGCTTATGTACCAGCTGGTCGATGATGGACTGGGTGAGCTTGGCCAGGGTAATATCGCTGACGGCGTTAAAGAAAATAATATCGCCGCTGTCAGGACGTTTGGTCAGAGTATTATTGCTCCGTACCCATTTAAGACACCCGTTTTCATCTAACAGCTGGAAATCCAGAATTTGATGAGTTTTGCCGGCGTCAAAATCGCGCAGCATGTGCTGCCGGTCAAAATAAGCGGCGCAGGCCCGGCGGTCTTCTGCCCGGGGCAGGCGTTGCAGAAAAACTGGAATAGAAGCATCGTAAGAAAGGGCTGCCTCAATATCTGCCAGGGGATAAGTGCCTTTATAATCTTCTACCTTGTTTTGGGTCAGGTTAATCCGGCGGGTGACCAGATAAGTGCCGGCCACGGAATCCAAAAAGGCCTGGGCAGAATTATATTTTTCTTCCAGGTTTTGTTCCTGCTTTTTCAAATCATCAATGTCGGTGTACACCGCATACAGATAGTGCTGGTTTTCCAGGGTCAGACCCGTGTAGTTGACACTGACCCAAATATAACCGCGGTCACGGGTGCGGATACGGTAAATGGCCCGGTGCGGTTTAAAATCAGCCGCGTCGGGGACAAAATGCCGGCGCAGTTCTTCCCGGTCGTCGGGATGTACGGGGGCAAACCCGTCCTTGCCGTTAAAAGCTTGAATATTTTCCTGGGTACAGCCTTTTAAACGGCAGAATTCATCGGAGTAACGGACGGGCAGGGTCTGGTTGCCGTTTATCACCCGGAACAGGACTGCGGGGGAAGGCAGCCGGCCCAGAGTATCCAGGATGGATTCCTCCAGCCGTTTCTGCTTTTGCTCGTTCAAAAGTTGCTGCTGCCGGTAGGTTTCCGTTACATCGGACTGGATGATGAGGATGGTGTCGTGGTCGTCATCCAGATAATAATGCTGAATCTTGCGGCACATGAATTCTTCCGGATGACCGGTGTAGTGACCCCGGATACTGAGTTCGTAGTGTCCGTCCTTTTTCAGGCCCTGGATAACGGCAGACAAAGGGCTATCCTTAAGGTACATCTCCCGGTCTTCGGCGGCCACCCAGTTCTCTACGGCTAACTGCCGCATCCGGTCAAAATCAAACAGCTGTCCCGGTTTGCCCAGGACTTGCCGGTATTTAGGGTGCAGCTTGCCGCTCAGGTTCAAAAATTCCAGCTGGCGCGTCTGGATATAGACCAGGGCTACATAGTCAAATTCTTCGCCGGTAAAAATTTTAAAAATTTGCTCCCGCCGTTTTTCCCGGGAAATATCCAGGGAACTGAAGATGGCGATTACATCCCGGCTTTCCGGATCCTGCAGCATCTTGATGTAGGTGCGGACCCAGACGGGTTTCTGTTCTTCATTCAGCCGCTGATAGTCCAGGGACAGGTTGCCGGCGCCGCTGGTAAAAGCTTGCAGCAGATGCTGCCGGTCAAACAACTTTTGGGCGTCCCGGAGATGACCGGCGTCCGGGATGATGGACAGCAGGTTGGCAAACAGACCGTCGGCAGTGTCAGAGTGGAGCACGTCCATGATATAGGGGGAGGCGCCATGTTCACTGGTACATTTATTTTTTGTGAGATTAACCTGGAAAGAACAAAGGGAGTCGGGATTAGCCGCCAGTAAAGTCTGGAGCGTTTCATTAAAACGCTCCCGTTCTTCCCGTAAATTTTTCACATGGCTGGACAAGTCATTGATAAAAAAAGCTACGGCATTTTTGCCAAAATAATTTAAGGGTACGACCTTGACACCGTAGGTTTTGTTTCGTTCCTGGTCATACCACTCCGTTGCCAGGGGCCTGTCGCCCTGCAGCTGGTTCATGACACAGGTGGCGCAAGGCTGTTTTTTACCACGGACGTATTCATAACAGGCCTGGCCCGGATAAGGCGGCGCCGGTTTATCAGCCAGCTCCACGGCGTTGGCATAGAGCAGGTCATAGGTAGTACGTTCGATGACATAGATGATTTGCTGGGAATTATCTAATAGGATGCCGGTAGAGGAAAGTGTATCCGACACGTTGGTAAAGCTGCCTGCAAGTACCGGGTCCTGCTCATAGGTACCCAGCAGTTTCAGGGTAACGTGGGTCCATACGAAACCCCGGGTCTTGTGATACGTACGATAAGTAGCTTCCCGGGAACCGGCGCCGGCCAGGACGGCTTTGATTTTTTGCCTGAGCAGGGGCAGGTCGGCAGGCGCCACCACGGGGATGGTATCCTGACCGTACAGTTTTAGATATTCTTGTTCCGTCAGTCCGGAAAAACCGGGAGTGTCCGGCGTATATAACAGGGGCAAAAGTTTGTCGCCCTGAACTTTATAAATGACCGTGGTGCCTACAGCTTCCTGCAGGAAGTTTTCGAGCTGAGACCAGGTATAATGCATATGCTCACCTCACGTAAATTATAATTAATACGACTTTTAGTATTATTATAGCACTTTTTAGACAAATTATATACATAGGAAGTATTTATCTAAGAGTTGTTTTCGTCGGCTGCATCTCTGAACGATGATAAAACAGATAAATAAGAGAATAACTTTGCGGCAGACGCTAAAAGGGTTAAAATAAAAACAAGAAGGTTGGCTGTTACCAAGAGGGCTGGACCGGAAATTTTCGCAATTCTCAGAAGTAACAGCCGACACAAGCGACAAGGGAGGGAAAGATATGTTCAAAAAGGGAGTATCAACAGTACTCGCAGGACTCATGTTAACCTCAACGCTGCTTTTTGGCTGTGCCAATCAGGCGGCAGACAAAAAACCGGCGGCCCCGGCGCCAGCAAGTGAAAAGGTACAGCGCAGCGTGGTTGCTGACCACGGCGTTGTGGCTGCAGCCGATCCGTTAGCGTCCAAGGCAGGCGTGGAGATCCTCAAAAAGGGCGGCAATGCTTTTGATGCCGCTGTAGCTACCAGCTTTATGCTGGGTGTGGTAGAGCCTCAGGCCAGCGGCCTGGGCGGTGGTGGTTTTGCCATCCTCTACGTAGCCAAAGAGAAAAAGGCTTATGTGGTAGATTTCCGGGAAAGCGCTCCGGCAGCTGCCAAGCCTTCTTTCTTCAAGCTGGATGAGAAGGGTGAGATTCCCGAAGCTAATTTCTTGTTGGGCTGGTCGGCTGTAGCCGTACCCGGTCAGATGCGCGGCATGGAAATGATCAACCAGAAGTTCGGCACCATGAAATGGGCTGACCTGATCCAACCTGCTATTGACCAAGGCGAAAAAGGTATCATCGTTAACGATACCCTGGCCAAGATTGCCGTAGAAGATTTTGCCCATATGGACAAATCCGTGACCAAGGCGTTCTTTGAAAAGACCTTTATTAAGAACGGCCTGCCTATTTCTAAGGGCGAAAAAGTAATTAACAAAGAATATGTGGAAAGCTTAAAGAAGATTGCCAAGGGCGGCGCTGATGTCTTCTACAAAGGCGAGATTGCCGACAAGATTGTCGATGCTTATGCCAAGAACGGCAAGAACTGGATCACCAAACAGGACCTGGCTAACTACAAGGCCATCCTGCGTGAGCCTCTGCAGACCACGTACCGCGGCTATACCATCGACGTACTGCCGCCTCCTTCTTCCGGCGGTCTGACCGTAGCCGAGATGCTGAACATCCTGGAAGGTTATGATATTGCCAAGATGAAAGCCGGTTCCACAGATTATATCCATACCTTTATCGAAGCACAGAAGTTAGCCTTTGCCGATCGTAACCAATACATGGGCGACCCCGCCTTCGTAAAAGTTCCGACCAAGGGCCTGCTGGACAAGAAGTATGCTGAGCTGCTGCGTAAACAGATTGACCCCAAGAAAGCAACCAGCGAAAAGGTTAAGTATGGCGATCCGATTCCTTACGAGAGAGCCAGCACCACCTCCTTCTCCGTCATTGATAAAGATGGCAACATGATTACCATTACCCATACGATTAATGATTTCTTCGGCGCCTGCGTAGTTCCTGAAGGCACCGGTATCATGCTGAACAACGAGATGGACGATTTCAGCACTGCTTTAGGTAAATCCAACTCCATGGAACCTGGCAAGAGACCGCTGAGCAGCATGTCTCCTGTTATCGTTCACAAGGATGGCAAACCTGTTCTGACCATGGGTACCCCGGGTGGCCCGCGTATCATTTCCGCGATTGCCAACAACCTGGTCAACATCTTTGATTTCGGTATGGACATCCAACCCGCTATCGACGCTGGCCGTTTCCATAACCCCAACGCCAAGGAAACCCATATTGAAAAAGTATTCACTGCTGAAACCATGAAAGCCTTGACCGATATGGGCCATACTTTCAAACAACACGAAGCCAACGATTTGTATTTTGGCGGCGTGCAGGGCGTTATGTACGGCAAAGACGGCAAGCTGCATGGCGGCGCCGATCCCAGACGTGCAGGCCAAGCATTTGGTTATTAATTAATTTAAGTATAAGGGAGTCCGAAAAATGAGAAAAAGTGCAATTTTAGGTTGTGTCCTGGCATGTTTAGTAGCAAGTTCTTTTGTAGCAGGTTGCGGCGGCAGCTCCAGTGCCCCGGCGGCAAAGCCGGCGGCCAGTGCTACCACCACGGCGGCAGCTGTTACCGGTTTAAAAGCTCCGATTTTTGAGCAGCCGGCCCTGATCACCAGTATCGGCCAGAGCGCTGATGCCCAGATGGTCAAAGCTTTGGCGGACCGCAGCCAGCTGAAATATAAGTACGATGTAGCCGCTAAGCCGGAAGCTTTAACCGGGAACAAGACTTTAATCCTGGTTATCGGCGGCAGCAGCAAAGGCATGGGTGCAGCCGGTGTGAACCAGGCTCAGGAACAGGACCGGGCCAAGGCGCTGATTGCCAAGGCTAAGGAACTGAAGATGCCCATCATGGCTCTGCATGTAGGCGGCGCTGCCCGTCGCGGCGACCTGACCGACAAGTTTATTCCTCTGATCAGTGATGCCAGCTACATGGTAGTCGTTGCCGACGGCGATAAGGATAAAGCCTTTACCAATATTGCCAGCGGTAAAAAGATGCCCATGGATTACGCAACTAACGTTGCCGACGTAGGTAAATATCTGAAAGCAGCTTTCAAGTAATCAGGAAAACACTCCTTAAGGTGGCGGCCCGGTTCGTTACGGGCTGCCACACTTTTAAAAAAAATGTCTGTACAATCGCAGGCGGGTATTTTTGCGCCTGTAAGCTCCTGTTTAGAGCCTTCTAATGGGAGAGGAGGGAAACTTCTGTGGACTTAATTTTGATTGTGGTACTGCTCGTTGTCTTCTTTGCCCTGGTGATGCTGCTCAAATGGCCGGTAAGCTTATCCCTGGCTATAACCAGTATCGTCCTGGCAGTGGTGGCGGGACAGTTTAACAAAGATCTGCTGGAGCATCTCACCAACGGTATGTTCGGTTATCTGGACGTATCCCTGGTGCTGATCACGGCGATGATCTTTATGAAAGTTATTGAAAAGAACGGCCTGCTGGCGGCGCTGACCAAAAAACTTATCGTGACTTTTGGTAAATCGCCTCTGGCCCTGCTTATCGTCATCACCATCCTTATCATGTTCCCGGGCGCTATTACCGGTTCCTGCTCCGCCTCGGTTTTGAGCACAGGCGTGCTCCTGGCCCCGGTGCTGATGCAGCTGAACATGCCCCGGCATGTGGCCGGCGCCATTATTACCATGGCTTCCGTCTACGGCATGATCGCTCCTCCGGTTAACATCATCGTCATGATTATCGGCGCGGGCATCGATGTTCCTTATATCGGTTTTAACGGTATCTTAATGATGGTTATCCTGCCGCTGGCAATCCTGAGCACCCTGTACATGGGTTACGGGTACGCCCGCAAGGCAGATTTAAACGCTGTGGTGGAAAAATTTAAACAACAGGAAACCAAGAGCGGTTTCTTACTGTACCTGCCCCTCATCGTGATGTTAGTCCTGATGATCGTGCCCAAGATTTTCCCCCAGCAGATTCCTGATCCCAGTTTGCCTTTGACTTTTACCATCGCCATCCTGCTGGCATTGCTGGGCGGCGGCCATAAATTCTCCCTGCCCCAGGTGGCGCGGGAAGGCGTGGATGAGATTCTGCCCATCGTCTGCCTTTTGATTTGCGTAGGCATGCTCCTGGAAGTGATGACCCTGATCGGCCTCAGAGGCTACATCGTGGTCAGCATGCTGAGCCTGCCCGCAGCTCTGATCATGTTAGGCATGGCCGTTTCTCTGCCGGCTTTCGGCGGTATCTCCGTCTTTGGCAGCGCCAGCGTGCTGGGCGTACCTTTTGCCCTGGCCCTGCTGGGTTCCAACCAGATCGTGGTTATCACCGCTTTGTCCCTCATCGCCGCTATGGGCAGCTTTACCCCGCCGGTAGCTTTAACGCCGGTAGTAACGGCCCAGGTGATCGGGGAGCCGGATTACAAAAAATTAATCTGGCCCTGCGCGGTGCCCATTGCTGTAGCTATCGTAGTCGGTTTGCTGATGATTCATTTTGCCGAGCCGATTGCCAAGCTGGTATTGTAAAGGAGATGCTGATATGGATTTGATGAAAATAGTTTATCAGATTATCCTGGCGGTAATCTCTGTACTCCTCATCTGGGATATGTTTACCCAGAAAGATATTAAGACGCAGGTCATGGCGGCGATCACGTTGATCCCGTGCCTGCTGCGTCTGGCCATGATCGCTTAAGGAGGGCTGGATGATGAACGGAAGTTATAAGTCAGCAGTCGTCCTGCTGGTGGGCGTGGCAGCCGTGCTGGCGGTGGTAACGCCCCAGTATATTGCCAGACGCACTCCCTGCGAGATTAAGTCTGGTCCCGGCGTGACGGCTGTAAAACATTTAAGTGATTATTTTGACGGTCTGAAGGGCACTGCCGGTGATACGGAAGTGTTCGTCCTGGACAGCGGCAAGCCTGGTGGCGCCATCCTGGTTATCGGCGGCACGCATCCTAACGAACCGTCCGGATACCTGGCGGCAACCCTGCTGGTAGAAACGGCCAAGCCTACGGAGGGCAAACTGATTGTCATTCCCCGGGTGAACAACAGCGGTTTCAGCCATGCGGACCCCATGGAAGGTACGCCTTCCTACATTTATGTAAAGACCAAGACCGGCGAGCGTAAGTTCCGCTTTGGTTCCCGGGCCACCAACTCTATCGACCAGTGGCCGGACCCGGATATTTATGTGCATGCGGGCAGCGGTCAGACTTTGGCCGGCAGTGATACCCGTAACCTGAACCGGGCTTATCCCGGACGCAAGGACGGCAACTTTAGCGAAAAAGTTGCTTACGGTGTGGTCCAGGTCATCAAGACTGAAAAAGCCAACATCTCTGTAGATATGCACGAGTCTTCGCCGGAATATCCGGTTATCAATGCCATGGTGGCCCACGAACGGGCTATGCCTATTGCCGCCGAAGCTGTGATGAACCTGCAGCTGGATGGTATCGAGATGCGTCTGGAACCGTCGCCGAAAAATTTCCACGGTTTAACCCACCGGGAACTGGGCGATTACACGGATACCCTGGCCATCCTGATGGAAACGCCGAATCCGTCCCAGGGACGTTTGCGCGGCAAGGTTTCTCCGGAAAGCATTCTTTCCGGCAAGGATCCCCTGTACGTGAAAGCTGCCCAGATCGGCCGCCTCTTCGTGCCCTTTACGGATGAAGGCCATCCCATTGAAGAGCGCGTCGGCCGGCATATTGCCGGAATCATGGAATTTGTGAAGGTGTATGACCAGAAAGAGCCTCAGCATATTACCATCACCAATGTGCCCACCTATAACGAACTGCTGCAAAACGGCCTGGGTTATTATTTCTAAACCTCGGACAGGCAGCCGGCGCGCCTGCGAACTCAGCAGCGTGTGCGGTGCCGGGCGGTTGCTTTAACACTTAACCTGCCGCAGGTCTATTTTCCTGTGGCGGGTTTCTTTATTTTGTTATAAAATTAATTAAATAGGGGGAGATACTATGTTCAAAAAAATACTCTGTTTCCTGAGCCTGCTGGCGTTAGTGCTGGCGGCGGGCTGCGGCGCTAAGGATGGCGCCGGCTCTCAAACGGCGGCCAAGCCGGAAGCCAAACCGGCTGGGTTGTCCCAGGAAGCGGCGCCTCAGAAGACTACCACGGTGATCAAGCTCATGGATGGGACTAAGTATGCTACTCCGGCTTACATTTACAAATCGGCCAAACCGGGACCGGCGGTCCTGGTGGTGGGCGGTGTGCACGGTAATGAACCGGCGGGCGCCCTGGCGGCCAAAAAATTCTGTGACGTGCCGCTCTTAAAGGGTACGCTCATCGTGGTGCCCAGGGCCAACGAGACGGCGCTGCAGGAAAAAATCCGCACGCTCCCCGAGACCGGCGACTTGAACCGGGCGTATCCCGGCAAAGAAAAAGGTACGCCGGCGGAACAGCTGACCTACGGCATCGTCAAGTTAATGAAGGAAAACCAAGTGGCCATGGTGCTGGACCTGCACGAAGGCTATGCCTTTAACTACGAGAACCATAAATCCGTGGGCGAAAGCATCCTGCCCGGTACCGATGACAAGAGCACTTTCCTGGCTATGGATGCGATAGAGTTTATTAACAAGCAGATCACGGAACCCAAGAAAAAGTTTAATGTGCTGGCCAACCCCGTTAAGGGTAGTACCGCCTGGTACGCCAACACGGTGCTGAAAGTGCCGGCCTTTACCATCGAGACCAGTGATAAGCAGCCGCTGGAAGACCGGACTAATTTTAGTTTTACCATTGCTAAGTTTATTATCGCTAACGGTACCGGGATCATAGCGCAGTAAATTTGCAGGAAGGAGCGCAGCGCATGGAACTCATTCTCTTTTTTGCCGGCGTTCTGGCGCTGCTGCTGCTGTATCTTTTACGGGAAAACCGGCGCCACGAACATAATCTGGCGCAGCTGTCTTTACGCATCCATGTGAACGGCACCCGGGGCAAGTCCGGCGTCACCAGGCTGATAGCCGGGGGACTAAGGGCCGGCGGCCGCAAGGTGGTAGCCAAGACCACCGGCACGGCGGCGCAGCTCATCCTGCCGGACGGCAGCGAAGAACCGCTGCAGCGCCGGGGACCGGCTAATATCCGGGAAAACATCGGTCTCATTAACAAGGCGTTGGCTTTAGGCGCGGATACCATCGTTTTTGAATGTATGGCGCTCCAGCCGGAGTTGCAAAACTTTTGCGAGCGGCGGCTCATAAAATCTCATATCGGTGTCATCACCAATGTGCGGGCGGACCATGAGGATGTGATGGGCAAAGGGCTGGCCAATATTGCGGCGGCCCTGGCCAACACTATTCCCCAAAACGGGACGTTGGTAACCACACCTGCGGCGGCAGAACTTTTGGCGGCGCACCTGCAGGGTACCAGCATGGTGGTGGCGGACGAGAGGGAACTGCCGGCGGCAGCGCTAGAGGGCTTTCCTTATCCGGTGGTGCCGGAAAATGTGGCGCTGGCTTTGAAAGTTTGCAATCTGGCCGGAGTGGACACGGCTACGGCGTTAGCCGGGATGAGGCAGGCGTCGCCGGACGCAGGCAACCTGCATCTTTGTACGGTAACGTTAGCCGGACAGAAGGTGCGGCTTATCGACGCCCTGGCCGCCAACGATCCGGATTCTACGGCCTGGCTGTGGGAACACTACGTGGGCCGTGGTAAACAGGCCGTTGTTTTGTTAAACTGCCGGCCAGACCGCAAATTGCGTACGGTGCAGCTGTGTGAACTATTGGGAAAAGTTACGGCGGGCGTCGAAAAGATTACTGGTACAGAAAAAAGTATTGACACCGAAAAGATTAAGCCGTTAGCTTCGACATTTATCCTGACCGGCGATGTAACTTTTGCCAAACATCTTTTACATAAACAAAATTATCCGGAGCAGCAAATTTTTACGCTGGCAAATTCCGCCACGTCCTCTGATTTGGCAAAAATTATGGCGACGCTGGCCACAAAAAATTCGGCCGCAGAATTTTCTGCGCCAACCGAAATTTCTAAAGCAGAATTTTCTGCGGC
>CAXYYS010000056.1:0-13066 GCA_964293585.1 uncultured Acidaminococcales bacterium
TCTTTTTTTGTATGAGAACTTAATTCATCGCTGGAAAAAGGCGCTTTTCCTTGACGCGCAATGTGTCAAAAGGGTATAATAATATAAATATGTAGTAAGCTAATTTCAATATTTAAGAAGCTGGAAGTGAAGTATAGTTTTACAAAAAAGAAAGACCAGGAGGGTTACTGATGTTACTTAATTTTTCTAAGATGCATGGTTGTGGTAATGATTACGTCTATGTTAATTGTTTAGAGAAAAATTTACTTAATCCCGGTGCAGTGGCTAAATATGTCAGCCCGCGTTGTACTTCTGTGGGCAGCGATGGTCTCATCCTTATCGGAACTTCTACCAAAGCCGATTTTTCCATGCGCATTTTTAATGCGGATGCTTCTGAAGGTAAGATGTGTGGCAATGGCATTAGGTGTGTGGCTAAATATGTTTATGACCGGGGTCTGACGGATAAAAAACAGATAACTATCGAAACATTGAGTGGCATCAAGACTGTAACGGTAACAGTGGTGGATGGTAAGGTGACAGAAGCTTCTGTGGCCATGGGGTGTCCAGTTTTCAGGTGCACGGAAATTCCGATGATCAGCGACCATTACATTTTTGTAGATCAGGGCTTGGTTTTGAAAGAAACTTATGAGGAAAAAATCGTTTATAATGGCACGGCCATTTCTATGGGCAATCCCCACTATGTCACTTTTGTGGATGATGTAGATGCTTTAAATCTACCGGTGTTGGGACCTCAGTTCGAACACCATAAATTGTTTCCCGAGGGTGTAAATACAGAGTTTGTGCAAGTAGTAGACAAAAATACGGTTCGTTTTAGGGTTTGGGAACGTGGCAGTGGTGAAACCATGGCTTGCGGAACAGGCGCGTGTGCAGTTGCTGTGGCTTCAATAATGTTGAGTAAGGCAGGTCAAAAAGGAACACCTCTTAATGTCATCACCAAAGGCGGTACTTTGAAAATTACCTATGGAGACGATGATGAAGTAACGATGCAGGGACCTGCGACGCAGGTTTTTGATGGTTTGATGGAGATTCCTGAGGCGGTCTTTCAGGAAAAGTAAGATGTGGTCTTTTACTTGTTAACAAACGGTTGTCTGGAGCACCGTTGTTTTATATTTTATTTATGTGGGGGATAAAAATGGCATTAGTTAATGAAAATTATACTCATCTCAAGGATAGTTACCTGTTTTCACAAGTTGCTCAAAAGGTTAATACTTTTGCAGCCGCACATCCGGAAAAGAAGATTATAAAGTTAGGCATTGGCGATGTGACGTTGCCTTTGGCACCGGCAGTTATTACTGCCATGCAAAAAGCGGTAGCAGAAATGGGTGTAAAAGAAACCTTCCGTGGCTACGGGCCGGAACAGGGATATGGGTTCTTACATGAAGCGCTGGTAAAATATTATGCGTCTTTTGACGTGAAACTGCAAAGCAATGAAATCTTTATCAGTGATGGTGCGAAGAGTGATTGTGGTAATATCACGGATCTCTTTGATAATGCCAATACCATCCTAGTGCCGGACCCAGTTTATCCTGTGTATCTAGATACGAATATCATGTGTGGCAGAAAGATAATCTTCATGGATGGGAATCCGGGAAATAATTTTTTGCCGATGCCAGATGATAAGGTGAAAGCGGATATTATTTATTTGTGTTCTCCTAATAATCCTACCGGTGCGGCATATACGAAATCGCAGCTAAAAAAATGGGTGGATTATGCTTTGAAAAATGAGGCAGTCATCCTTTATGATGCTGCTTACGAAGCGTTTGTCAGCAATCCGGATATTCCAAGGAGTATCTTCGTGATTGAAGAAGCAAAGAAATGTGCCATTGAATTATGTTCCTTATCTAAGACGGCCGGATTTACGGGTACGCGTTGCGGTTATACAGTGGTACCTCTGGAGCTGGTACGTAAAACCAAGGGAGGCAAGAGTCTGCAACTGAATAAGATGTGGCTGCGCCGGCAGACGACAAAATTTAATGGTACGGCCTATATCATTCAACGCGGTGCGGAGGCAGTCTTTTCTCAGGAAGGGCAGAAACAATGCCACGAGATGTTGTCTTTCTATAAGGAAAATGCACGCATTATTGCCGAAGGGTTGAAGAAAAAGAATATTAAATTTTACGGTGGTACACATTCTCCGTATATCTGGATGCAATGTCCTAATGGCATGAAATCCTGGGAGTTTTTTGATTTCCTTCTGTCAAAGCTGGCGATTGTCGGTACTCCTGGTGCCGGGTTTGGCAAGATGGGTGAGGGTTATTTCCGTCTGACTGCTTTTGGTAGTCGTGAGAATACAATTGAAGCTATGGAAAGAATGGAAAAAGGTTTATAAGTCGGCTTAGGCCAGGGAGAGAAATTATGAGAAAAATATTATTGACGGTAATGATAGCTGTCATGCTGGCGGTTACATCAGTATGTTTTGCCAGCTCGGATGGCAGTGAACTTGATGCTCAGGAAAAGATTGTGGATATTTTTTTGAATGGAAAATATACTGCGATTAAGCCTTATATGACTACAGAGTATCAAAAGATCCTGGATGAGAAGGCTTATACGGAAGCTTTTGCCAGCATGGGTAAAGATTTGGGCAAGCTTCAGGATAAAGAGATGCTGATTTACCAAAAGATTAAAGATGGCGGTGTCCTGAGATATGCTGCTCAGTTTGAAAAGGTGAAGGTTATTGAGATTGTAGCAGTATTTAAAATGACGAACGGTAAACCGCAGTTATACGATTGCAAGGTTTTCCAGCCGCAAATGAACCAACCGGCACAGGGTAAAGGGCAACAAAAATAAATTTTAGCCAAGGAGCGAGGTATATGTTTAATACAAAAGCGTTTAAGGCGTATGACTTAAGAGGCATTTATCCTACGGAAGTTAACGAAGAACTTGCTTACAGGGTGGGGCATGTCTTTGCGAAGATGTTTAAGGCCAAAACGGTAGTTGTAGGTAATGATATCCGCTTGACTGGCAGAAAATTATTCCAAGCCCTGAGCGATGGTCTGCGAGACGCAGGTGTCGCGGTTATTGATATCGGACAATGCGGTACGGAGATGATTTATTTTGCTACTGCCCATCTTCATGCTGATGGTGGAATCATGATTACTGCCAGCCATAATCCGGCTGATTACAATGGCATGAAACTGGTGACGCAGGGAGCACGTCCTGTCAGTGCGGATACTGGCCTTAAGGATATTGAGCGGCAGGTTGCCGTTACCAGTTTTACCCATGGTCTGACAACAGGTGTTAAGCGCGGTACGCTGACGACTCAAAATATTATGCCAGCGTATATTGAACATTTACTGACATATATTGATACAGCCAAGTTGCGTCCTTTAAAGATTGTGGTTAATCCTGGCAATGGTGGAGCCGGTGCTGTTTTAAACGAACTTGCCAAGCATCTGCCATTTACTTTTGTGAAGGTGAATTTTGAACCGGATGGTCATTTCCCCAACGGTGTGCCTAATCCGTTGCTTCCTAATAACAGAGAAGCTACGGCCAGCAAGGTTCGTGCCGAAAAGGCAGATTTAGGTATTGCCTGGGACGGTGATTTTGACCGGTGTTTCTTCTTTGATGAAAAAGCTGAATTTATTGAAGGCTATTATATCGTAGGCCTGTTGGCGGCAAGCTTCTTGCAAAAAGAAGCGCATAGCAAGATTATGTATGATCCGCGTTTGGTCTGGAACACGGAAGCCATTATTGATCAATATCAGGGGACGCCAGTACGGTGTAAGAGTGGTCATGCGTTCATGAAAGAGTGCATGCGTGAACAAGGAATTGTTTATGGCGGAGAGATGAGTTCTCATCACTATTTCCGTAGTTTTACTAATTGCGACAGCGGTATGATTCCCTGGCTTTTGGTAACAGAATTAATTTCAACTACCGGGAAGACTTTACACGAGATGGTGGCTGCCAGAGAGGCCATGTATCCTTGCAGCGGTGAAATCAACCGCAAGGTAGCTGATGCCAAAGCGGTACTGGCTGCGGTGGAAGGAAAATATCATGACGGTACGGTGGATAAGCTGGATGGTTTAAGTGTAGCTTATGCTAAATGGCGTTTTAATCTTCGTGTCTCTAATACAGAACCAGTAATCAGACTTAACGTAGAGACGAAAGGTGATAAAGTTTTGCTGGCGCAGAAGACTAAAGAATTATTGACTATCATAGGCGGTGAAGAAGCGTAATGACGGAATTTAAACCAATTAAGAGAGCAGTTATTCCTGCAGCAGGCCTAGGAACCAGATTTTTACCAGCTACGAAGGCCACGCCTAAAGAAATGTTGCCGATAGTTGATAAACCTACTATCCAGTATATCGTGGAAGAAGCTCTTGCTTCTGGTATCGAAGATATCATTATTATCACAGGTAGAAGCAAACGTGCCATTGAAGATCATTTTGACCGTAGCGTAGAATTGGAATTAACTTTACAGGAAACCGGCAAGACTGAATTACTGCAGATGATTAAGCAGATTTCTGATATTAGGATTCATTACATCCGGCAGAAAGAACCGCGTGGTTTAGGTCATGCCATCTTGTGCGCCAAGCATTTTATCGGTGACGAGCCTTTTGCGGTACTTTTAGGCGATGATGTGGTATATAATGATCAGCAACCGGCCTTAGGACAGTTAATTGCAGAATATAATAAAACAGGTGCTAGTGTCCTAGGAGTTCAGGAAGTACCAGAAGAAAAGGTTTCAGCTTATGGTATTGTGGCTGCAGAAGCAACTACGAATCCGCGTTGCTTCAGGGTGCGCGATATGGTGGAGAAACCCACGGTACAGGAAGCTCCTTCCAGGCTCGCAGTTTTAGGACGTTATATTATCACTCCGGAAATATTTTCTATTCTGGAACATACAGTACCGGGACGAGGTAATGAGATTCAGTTGACGGATGCATTAAAAGAGTTAGCGCGTTTGCAACCGGTCTATGCATATAATTTTGCCGGCCGTCGTTATGATGTGGGCGATAAAGAGGGTTTTTTGGAAGCCTCCGTGGAATACGCTTTGCGTCGAGGTGATTTACGGGAAAAATTCTTAAATTATTTGCGTGGCGTGGTTGCTAAGGAAAAATGAAAAAGAAAAATAAATTTGTGAGGCAGTTTGAACTATGAATATTTTGGTTACCGGTGGTGCCGGTTATATTGGTTCGCATGTGGTGGCAGAATTAAAAAAGCGCGGGTTTACACCTATTGTTTATGATAATCTGTCCACTGGCCATGCGGCGGCCGTACCAGAGGATGTGCAGCTGGTGGAAGGCGATATCCACAACGTGGAATTTGTCCGGCATATTCTGGAACAGTTTAATATTGATGCTGTCATTCATTTTGCAGCTTCGAGTCTGGTTGGTGAATCTATGACCGCGCCTGCTAAATATTATTTTAATAATGTTGAAGGTACTTTGCACTTATTGGAAGCGATGCGGGGTGCTGGTGTAGATAAGATTGTTTTTTCTTCCACGGCGGCAGTTTACGGTGAACCGGCGGCAACTCCCATTAAGGAAGATTTTCCTTTGCAGCCGACCAATGTTTATGGCCGTACAAAGATGGTCATTGAAGGTATGATGAAAGATTATGATAGGGCTTACGAGATGCGTTACGTGGCTCTGCGATATTTTAATGCGGCAGGTGCTGCTTTGGACGGCCATATCGGTGAAGACCATAATCCTGAATCACATCTGATTCCCCTAGTCTTAAAAACGGCTCAGGGTGTGAGAAAACAGGTGGCAATTTACGGTACGGATTATCCGACACCAGATGGAACTTGTTTGCGAGATTATATTCATGTTTGCGATTTGGCTGATGCGCATGTACTGGCACTCCAGTATTTGTTAAAGGGCGGGCCGAGTAATGTCTTTAATCTGGGGTCAGAGGACGGCTTTAGTGTCCGGGAGATTATTGAGACAGCTAAAAAGGTTACGGGAAAAGATTTTAAAGTCGTAGAAGAACCTCGACGGGCTGGTGATCCGGCAATCCTAATTGCCTCTTCGGCCAAGATTAGACAAGAATTGGGTTGGCAGCCGCAGCATAGCACTACTAAGGAAATAATTGCGACAGCTTGGAAGTGGCACGTGGCTCATCCAGAAGGTTATACGCAAGCATAAGGTTAGCAAGCAGGTTGTGTAAACGGCCTGCTTATTTTTAAGTGCGGGGAGAAAAGAAACGGTATGCAATTAGTAGTTGCCAATCTGGCCAAGGCTTTTGGCGCCCAGGAAGTTTTTAAAGACATTAGTTTTATGATTGATAAGGGCGAACGAGTAGGATTGATCGGTGTCAACGGTAGCGGTAAATCTACGCTGGTCAATTGCCTCTTAAATCCGGACTGGGCTGATAGAGGCACGGTTAGTTTTGAACCAGGTTTGCGGTTAGGACATGTTGAACAAGGTTTCGCTGGCATCAAGGATGAAAGTATCTGGGAATTTATGTTACATTCCTGCCCGGAGATTTTGCAGTTGCGGTCACGCTTGATGGAACTGGAAAAAATGATTAGTGCCGGTACGGAAAGTGTTTTGCAGGAATATGCCCGGACAACTCAGTTATATGAACATCTGGATGGATACGGGTATGAGTCCAGGTTGAAGAAAGTTTTATTAGGTCTGGCTTTTCCGGAAGTAACCTGGAAACATAATGCGTTGGAACTTTCCGGTGGACAAAAGACCAGGATGATGTTAGCTGCTGCGCTGGTCAGCGCGCCAGATTTCTTGATTTTAGATGAACCGACTAATAATCTGGATATGCAGATGATGGAATGGTTAGAAGGTTATTTGCAAGAATTTAAAGGAGGCCTGCTCATCGTAAGCCATGACCGGGCTTTTCTGGACCATGTGACGACAAGAATTCTGGAAATGGAAAAGGGACAACTGCAATCTTTTACCGGTAATTACAGCCGTTATCTTGAACAAAAGGCGGTACAGGTAAAAACAGAGACCGCAGCCTATAACGCCCAACAGGATTATATAGCGGCTCAGGAAGCATATATCCGGCGTTTTAAGGCCGGCATTAAAAGTAAGATGGCCAGAGGCAGGCAATCCAGGCTGGACAGGTTGGAACGTTTGGAAGCCCCGGCAGAAAATGAAGAATTTAACCTGCGGTTGCCGCCGGCCAGCGAAGCGGCGGAACGTATACTGATTATGGAAGATCTGGATATAGGTTACGGCAGTCTGACTTTGCTTAAAAATTTGAACCTGACTTTACGCCGTGGAGAAAAAGTGGCGCTTATCGGTCCTAATGGTACAGGTAAGACAACTCTTCTCAAAACTTTACTGGGTCTGCTGCCGCCGCTACATGGTAAGGCGCAAATTGGTAATAGGGTTAAGTTGGGATATTTTTCCCAAAGCTATGAGCGGCTAAATCCAGAGCAGACCTTGCTGGATAATTTTTTAACAGAATACGGGTTAACAGATGGGCAGACCCGTTCACTTTTAGGCGGTATGCTGTTCCATGGGGATGATGTTTTTAAAAAGATTGGTTCATTAAGTGGAGGCCAAAAGGCCAGGCTTGTGCTTTTAAAATTAGTGCTGGACGGAGCCAACTGTCTGGTACTGGATGAACCGACCAACCATCTGGATATCTTGGCTAAGGAAACAGTGGAAGCGGCTTTGGCAACTTTTGACGGGACGGTACTTTTGGTCAGCCATGACCGGTATCTGGTTCAGGAAATAGCGGATAGGATTTGGGCTATCGAAGGTACACAGGTTAAAGATTATAAAGGTGGCTGGGAATTTTATCAGACAGAACAGGCGAAAGCGTCAGCTGTTGTTGCATCAGTTCCGGTACCTCAACCTGTCAGGTCGGGACTACCTCCTGATGCGGCGCATCAGGAGCCAGTTCCGAACAAATGGGGACAGGATCATGGCGGCAGGAAGGCAAAAAAGGTCACTTCGGTCCATCATAGTCCACAGGAGTTACAAAATTTGCTGGAGAAGGTAGAATTAAACTTGCGAGAACAGGAAGCCATGCTCAGCGTCCTGGATAAAAAAATCTCTATTCCCGAAAATCAACTGGACCTGACTAAGAGCAGGCAGATGGCTTTGGAAAGAGAACAGTATGTCAAAACGATAGATGCTTTAATGGAGCGTTGGGAAACCCTTTTGGAAGAACAGGAGGCGAGCCAGGATGAATGATGTCGACTTTATGGAGATTGCACTGGCAGAAGCTAGAAAAAGTTCTGAGGCCGGAGAAATACCGGTAGGAGCTGTTATCGTCCAGAATGGTAATGTGCTTGCCGTAGGTCATAATATGACTGTTTCCTGGTGTGATGCAACGGCACATGCAGAGATAATCGCTATTAAAGAAGCTGGCCGGACTAAACATGATTGGCATTTAAACGGCGCCACAATTTATGTTACTATGGAGCCATGCCCGATGTGCTGTGGCGCTATCTTAAACAGTCATATCAAGCGGGTAGTTTTTGGCTGTCATGATAGTGAGATTGGCGGCGTAGAATCCGTTTTTAATATCCTGACGCATCCTTATGTAAACAGAGGAATTGAAGTTGTTGGCGGGATTCTGGAAGACCCGTGCGCCCAACTACTAAAAGATTTTTTTGATAAGACCGTAAGGAAACAATAAAAAGTTATGATTAGATTTGGTAAATAGATTTTTCTGTGCTATAATATAAAAGTTCAAAATAATTGGAGCGGTATCGAAGTGGTCATAACGAGGCGGACTCGAAATCCGTTAGCCGTTCGCGGCACGTGGGTTCGAATCCCACCCGCTCCGCCAGTAATGTTTACGCGTCCTCTTGCAGAGGGCGCTTTTTATATTCTGAAGCCGAAAATTTGGGGGAAATGCCGTAAAATCTGCTTGCTTAAAATTTTAAAGAAAAGCAAATAAATATGAGCAAAGGGGTTATTTTTTTGTAAGACTTGTGCTAAAATGATTTTATACTATTCTGGTAGGTTTGGAATTAGAATAGGAAAAGAGGGGGAAAGAATATGAACAAATATGTTAAGTTGTTGGTTGCGGCAGCGCTTTGTGTAACTACATTGGCTGTTTTTGGTTGTGGTAATAGCCCAAAGCCCGGGGCTGTTGATAATTCTAAGCCGGTGAAGGTGGGGGTTAATCCAGGACCGCACGCTATCATCATGGATAATGTGAAAAAGCTGGCAGAGAAGCAGGGTCTGAAGATTGAGGTCGTGGAGTTCAGCGATTTTGTGACGCCCAATACTGCTCTGGCTCAGGGGGAAATTTGGGCTAATTGTTATCAGCATGAACCATTTTTAAAAGCAACCTTGAAAAAGGAGCCAAAGTTTGATCTGGTCAAGGCTTTTAACACTGCTTTGTTCCCGATTAATATTTATTCTAAGAAAATAAAGCCGGGCCAACAGATTCCGGATGGAGCTAAAATCGGTATTCCTAATGATCCTACTAACGGTGGTCGCTCTTTGCTGCTGCTGGCTAATAACGGGTTGATTAAGGTCAAGGATAGCAAGAATATCAGTACTACCATTCAGGATATTACTGAAAATCCGCATCATTTTAAGATTATTGAATTAGAAGCAGCAGCTATTCCCAGGAGCCTGGATGATTTGGATTGTGCGGCTATTAATACGACTTATGCAATGAATGCCGGATTAGATCCTGCCAAGGATCCTATTGTTAAGGAAACAGCGGATTCTCTGTATGTTAATATCGTGGCTGTACGGAAAGATACTTTGAAAGATCCGCGCTTGGAACAGTTTAGAAAGATTTATCAGTCCAAGGAAAATGCTCAGTTCATCAAGGAAAAATTCCCTGGTTCAGTTTATATTGGTTGGAAAGAATAAAGGTATGTCTGTTATGGACGATGTGGCTCAGCGTTTAAACGAGGTTTGGCAAAAACTACATGCAATACCGGAACCGGCTTTTCAAGAAGTTAAGACGGCAGCCTATCTGGCAGCAGCCTTAAAAAAAGCTGGTTATATGGTAAAGGAACAGGTAGCAGGAACCGGAGTTGTCGGTGTGTTTGATAGCGGCAGTCCCGGACCGGTAGCTGCTTTGCGTACCGATATGGATTGCCTGTTGTTTAAACAGCCGGACGGAACTATGCGTGGCATACATGCCTGTGGACATGACGCCCATATGGCGATGGTACTGGTAGCGGCGGAACGTTTAGCGGCTGCGGGTATTTCTCGTGGCAAAGTGAAAATCATCTGTCAACCGGCGGAAGAAATCGGACAGGGTGCCCTCGCTATGATGAAGGCAGGTGCCTTAGACGAGGTGGATTATCTTTTTGGTCAGCATGTGATGCCGCTGACCATGGCTAAGTCTGGCGAAATAATTCCTTGCGTTCAGTGGACGGCTTGTACTTTGATTAGTGCTGTCTTGACTGGCAGGGCCGCCCATGCAAGTCAGCCTCATCTGGGTATTAGTGCCCTGGATGCGGGTACGGCAGTAGTTAACGCCGTTAATGCTTTGCATACTGACCCGCTACTAGGTGGCAGTGTGAAGACTACTAAATTTCAATCCGGGACAACGCTCAATATTATTCCCGCTAAGGCTGAACTGGGTTTTGATTTGCGTTCTACATCCAATTCAGAAATGGAGCAGTTAAGAGCCAGAGTTATAGCTACGGTACAAGCAGTTGCAGCAGCTTACGGAGTCCAGGCTGAGACAAGAATAGAAGGTACCTGCCCCGCCTCAGAATATGATCAGGTACTGGTAGACCTTGCTCGTGCAGCTATCAAAGAGGAAGTAGGCGAAGAGGGACTTTTACCTGTCCGGTCTACTACGGTGGGGGAAGATTTTAATTTTTATCCGTTACAGTTACCAAAGTTAAAAACAGCTTTCTTGGGATTAGGTTGCGACCTGGGCCCAGGACTCCATGATCCGGAGATGCATTTTAAACATGAGGACATGGTACATGGTTGTAATGTTTTAGTTAGGCTGATAGAGAAAGCTCTGGCTTTATAGCCAGGCTATTGGAGGGGTTATCCATGGTGTGGGAGATGCCGCCGTATCTGGAACCTGATTTTACACAGGCTCGTTTCCAGGCGGCTCCGGATGTGAAGCTGGTGCCAGCACCTAAAAAGGGTGTGGCTCCGGAGAATTATCATGCAATGTCTATTTTCCCGGAATATTTTAAAATAGATGGGAAATGGCTTTTAGCTGCTGATAGCCGCATGGATTGTGTGGCTGTTTATAAGCGGCAGGCAATACAGGTAGTGGAATTTAGAAATCTGCTGCAGGGTGACCTGGTAGTAGTAGGAAGAACTGAACAAGGTAAGGAAGGCATTTTTGTGCATTCCCGTGCTTTTGCGGCAGAACCGGAAAGCCAGGACGTGTTTGCTTTCCGGCAGGGACGTTCCCGGGAAACATCTTATTCTCGCGATTACGATTCCATCTATGCGCTCTTGGAGCATGAACAAAAGCATGGTCAGATTATCTGGGTCCTTGGACCGGCATGTGCTTTTGATGCACGTTCCCGGCAGGCTTTTGCCAAGCTGATAAGGCAGGGATTTGTGGACGGACTGATGGCAGGTAATGCTCTGGCGACACATGACCTGGAGGCATCCTATTTACGAACAGCCCTGGGACAGGATGTGTATACGCAGAAGCTGGTGCCTTTGGGACATTATAATCATCTGGATACTATTAATAAGGTACGGCTTTATGGAAGCATACCTGAATTTATCCGGCAGGAACATCTGGGCGACGGTATCATGGTGGCCTGTGCAGAGAAGAAGATTCCGTATGTGTTGGTAGGTTCCATCCGTGACGACGGGCCTCTGCCGGAAGTTTACGGAGATGTTTATGCAGGGCAGGATGCTATGCGCAGTATGTTGCAGGGAGCAACGACGGTAATCTGTATGGCTTCGATGCTACATACAATTGCCACGGGAAACATGTTTCCTTCTTACCGGGTCAGGGAGGGGCGGGTGCGTCCTACTTTCTTTTACTCTGTAGATATTTCAGAGTTTGCCGTAAATAAATTGCGGGACAGGGGAAGTTTGTCGGTGAAGACTATCGTGACCAACGTGCAGGATTTTATCGTCAACGTGAGCCAGGGGGTTTGCCGAGATTAAAATTAAGCGCACATAAACAGAAAGCCGCTCGGCCTATGGACTCGTGAACTGGTAAACTTTAAGTAGACATTCATAAAAAAATGGATGTCTACTCTTTTTTATGCTTAAATAGATATAGGATTTGTATTTGAAAGGAGAAAACCATGGGATGTTTAAAGGGTGTTCCTCATCATAAATGGACAAAAGAAGAAAAGCTTAGAATTGTAAAAATGCATCTAGAAGAGCATATTCCCATTAGGAAAATAGAGAAGAAAGAGCACATCAATCATACCCTAGTGAGTGCTTGGTGTAAACGTTATGCAGAAGAGGGTGAAGTTGCCCTTGAATCACATAAGGGTAATAAATTTGCAGCCTTACATACAAGCAAGTCTTTGAGCGAGGTAGAACGCTTACGTTTAATCATACTTAAACAGGAATTGGAACTCGCACGCCTAAAAAAAGGCTACTTTGTGAGAGGAGTTGGTGCAAACAAGGAATACGTTATTGGCAAAGGGCAGATTTTGAAATCATCGAAGCCTTCAAAATAAGATATCCCGTGATGCTTCTTTGCAAGGTATTAGGCGTAAACAGATCCGGATTCTACAAATGGCGTTCGCGTCACGGAAAGCTAAATAGCTATGAAACCAACAGGCAGGTCCTTACCGGAATGCTGAAAGAGCTCCACTTAAAGCATAAGACTTGGGGATATCACCGCTTGGCTCAAGCCATACGTGAAAACACCGGGTGGAAGTTCTCAGATAATCTGGCCCATAAGTGTTGCAAGCAGGCAAAGATTTATTCTCTGGTACGCCATTATAAATACAGAAAGCCTGGAGCGGAAAGCGTTAGGTTACCAAATATCGTGCAAGGTAAATGGATAGCCAAAAGACCATTGCAGATAGTTGTGTCAGACATGACTATCCTCAAGACGAAGAAAGGGAACTATGAGTGGACGTTACTTGTGGACACCTTTAACAACGAGATTATCTCGCATGCATTCTCTGCGCGCAGAGGTGATACAGGGACATACTATAAATGTTTGGCAGACCTTATAAGGATGCTCCCTAAAAAACAAAAGCAGACGGCCCCAACAGTTT
>CAXYYS010000057.1:0-12397 GCA_964293585.1 uncultured Acidaminococcales bacterium
CAAGACCATGTTTGAGAATCTGGCATCTTGTGCCCGGCGCTAAAGTTTGGTATAATGACAACCACGGGAATGAAGTACTCCCGCAGCGTAGCTGAAACCGCTTTTAAGCTGATGACTTCTAATAAAAAGAGGGCATCAGCTTTTTTATGCCCAAAGGAGAAAAAATGTATTTAGACATGTTTATGGTTCTGGCAGGCGGCGGTCTCGGCGCCCTGCTCCGTTATCTGATCACCCTGGCGGTGTACGGGGATAAAGCACCTGCTTTTCCCTACGGTACCCTTATCGTCAATCTTCTCGGTTGCTTGTGCATCGGATTTTTGGCCGGATATTTTCACAGGCATCCGGAGCTGCCCATGTTCCTAAAACTATTTGCCATCACCGGTGTCCTGGGAGGTCTCACCACCTTCTCCACCTTTTCCCTGGAAACTTTCAACCTGCTTTTCCTGCACCCGGTTTACGCCATCGCCAACATTACCCTTAGCGTCACCGCCGGCTTAATCTGCGTGGCTATTGGCATGCAGGTGATACAATCTATACTGTGATAGATAAAAAGGCGGAGAGTAATTTTTGTGCGAGTGTGGTAGAAGACGGGACGGGGACACTTTTGTGCAGCCCTATGCTGCGACACGACAAAGCCGCGTAACGCCGCGGCGGCTAACGGTTACGATTAATCAAGCATGTCGCAGCCGAGAGCGGAAACAAAAGCGCCCCCGTCCCGTCGTGTTCCTCAATGCAAAATTGTTCTCTCTGTCATAGTTGCTTAATCCCCGCGAATATTGTAAAATTATATGATACAGAGATTATACATGTATGACAGTAAATATAGTTAAGGAGCGATGCAAGTGAGTACAAATTTAGAAATGGGTATCGTAGGCCTGCCCAACGTAGGCAAGAGCACCCTGTTCAACGCTATTACCAAAGCCGGCGCCGAAGCTGCCAACTATCCTTTCTGCACCATTGAGCCCAACGTAGGCGTGGTTGATGTTCCTGATGAACGTTTGACCGTTTTATCCAAGATGTTTAACAGCGGCCGGATTGTGCCGGCAGCCATGCGCTTCGTGGATATCGCCGGGCTGGTGAAAGGCGCCAGCAAGGGCGAAGGCCTGGGCAATAAATTCTTGTCCCATATCCGCGAGGTGGATGCCATCTGTGAAGTGGTCCGCTGTTTTGAAGACGGCAATATTACTCACGTGGAAGGCAGCATCGATCCGGTGCGGGATATTGAGATTATCAACACCGAACTCTGTCTGGCAGATATGGAATCCATTGAAAAACAACTGCCTAAGGTAGAAAAATTAATCAAGGCGCACGACAAGAAAGCCGCCGAGTTTAAGGAATTATTGAAAAAAGTCAACGCCGCTTTAGGCGAAGCTATTCCCGCCCGGGGGCAGGGACTGACCGCAGAGCAGCAGGCGTCTTTGTATGATGCCCATCTTCTGACCATGAAGCCGGTGATTTATGTGGCTAACGTGGCTGAAAGCGAAGCGGCGGATGCCAGCGCTAACCCCTATGTGCAAAAACTGGAAGAGTATGTAAAAAAAGAAGGCGCCCAGATGATCACCATCAGCGCCAAGATTGAAGCCGACATCGCTGAGATGGAGAAGGACGAAGCCAAGGAATATTTAGAGATGATGGGCCTGAAAGAAGCCGGTCTGGACCGGCTGATCAGGGCAGGCTTTAAGCTTTTAGGCCTGCAGACTTTCTTAACCGCCGGCGAGATGGAGAGCCGGGCCTGGACTATCAACATCGGGATGAAGGCGCCACAGGCCGCCGGCAAGATTCATACGGATTTTGAACGTGGTTTTATCAAGGCCGAGATTGTCAGCTATAAGGATCTGGTGGCTTGTGGCAGCAAAACGGCTGCCCGGGATAAGGGCCTGGTACGCATGGAAGGCAAGGATTATGTGATGCAGGACGGCGATGTGGTCGAGTTCCGCTTCAACGTGTGAGGGGGCGGCAACATGTTTGATACCCATGTGCATTGTGGATTTTCCAGTGATTCTACTATGACGCTGGAGCAGGCCTGGAGCCAGGTGAAGGATGAACCGAAGCGGGGCATGATAGTCACCGAGCATTGGGATTATGAATACCCGGGCGACCCCAAGAAATTTATTTTTGACCGGGACGCTTATTTTGCAGAATATAAAAAGATGCGCAAACCGGGAAAACTTTTACTGGGCATCGAGGTGGGCATGCAGCCCCACCTGGCGGCAGAAGATGATGCGGTACCGCAGGGTTACGCTTTTGATTACGTGCTGGGCGCCGTACATATGATGAACAAGCAGGATCTGTATTACAAAAAGGCGTACCAGGGTCTGACCCAGCCACAGGCGGAGGAGCTGTATCTGCAAACTGCTATTGCCTGTGTGGACAGTCACAAAAATATTGATGCTTTTGCCCACATTGATTATATCTGCCGCTACTGGCCTTATACCGGTGCGGAACAGGAACTGCATCTGGAAGAACATTTGAAGTTGTACCAGCAGCTGCTGGGTAAACTGGTGGCACGTAAGCTGCCGCTGGAATTTAATACCCGGCGTCTGGATAACCAGCAGGCTATCAGGACCATGTTGGACATCGGCCATTGCTATGCCGGTCTGGGAGGACGCTATTGCACCGTGGGCAGCGACGCTCACAACAAGACCCATGTGGCCAGACGTCTGGCGTTAGCTTCGGTACTGGCTAAAGAGTGCGGTCTGGTTCCGGTCTTTTTTGAAGAGCGTAAGATGTACCGGGACCGGGTGTTGTAACGGGAGCTAAACAGGGTTTTGTTGCAGGATCTGAGCAGCAGTAAATCCTGTCTTGCAATTGCGGACACGAATTCTAAAAAGTATTTTAGCAGGAGAATCCTGCGTACAGGTGTACAAAAAACATAAAAAAACATCATTTTTTTGCAAAAACTATAAACTTGCAGCAGGATTTTTTACTGCCGCAGGAGAATAAAAGTAGTCAAAGTGGCAAAGGAGCCTAAGTTTCGTAATTGGATACGGAGACCGGGCTCCTTTGTTATTTTAGAAACCAAATTTGGTCATCCTGATAAGGTGGGAGGGGTTTGTATGAGTTTGAAGAAACTGAGCTTGGTGGTGCTGGCGGGTTTACTGGCTGCCAGTTTGAGCGGCTGCGGCGGCAGCGGTAGTGGCGGCGGTGGTGCCAAGACGCCTAAAGATACCCTGGTTTTAGGCACGGCTTTTGAATCTGCTACCCTGGATCCGGCAGTTTCTATGGATAACGGCAGCTGGGCCATCAGCTATCCCTGCTATGACCGCCTGGTAAAATATAAGACGGTGGGCGACAAGGCCAGCTCCGAGGTAGAAGCCAGCCTGGCCGAAAGCTGGCAGGCATCTCCGGACGGCCTGGTATGGACGTTTAAACTGAAGAAGGATGCCAAGTTCCCGGACGGCACCCCGGTAGACGCCAAAGCTGTCAAGTTTTCCTTTGACCGTCTGCTGAAGATGAAGAAGGGTCCTTCTGATTATTTCCCAACTTTAAAGACGGTGGATGCGGTGGATGCTACCACGGTTAAGTTTACGCTGAGCAAACCTTTTGCACCGTTTTTGTACACACTGGCTACCAGCGGCGCCAGCATTATTAATCCCAAGGTCATGGAAAAGGCCAAGGGTGATGATAACGCTACCGGCTACCTGGCAGAACACACCATGGGCAGCGGTGCGTATCAGTTAAGCGAATGGGCCCGGGGCCAGCATGTGACCCTGGCGGCTAATGATAAATACTGGGGCAAGAAACCGGCTCTGAAAAAAGTTATCTTCCAGGTTATTAAAGATGCCAGCGCTCAGCGCCTGCAGTTAGAGAAGGGCGATCTGGACATGGCGGAAGGCATCCCTGTGGAGCAGATGGATGAGCTGGCAAAGAATAAGGATATCAAGATTGGCGAGTATCCCACCTTCCTGGTCAGCTACCTGTATGTGAATAACCAGAAGGCGCCGCTCAATAATGTGAAAGTGCGCCAGGCTTTAAGCTACGCCATGGACTACAAAGCCATCATCGACGGCAGTGTAAAGGGCAAGGGCGTACCCATGAAGGGACCTATCCCCAAAGGAATGTGGGGTTATGATGAGTCCCTGGCGGGTTACACTACCAACGTGGAGAAGGCTAAACAATTGTTAGCGGAATCCGGACAAAAAGATTTGACCGTGCATCTGCTTTATTCCAACTACAAGACTTTCTGGGAAGCAGAAGCGCTGCTGATTCAGAACAGCTTACAAAAAGCCGGTATCAAGTGCGAGTTGGATAAGGTAGCCTGGGCTACACTGCGTGAGCGGGTAGACAAGGGCAACTTTGAGATTTGCTTAGGCAGCTGGAGTCCTGACTTCTCTGATCCGTACATGTTCATGAACTGCTGGTATGACAGCAAGATGTTCGGCCTTTCCGGTGACCGCAGCTTCTACAAGAATCCTACCGTAGACCAGCTGTTGCGTCAGGCCGTGGAAGTTACCGACCAGAAGCAGCGTACCGAACTGTACCAGAAGGCACAGAAGATCGTGGTGGACGAAGCCGGTTACATCCTGCTCTTCCAGACCAGTACTATCGTGCCGCAGCGTGCCAACGTCAAAGGCTTTGTGTATAATCCGATGACCGACGGCCAGTATAATTTTGAGGATATGAGCAAGTCTTAAGTGCAAGCTGGAAGTGCGGGCTCAAGTTTGATTTAGTTGTTAGCAGACAGGACAGGTGCAAAACGTGGCGGCGGGAGCCGTCACGTTTTACCTGTTTTTTCAGCGTGCACTTTGTGGTATAATCTGTAAGGTATAAATTTATTTTTTTCGCTTGGGGGTTTTTCTTTGTTTTCTTTTCATTATATCCGGAACCAAATCATACATCTGCTCCTGGTTTTGATCGGCGTGTCCATCATTACCTTTGCTTTAAGTCACGTCATACCCGGCGATCCTGCCCGGATGATGGTAGGCGATAAGGCCAGCGCGGAAACTTTGGCCCGGGCCCGGGTGGAACTGGGACTGGACCGCCCGTTGACGGAACAGTACTATAAATATGTGACCGGACTGGCGCATGGGGATATGGGTATCAGTATCCGCAGCCAGCAGCCGGTATCTTCCGAACTGAAAAAGTTTTTCCCTGCGACTTTGGAACTGACGTTGTCCGCCATGTTCCTGGCCGTGATTTTCGGTATCATCCTGGGCGTGGTGGCCGCCGTGCATCGCAACAAGTGGCCCGATCACCTGTGCCGTATCGTTTCTCTCATCGGTGTGTCTACACCGTTGTTCTGGTCCGGCGTGGTGGCGCTCATTATTTTTTATAAGTGGATTCCTATCTTCCCGGCATCGGGACGGCTGGATACGTTTATGACACCGCCGCCTCAGGTGACGGGTATGTATATTTTAGACGGGCTGTTTGCCGGCCAGATGGACGTGGTTATCAGCGCCATCCACCATCTGATCCTGCCGGCGGTGTGCCTGGCGTATGTGCAGCTGGCGATTATTGCCCGGCAGGTGCGCAGCAGTATGATTGACGTGCTGGAGGAAGATTATATCCGCACGGCCCGTTCCTGCGGCATTCCTACCCGGCGTATCCTGTACCACTACGCTTTAAAGAACGCGCTGCTGCCTACGGTCACTATCGCAGGTTTGACTTTGGCCGATTTGCTATCCGGCGCTATTATTACCGAGACAATTTTTGCCTGGCCCGGCATGGGCAAGTATGTGGTGGAAGCCATTACCTTTTTGGATTTCCCGGCCATCATGGGCTTTACCATGATCGTGTCCTGCGTGTACGTGTTCATTAACTTTATCGTGGACATGTTATACCGCTTCCTGGATCCGCAGATCAGGGAGGTGGACAAATGAGTTTCACAGAACGCGCCCTGAAAGTTTTAAAATACAACCGGCTTACCGCCATCGGCGCCGGTATCGTGCTCTTAGTAATTTTGGCCGGCATACTGGCGCCTCTTATTGCGCCTTACGATCCTAACGTGATTGATGTACCCCACCGTCTGGGAGCGCCGGAGCTGAAACATCTCTTCGGTACGGACGAGATGGGCCGGGATATTTTTACCCGGGTGCTGTACGGCTGCCGCATTTCTGTTTCCGTGGGCATTGCCATCGTGTGCGTATCCGCTTTCTTCGGCATCTTGTTCGGCAGTATTTCCGGTTACGCCGGCGGCAAGGTGGATAATGTGATCATGTCTGTCAGCGATATGGTGTTAAGCTTCCCGTCCATGGTGCTGGCCCTGGCGTTAACGGCTTCGTTAGGCCTGGGACTGTTCAATACCATGCTGGCGGTTTCCATCGTCAAGATACCTGTGTATGTCCGTCTGGTCCGGGGACAGGTGCTGAGCTTAAAACAGCGGCAGTATGTAAAAGCTGCCCGCACGTTTGGCGCACCGCCCTTCTGGATTATCTGGAAACATATTATTCCTAACTCCCTGACGCCTATCATGGT
Source organism: uncultured Acidaminococcales bacterium (assembly GCA_964293585.1). Taxonomy (GTDB): domain Bacteria; phylum Bacillota; class Negativicutes; order Acidaminococcales; family Acidaminococcaceae; genus JAKVKY01. The sequence continues at coordinate 6,415 of CAXYYS010000057.1, forward strand.
GCAGATGACTTTGGGTCTGGGCGATGCCATCCTGATGGCGGCGTCCATGAGCTTTATCGGTCTGGGCGCTCAGCCGCCCACGCCTGAATGGGGCGCCATGGTTAACTCCGCCCGGGCGTATGCCATCGACCAGTGGTGGTACGCTGCCTTCCCGGGACTTTCCATCCTGGTGACGGTAGTAGGGTTTAACTTATTAGGCGACGGCATCCGGGATATCCTGGACCCCAAGAGCAAACAAGGTTAAAAAGCTGTGGTAACACAGCGTAAACAAGGATAAAAAATGACAAGCACAGACACTAAAACCACGGGCGCGGCCACCGCTGCTCCCATCTTACAAATTAAAAATTTAAACGTCACCCTGCGCAAGGAGCAGGAGCTGATCCCCATCCTGCACCATGTAAACCTGACGGTACACGCCGGCGAGATTGTGGGACTGGTAGGCGAGTCCGGCAGCGGCAAATCCATGACCGCCAGCGCCGTGACCCAGCTGCTCCCGGGCGGCAGTAAATCCCTGCAGGGCAGTATTGTTTTTTGCGGGGAAGAACTGACCACCAAGAGTGAAAAAGAAATGTCCCACTACCGGGGCAAAGAGATTGCCATGATTTTCCAGGAGCCCATGACCTGCCTGAACCCGGTGTTCACCGTAGGCGAGCAGCTGGAGGATGTTATCTGCACTCACCAGCATCTGCAGGGATCCGAGGCGCATGCCCGGGCCGTGGCGATGCTGGAAAGCGTACATATTAAAGAGCCGGAAAAGATGCTGAAGGCTTATCCTTACGAACTTTCCGGCGGCATGCGGCAGCGGGCCATGATTGCCATCGCCTTAAGCTGCTCGCCCAAACTGCTGATTGCGGACGAACCGACCACCGCCCTGGACGTAACCATTCAGGCTCAGATCCTGGGTCTGGTCAAGGAAGCGGCGGGCAAAGCCGGCGCCGGCGTCATTTTTATCAGCCACGATCTGGGGGTTATCGCCCAGGTCTGCGACAGCATCGCCGTCATGTATTCCGGCGAGATTGTGGAAGCGGGTACGGCGGCCGAAGTTTTAACGGCGCCCCGTCATCCCTATACGAAAGCTTTGTTAGCCGCCATCCCGGGTTTTACGCCCAAGGGGACGGAGCGGTTAGAATTATGCGCGATTCCCGGCATGGTGCCGGATCCGCGGGAGCACATGGACGGGTGCCGTTTTGCACCCCGCTGCAGTGTGTGCGGGGAAAGCTGTACCAAGGAGCATCCGCCGCTGCATGTAGCCGGTGACGGCCGCAGCGTGTGCTGCTGGAAGGAGGTGCAGGCTAGTGACGCTGCCTCTGTTACGCCTTGAGAATGTAGATAAGGTTTTCGTAAAGAAAACCATGATGGGCAAAAAAAGTTATATCCACGCGGTCCGCGGCATCACCCTGGATATTCAGCGGGGCGAAGCTTTAGGTATCGTGGGTGAGTCCGGCTGCGGTAAAAGTACCCTGGCCAGCCTCATCATCCGGCTGGAAAATTTAACCCGGGGCAAGATTATCCTGGACGGTACTGATGTGACCAGCCTGAAAGAAAAAGAACTGCGGCCTTTGCGCCGCTTTGTGCAGATCGTGTTCCAGGATCCGTATTCTTCTTTGAGTCCCAGGATGACCGTGGAAGAAATTTTGACGGAACCTTTAAAAATCATGACCAAGCTTTCTAAGGCCGAGATGCACGCCAAGGTAAAATCTTTGCTGGAACTGGTAGGCATGAGCGAATCCTGTTTAGACCGTTACCCCCACGAATTTAGCGGCGGGCAGCGGCAAAGGATTTCTATCGCCCGGGCCCTAACCACGGAGCCGGAAATTTTAATTTTGGATGAACCGACTTCCGCCCTGGATGTATCCGTACAGGCTCAGGTTTTGAATTTGTTGAACGACCTGAGGGAAAAGCTGCACCTGACCTATATTTTTATTTCGCACAACTTGGCGGTGGTCAAATATATCAGTGACCGTACCGCCGTCATGTATGCCGGGCAAATCGTGGAGCTGGGCCCCAGCGAAAAAATTATGCTGGAGCCGCTGCACCCGTATACCCAGGAGTTGATTGCCGCTTTGCCGGCCGTCGGCAAAAAATTAAAGCCGCTGACCAAGGCCGCCGATATGACAGAAAACGTGGCCCAGGAACGGGGCTGCCCGTATCAAAACCGTTGTCCTTTGGTTGATTTGCGTTGTAAGAGTGAAAGACCGCCGCTGGAACAAGTAGAGCCCGGCCATTTCCTCGCTTGTTGGGGGGTTACAAAAAATTGAAGGTACTGGAGAATCTGGAAGTTTCCCTGGTGGGAGGCGGCGTGCCGGTAACGGCTATCGCGGTCTGCTACCAGAATGCACATACGCAGGCGCTGGCCGAAAAGTTAGCCGCCCTGCTGCCGCAGAAACATTTTTTAGTGGATGCTACGCAGACTGCGCCTACGGATGCTCAGCTGCAAACGGCGTCCCACGCTATTGAGTTTTACAATCCCTACGGGGACCATTACGATAAATGCCGGCTGGTACGGGCGGCCATGTTTGCCCGGGGCTGCCGCATCGTAGACCTATATGACTGGCAGGAAAATTATTTTGAGGACGCCTTCTGGGGTCCCTTTGATTACCGGACTTGTACGGCAGATCTGGAAAAGGTGAAGCAGGAACTTTTAAAAGTTAAGGAGTTTCACATTACTTCGCCCCAGGGCACGGATATCAGTTTTTCCACTTACGGCAAGGACTGGATCGTAGCCAACGGGCTTACCCGTTCGGACGAGCTGAGCCAGATGCCGGACGGTGAAATTTATACCTGTCCCATCGAAGAAACTTTTACCGGCACCCTGGTGGTGGATGGAACGGTTACCCGCAGCTGGGTGCCGGTACCGGCGGAAAAAGTTATGTTCCGGGAAGGCCGTATCGTAGGCGGCACGCCTAAGATCCTGGACTACATCGGTAAGCTGGGCCCCGACGCCCAGATGATCGGCGAGTTTGCCCTGGGTTTTAACCCGGCGTATAATAAAACGCTGCACCACAACATGAGCGTGGATGAAAAAGGTTTAGGCACCGTACATTTTGCCGTGGGCGACAGCTACAACCTGGGCAAGAATCATTGCCAGGCCCACTGCGATATGCTCATTCGCCATCCGGTAATCCATACGGAACCGGCCATTAAATTGCCGGCGGGTTTTACGGTAAAATAAAACAGTGGTATAATATCCGTGTATATTTATAAGCTTACCTATGAAGGGGAGGAAGAAAGATGAAGAAACTGTTTGTGCTCCTGGTAGCTCTGTGCGCTCTGCTTCTGGTCGCCGGCTGCGGCGGCAATAAGAGCGGCGGCAGTGCCGGTAAAGGCACGCCCAAAGATACTCTGGTGGTAGCTACCGGCGTGGAACCAGCGACGATTGATCCGGGTGTTTCCATGGATGTGTGGATTGTCAGCTATCCCTGCTACGACCGTCTGGTAACCTACAAGAAAGGCAGTACCGAAGTGCAGCCCTCTGTGGCTGAAAGCTGGCAGGCATCTGCCGACGGCCTGCAATGGACCTTTAAGCTCCGCAAGGATGTGAAGTTCCAGGATGGCACCCCGTTGGATGCCAAGGCAGTTAAGTTTACTTTCGACCGTATCCTGAAATTAAAGAAAGGCCCCTCTGATTACTTCCCGACTTTGAAGAGCGTGGAAGTAGTAGACGCCAACACGGTCAAGTTCATCATGGACAAACCGTTCTCACCTTTCCTGTACACCCTGGCTACCAACTGCGGCAACCTGGTAAACCCCAAGGTTATGGATAAAGCTAAGGGCGACGACATGGGCAGCGGTTATCTGGCAGCAGCAACCATGGGCAGTGGTCCGTACAAGTTAGCTGAATGGAACCGCGGCCAGAACATGAAACTGGTAGCTAACGAAAATTACTGGGGCAAGAAACCCGCCCTCAAGACCGTCATCCTGCAGATCATTAAGGATGCCAGCGGTCAGCGCCTGCAGTTAGAAAAAGGCGATGTAGATATTGCTAAGGATATCCCGATGGAACAGATGACTGAACTGGCTAAGAACAAAGATATCGTGATTAACCAGGCTCCCGGTCTGAAAGTAAGTTATCTGTACCTGAACAACGGCAAGGCACCTTTCAACGATGTGAAAGTACGCCAGGCCATGAACTACGCCATGGATTACAAAGCTATCCTGGACGGCACCATCAAGGGCAAAGGCCTGAAACTGGGCGGACCCATTCCGAAAGGAATGTGGGGCTATGATGAAAGCCTGAAAGGTTACACCACCGATATCGAAAAAGCCAAGAGCCTGCTCCAGGCTGCCGGCAAAAACGGCATGACCGTCAAGCTCTCCTACGCTAACTACGAAAGCTTCTGGGAAGCAGAAGCACTGCTGATCCAGAACAGTCTGCAAAAGGTGGGTATCAAGTGCGAACTGGAAAAGATTGCCTGGGCTACCCTGCGGGAGAAACTGCAGAACGGCGACTACGAGATGGCTCTGGGAACCTGGATGCCTGACTTCGGCGATCCTTACCAGTACATGAACTGCTTCTACGATTCCACCATGAAGGGTCTGCCGGTTTATCGTGACCGGTACAAGAACCCTGCAATGGATAAGTACCTGTCTCAGGCTCTGGCCGTTAGCGATCAGGGTCAGCGTACCGCCATCTACAAGAACGCGCAAAAGCTGGCCATTGACGATGCCGCTTACGTGCTGCTCTTCCAGTCTGACAGCATGGTGCCCCTGCGCAAGAACGTAAAGGGCTATGTGTTCAACCCCATGCTGGAAGGTATGTTTGAGTTCCAGGATTTGAGCAAGGAATAAAGTTTCACGTGAAACATAAAAATCTCCTGTCACTATGTGGCAGGAGATTTTTTATACAGAAAAGTGGTTACCGTTGCGGCAGCCGTAAAGTAGAAATAGCTAAGAGAAGTAACGGTTGTTGAAAAAATTTACAGAGGGATGCTTTTATTTGCCGATTACATTTTCCAGTTTACCGATTTTTTCAATCTCACAGGTGACCGTGTCGCCGGGTTTTAAAAACCGGGGCGGCTTAAAACCCATGCCCACACCGGCAGGAGTACCCATGGCAATGATGGTGCCGGCTTTGAGGGTCATGCCCTGGGAAAGTTCGCTGACGGCGCCGGCCACGTTCTGAATCATAAATTTGGTGTTGCTGTGCTGGCGCTGCTCACCGTTGACGGTGCTGCCGATGGCTAAATTATACAGGTTGGGAATCTCGTCCGGGGTAACGATGCAGGGACCCATGGGGAAGAAACCGTCCAGGCTTTTGCCCAGATACCATTGTTTGTGGCGGGTCTGCAGGTTGCGGGCGCTGACGTCGTTGACCACGGTGTAGCCGAAAATATATTTACCCACCTGGTTCGGCGCTACCTTGCTGGCATCCTTGCGGAGGATCACGCCCAGTTCCGCTTCATAATCCAGGCTGTCTACCAGACCGGTGTAAGCGGGAATTGTGCCGCCGGGAGCTACAGCCTCGTTCACGCGCTTGGAAAAATAAATGGTATAGGGACGTTCACCGCCAAAGGCTTCTTTGGAAAAACCGCCGGCTTCTTTAGCGTGCTCGTCGTAGTTAATACCCAGGCAGACAATATCCTGCAGGGGACGGGGAATGGGTGCGCACAGTTTAAGACCGGCTACGGGGAAGGGCAGGATGGCCATGCCTTTGGTCTTGGCCGCCGCATTTTGAGTAACGCCGTCTTTTTTAGCCGGCTTTTTTGGGGTTTGGTCAGCCGGTTCCAGGGCGTAGGTTTTAGCCACCGTGGTGACGATGGCTGCCAGGGCAGGCGTCCACGCTTGAATGATGGCGTTCAGGTCGGGCTGGTCCAGGCCCAGATCTTTGGCGTAGTAGGCGGTCACGCCTTTGTCAAAACTAATAAAGACCCGCTCTTTGCCGTTGATTAATGCTGTATAAAAACGCATGGTGGATTCTCCTTTGCTGCAACTAAGGGCGCATGTGCTGACGTATGATAATCATATCTATTTTATTTTAACATCC
>CAXYYS010000058.1:0-12340 GCA_964293585.1 uncultured Acidaminococcales bacterium
AGCCTTGATGCCCTTGGGTTCAAATTCTTTCTTGAAACGGTCCGGATTGTAACCGATGGCCAGGGTCTCCAGGTAGAGGCCATGCCAGTAATTATCCTTATCCCGGTATTCAGCCGGAATCATCTTGTCGTTCTTGCTGGCATAAGCTTCGGTCAAGCCGTCAGTCTTAGCCTTGGCATGCGCGTCACTGGTGCCGCCCAGCCACAGATCAGCTTTGGGGGAAGCTTTTTCGGCAGTTAAACGAGCCATTGCTTCGCCGGTAGGCAGACGGATAAAGCTTACTTCGGCGCCGGTCTGTTTCTTGAACAGTTCGGCTAAGCCTTTGGCGGTATCTTCATGGAAGGATACGTACATTACCAGCTTTTTGCCCTTTAGGTTTTGGGCAGCTGCGCCTGTTGTAGCGGCTTTTTTGTCGCCACCGCCGCCACAGCCTGCAGCGATGAACATCAGTCCTGCCATGGCCGCTACGGCTAATTTCTTCATCATCATTTTTTACCACACTCCTTTGTGTTTTTGCTTGCTGGGAAAATTATACCATACGTAACATTTTCTTGCCACAGGAAAATGCCGTGTAAGCGCTTACTTTAGGCATTGGCAAGGGCGGGAGGGATTTTGTTTCCGCCGTCGGTTTGTGGCGCCCCACCGGGGTATCTTTGTTTTCGCCGTCAGGTTGTGGTGCTCCACCGGGGTATCTTTGTTTCCGCCGTCAGGTTGTGGTGCCCCACCGGGGTATCTTTGTTTCCGCCGTCAGGTTGTGGTGCTCCACCGGGGTATCTTTGTTTACGCCGTCGCGTCGGCATGTTTGTTATTAGTAATATTTAGTCGCCGGGACGTTGCCCGGCTTCGTCGTGCCGACGCATACGGCTGCACAAAGGTACCCCGGTGGGGCAATTACAAAATTTACGACGAGAAAAAGCTTTCCGTTGGAAATTGCAAAACTTGTGGCGAAAAAATTTCCCGTTGGAAATTGCAAAACTTGTGGCAAATAAATATTCCCCGGGAAATTACAAAGTATGCGGCAAATAAAAAAACGTCTTGCACTCATAAAGTGTAAGCTGCCGGTTTCATTTTAAAACTGTAAGCAAGATACCCCTGTCTGGCACTATTCACTAACCCATAAAAAAACAGCGCCCCGCACTTTTAAAGTACGAGGCGTTGCCTGCAATTCTAGAACGATGTATTCCACCACAGATAGGCCAATTACTTTTCTAAACTATCCGGATCCAGTAAAAATTGGCGTATACCCATGGTGGTTATACCTTTCTCATCCCGTTTCAATTTCAGATTCTGTCCCACGATTATCAGTTTCTTAAAAGAATCGTCTATCTGCAGCAGGGGTCTTTCTTCCTGCTGGCGCTTCCTGGCATCCGGAATAGCGAAAGCCGACTGCAGATAATATTTATTATTGCCCTGATAAGCGATAAAATCTACTTCCAGCTGCGTGCGCAGCCTGCTCCCGTCTGCGCCCTTTTCCCTAAGTTCTATCAGTCCCACGTCTACACTAAAACCACGCCGTTTCAGTTCTATAAAAATTAAATTTTCCAGCAGATGCGTTTCTTCTATCTGTCTGAATCCCAACCTGGCATTACGCAGCCCTATATCGTTAAAATAAATTTTTAGCGGTGTGTTAATGTATCTTTTGCCTTTAATATCATAACGTAAAGCTGTATCAATCAGAAAAGCCTGTCGCAGATAGTCCAAATAGCTTTTAACGGTCTTATCCGTAATCGCACTTTGTGCCAGGGAATGGAAAGAACGCGCCAGCTTTTTGGGATTGGTGAGCGACCCTACGGCCGAAGCCAGGATATTGACCAAAGCTTCCATCTCGCTGACATTCCTGATGTTGTGCCGCTCCAGGATATCCTTTAAATAAGTTTCCTGGAACAGGTCCGTCAGATATTTACTCTTCTGCGCATCGGTTGGCAAAGCCAGGATCCTAGGCAGACCGCCAAAGGTAAGGTAGTCATTAAAGGCATCTTCTTCGCTGCCCTTGTACCCCGTCACATATTCGGCAAAAGACAGCGGATAAACCCGCACCTCATCCCCACGCCCCCTGAACTCGGTCAGGATATCCGAAGAAAGAAACCGGGAGTTACTGCCAGTCACATAAACGTCCACGTTGTCCAGATGCAAAAAACCGTTAAGCACTTCGTGAAACCTGTCCACGTATTGAATCTCGTCCAAAAAAATATAGTAGCGCTGCTGGTCTTTTAACAGGGAGCATACGTGGTCGTACAGGGCGTGAGGTTCCCGCCAGCGGTCGTTAGCAATCTCGTCCAGGGCGATAGTGATGATATGGTCACGAGGCACGCCTCTGGCTACCAGGTCTTTAAGAAAGAGCTTAAACAACAGGTAAGATTTACCGCATCTTCTCATACCTGTTATAACCTTCACCAAACCGTTATTTTCGCGTATTTTTAATTGTTCAAGATAAGCCGGCCGTTTGATTTCCATATCTCTCACCCCCTCTGTTCCGCATTTTAGGTCAATTGACCTCTTTTGCGTATTATTGTAACATGTTCCTCCCAGGCGGTCAACAAAGACAGCCCCGTTGGGCACTCTGTACTTACCTTAAACTTAGAAACTCCACCTTGCGCCAATGTTGTAGCGCACGTTACTGGTGAGCTGTCCCATATACTTGCTCACTTCTGCGTAGGCATTGGCGTTCTTGCCTAACTTGGCGCTGCCGCCAATTGTTAATTCAGTCCAGTTTTTGGCCAGGTCCTCGCTGTACCCTGCGCTGGCGCCGTTAGCAGCCGCGTTTAAATTTATGCCGCTGCCAAAGTCGTGGTAGTAGCTGAACTTGCCGTACAAACTGCCGCGACTGTAGCTCTTGCCAAAGGCTAAACCCAATCTGGTAATGGCTTTATTCTGCGCATCCACATTAACGTTCATGTCAGTAGAAGTTGTGTAATCCGCACCGTTCAGGCGACTTAAGATCATTTCTGCCTGGGGCTCAACATACAAACCTTTGCCCAAGTCAAACCGTTTGCCTACTTCGCCGCTGATGCTGTAAGCCCAGGTATCGTAGTCGGCACTGGACGGATTAGCAGTAGCAGTCACATCGTAATCGTTCATGTACTTGCCGGCTTTTAAAACTACATCGTAGTAGCGGCCGTCGTTCTTAATCCCCGTCTGGTACAAACTGAGCGTGGTTTCTTTTACATGACCGGTACCAAGTTCATAGGTGCCGTTGCCTTTAGCGTAACTCAAAGCCGCGCCCCGATAAGTTTTTTCGGTTTTGCCGTCGCTGCGCTTATCGTAACCCGCCTGGAACAAATTAGCTTTCAGGCTGGCGTCGCCCTGTTCCAATTTGCCGTCATGATAGCGGGCCCAGATACCGGAAGTGGTATCGCCGCCAGAAGTTGCGTTAGCAGTTTTGCCTGTAGCATCTTTTGCCGCGCCCATATTTTCACTCGCCGCGTCTCTCAGTTCTCCCAAACGTCTGGAGAGACTGTTAGTCTCAAACTGGAACAAACTATTTAAACCCAGACGGTCGTGACCCGCGCTCTTCACATGGCCGCTGGCCGGACCTGGAGGCAGAGGCTTATCAATATTCAGTCCTGTCAAACTCCAGGTGCCGTCGGCATTTTTAGCAAAGGTCGGCGTATAGGTGTACAAATTATACGAATCCTGCACACCGGTAACGCTGGCCAAACTGCCCACGCCGGCGCCGCTAAACACCACGGCGTTGCCGGACAGGCCATTGCCCTTCTTCAGACCTGCGGTATCCAGATAGGGATCATACTTTACAGCCACGTTGGTGGCAGTCGTTGTCGTACCCTGCCCCAGCACAATCTGGTCCGCCTTGCTGCCAGCCAGGTCGCTGTTAATCCTGAACACGCCGCCGTCACCTTTTAATGTATCTATGCTCAGCGTACGGAACACGCCGCTGCGCTTGCCATTAGCCGCATTATCCCAGGTCAAATCCACGATGCCGCCATCTTGCAGGGTCAAGGTTTTAATACCACCCGTGGTCACCGTATAATCCGGTGCATAACTACTATTATAAGTTTCGGCATTTGTAGTGCCATCAAACTGCGGCACATTGATGGTCTTTTTCTCCGTAAAGTCACCATACCGGTTATCAAAAACCGGGCGCCAGGTAGCTCCATTAGCCACAAGCAGGTTCACCGTACCATCCTGGTAATCGGTTATATCGGTACTATAAACATTACCCTGCAGATAAGAGTCAGCCTGATCTAAGTTGACATTGACCTGGCTGCCATCCATGCTCATAATAATGCCTTCGAGCTGAACTATTTTTTTCAGAGATGCGGACCCGTCCGTACCCAAATTGACAGTACTATTCCTGGCATTAATCACATAAGCCGCATTTTCTCCCCAGCCGCTGGCACTCTCTTTCGCATCGAGATGCGTTTTAATAATGACGTCCCCCTGAGCATTAAAGGTGGCAGACCTGGGCCTTATTCCCGTGATAATATTTCTAACATAGCTTTTAGTGCTTGTGCCGGATTTAGCTGTTAAATTTAAATTTACAGCTTGCGTCGTTAAATCGCCATTACTCATAATTAATCCGTAGGCAGTAGTATCATTTCCAACAACTGCTACGTTATTACTAGCGTCTGCCGTAATAGTAGCTGTCAGGTTTTGCATCTTATTGCCGCTGCTGCTTTCAACAAGTATGCCTGCGGCACTGGTGTCAACACTATATATACTAGCTCCCGGTGTAAGTGTGCCAGCAGTACTCAACACATTCAACTGCGTATCCCCGCCTATTTGCAGCTTTGATCCTGGATTTTGAACAATGCCCAAGGTATAAGTGTTTAACTCTCCTCCGACAGCGCCGCCGTTTACGGTACCGCCCTTGTTAATTAAGTTAAATTCCAGGTTTTGCGCTTGCAATTCGCCTTCGCAAAAACTGCCAATAACTTGAGATACGCTTCCAGCCCTATTTTCGTTTACAGCACCGCCCGTAAGATTTGCAGTTACCTTGACATCTTGCAAATTCATCTTGCTGCCCAAGCCAACAGTTAAGCCTCTAACGTCATTAAAATCATGATAGACCTTGCCCTCATCCTGAGATTGAGCCCCGGTTGCCGTAATATTTAAGACAGTGGCGTTCTTTACCGTCACCGAACTACCGCCTGCCCCTGAAGTATTGATACCAAAAATATAAGTTTCAAATGCCGACGAGCCCGAAACGGAGGTTCCGCCCTCGGCTTTGAGTGTCAAATTGACGCTGTCCGCCTCTAAGACGCCCTGATTTTGTATGCCAAAGACCCTATTTCTTATAAAATTATTATAACTACTGGAAACACCTCCGGTTAAGGTCACGTTGCCCCGGACAGCATCCAGCTCCATAACCGCCTTGTTCCGGGCAAATTGTTTGGCTGGATCAAGCTTGTTGTAAACCCCCACGGCGCTATTATCAAAAAACGCTAGCACCTGGGGATTTCCATTTGCAGTATAGTTGCCGGGGGTAGTAGTAATATTCAGGGTCGTATCGCCGGAAACGGTTAACTTGGTCATGGCGGTATCCGTCGTGACTTCTTGACGGATACCGTTAGCATTGACTGGACGGTTGGTGCTACCGGCAGCCGGTAGGGAATTGACGGTAATGGTACTGCCCTGGTCCATATAAACGGTCATGGCTGTACCGTCTTGCTTATGCAGGATGCCGCTGGTCACTAGTTCGGAAGCCGTACCGGTGACATCAATCTTGCTGTAAGGTTCGCTCTCCATATTACCTGTAGTAACGGTCTGAATGGCCGTCTGGCTGACCGCCCACACGGGGCTGGCAGTGAGCAGGGAGCACAGGACTGCTGCTGTCAAAAGTTTTTTGCTGCAGGGTTTGTTCATATTTTTCTCTCCTTTTGCGCGCTTTTTCAAAAAGCGCTTTTCAAATATTACTATACATAATTTAATCATAAAGTAAATCCCCTTTTGCAAAAGTGGTCGTTTTTTGACAAAAGTGGTCGTTGACAAGGAAAATGCGCTAGCGGTTTTGTAATAAAGATTACAGTTTTGTAAATGTATAGGGCAGGATAGCTCCTTGGCAACAGTCACAGACCAGGGATAGGTAGTAATCGTAACGCTCAGTACTACAGGATGCATAAGGGCAGGGCAGCTCCTTAGCAACAGTCACTGAATGCTGTTTATGCCGCTGCGCTCGGCTGCTTTCGCACATATTTTGCTTCGCAAAATTAGGGTGCTTCGCGACGCCTCGCTTAGCTGGCAAAACTACGCATTCAGATGCCAATTGTTGCTGCAGGAGCTGCCCTGCCTTATATATTATTCGCGTATCAATTGTACCCGGTCCTATTTATGATAACGGACAAAAAAAGCCAGCTCCCCATAAAATGGAGAGCTGGAGAAAAGTGAGCCAGGAGTAATACTGACTCACAAGGAGAAGCTTTAGAAACTCCACCTTGCGCCAATGTTGTAGCGCACGTTGCTGGTGAGCTGTCCCATGTACTTGCTCACTTCGGCGTAAGCGTTGGCGTTCCTACCTAACTTAGCGCTGCCGCCAATTGTTAATTCAGTCCAGTTGCGGGCCATGTCTTCGCTGTAGCCTACGGAGTTGCCCCCGTCCGCTGCGTTCAGATTTACGCCGCTGCCAAAGTCATGGTAGTAACTAAACTTGCCGTACAAACTGCCGCGAGTGTAACTCTTGCCAAAGGCCAAGCCCAATCTGGTGATGGCTTTATTCTGCGCATCCACGCTAACGTTCATGCCCGTAGACGTTGTATAATCCGCGCCGTTCAAGCGGCCTAAGATCAATTCTGCCTGGGGTTCTACGTACAAACCTTGGCCCAAGTCATAACGTTTGCCCATTTCACCGCTGATGCTGTAAGCCCAGGTATCGTAATCGGCGCTGCTGGGATTAGCAGTAGCAGTCACATCGTAATCGTTCATGTACTTGCCGGCTTTTAAAACTACATCGTAGTAACGGCCGTCGTTCTTAATCCCCGTCTGGTATAAGCTGAACGTAGTTTCTTTCACATCGCCGCTGCCCAGGGCGTAGGTACCGTCGCCTTTGGCATAGCTCAAAGCTGCGCCCCGATAAGTTTTCTCGCTGGCGCCGATGCTGCTCTTGTCGTAACCGGCCTGGAACAAGTTAGCTTTCAGGCTGGCATCGCCCTGCTCCAGTTTGCCGTTGTAGTAACGGGCCCACACGCCGGATTCTGCATCCGGAGTTTCCCGGAGCTCGCCCAAACGTTTAGACAGACTGTTAATTTCAAACTGGAATAAACTGTTCAAACCCAGACGGTCCACTCCGGCGGTCTTCACGTGACCGCTGGTCTTGGCGCTGTCAATGGTAAGGGCCGTCAAATCCCAGGTGCCGTCCCCGTTATTCACCAGGGTAGGCGTGTAAGTATACAGATTATAAGAATCCTGTTTGCCGGCAAAAGTCATGGACGTAGGCGAAGCCGTAACCACCGTAGCTTTTCCGGTAATGGTCTTGCCCGCGGTCAAAGTCTCGCTGGCCAGAGCGGGATCATACGCTACATCAATGTACGCCTGGGTAGAAGCACTGCCCGCGCCCACGCTGATGCTGTCGGCTTTGTTATTAGCCAGGTCGGCGTTAAGCTTAAACACGCCGCCGTCCCCGGTCAAATCCTTGACTTCCAAAGTGCGGAACTCGCTGCTGCGGGTGGGATTATCCCAGGTCAGGTCCACGATGCCGCCGTCTTTTAAGGTCAGGGTATCGATGCTGTTCTCTGTTACCGTGTAACCGGGAGCGCGGGTCACAGTATAAGTCTCGGTACTGGTCTTACCTTTAGAATCCGTAACCTCCCTGGTTTTTTTCTCCGTAAAATCGCCGTAACGATTGTCATAGACTGGCCGCCAGGTAGCGCCGTTGGCTACTACCAGGTTCACCGTACCTGCGGGCATACCTTCAATAGATTTGGTAATCACGTTGCCCTGCAGGTAGGACGCACTGTTGTCCAGGGTCAGGTTCACTTCGCTGTCCGCAGCAGCTGCCACGTCGCCTTCTACCTGGACAGTTTTGCCCAGAGAGTTGCCCTCTCCGTCCGTACCTACATTGATTGTTGAGTTCATTCCCGCTTCCAAGGCTAACGCATAAAAAAGACTATAGCCCTCTGTGCCTGCTACCGGGTTCACCGCTGCCTTAATGGCAGCGTTACCGTCCACCTGGATGTGAGAGTTATGGATAGCCGCCATACCTACGGCAACAAGCCTGCCATCCGCTCCCTTGCTCTCCGTACCATTAGCCGTAACGGTTAAATCCACATCCCCGGCGCTGGTCAACTCCGCATAACTTTGCGCTGATATACCCACAGCATCGCTATAAGTTGAACCTTGAATCGCGGCAGTGCCGCTGTTTGCACTTACGGTACCGGTAACAGACCCCAGCTTAGCCGTGGTAATAGCGCCTTTCGCACCAAATAATTGCATACCTAAAGCGTGGACGGCATTATAGCTTAACGCAGTTCCCTCCGCAGTCGTGCTCCCCGTGGCCGTAACCTTAAAGTTGACGGCGCCGGGAACAGTCAGTTGGGACGCACAATTATAGCCAGCCGTCGTAATGGCATAAGCCGTCGTTTCCGAAGCGCCTGTGTTAGCTCTACCCTCCGTGGCTCCCTTAAGGGTGCCGCCGGTAGCCGCAACCGTCAGATCCAGGCTCTGCGCCGTTACCTGGTTGTTATAATTTAGACCGGTAGCCATAGTCTGCAAATAAGATTTATCCTTGTTAACCGTACCGCCGGTAGCCGTAACCGTAGCGGTAACCGGGCCCAGGTCGGCTACTTTATAACTGGTAGTTCCACTTTCCGAAGCTATAAAATCAAGGCCTAAGGCTTCAGTATTCTGCTGGGCCAGGATCCCGGTATCTATAGGCGCAGCACCGGTAGCCGTCACATTTAAATCGGTAGCGCCACTGATGGTAAGGGTGCTGTCGCCGTATATTTCACTATGCTGACTCACTTGCCGCAGGCCTTCAGCCTGGGTAACGGCAGCGTCGGAACTGCCGGCCACTTTGGCGCCGGTAGCGGCAACTTTTAGCTTCAGGCTGTCCAGAGACAGGCTGCCGCCTCTCTCGATATTACTCATAAAGTTCGAACTCCCGTTCGCAGCACCGGTGGCCGTGGTAAAAACAGTGCCGGAATTTACGGTACCACCGTTAGCGGTGACACTGCCTTCCACCGTACCTAACTCCATCGTAGCTGCGGCAGGATCAAAATTTGGACCAATGATGGCATTTTCCAGGCCTGTGGCGTTAATAAGGTTTGTGGAACTCGTACCGGTGGCGGTGATAGTGCCGCCGGTGGCCGTGACATTAAGTTTGGTAGCACCGGTGACCCGGACCGAGCCGCTGTAAGAAGCAGACCTAATATAAATATTTTGCGTAAGTCCCACAGACCTATTAACATTCCTAGCATTTTTTCCGGCCGCGGTGCCGCCCTGGGCCGACACGTTCAGATCCAGGCTCTTGGCCGTCAGGCTGCCAATATCGGTGACAACGCCTGCTGCCACCGCAGAAATATCGCCGCCCGCAGTGGGGTTATCCGGGTCCGTGCTGCCCGCATTATCCGTACCGCCGGTAGCGCTGACCACGGCAGTGACATCACCCAGCTTGTAGTTACTGATGTTAAGACCCACTTCCTGGCTACCGATACCTGTAGCTACAGCCGAACTCTTGCCGGCGCTGCCGGTCCCTTCATAACCGCCGCCAATAGCGGTGACATGCAAAGTAGCCGGTCCGGTTACCGTCAGCTTATCACTACCGGTTCCCTTATTGTCATTTCTCTGCACCAAACCGGAGGCCGTAGCGCTGACATCGGCATTTTGGGCGCCAGCAGCTGCCGTACCACCCGTAGCCGTGACAGTAAGATCAGTACTGTCTGACGTCAGGCTGCCTCTAAGGTCAATACCACCCGCTGTAGCATCAGCAAATACCATGCCACCTGTGTTAACAGTACCGCCCTGGGCGGAAATAGTACCCGTCAGGCCGCCTAACTTGACAGCACCGGTAGAGCTACCGTTACTGCCGATGGCCTTGGCTTCGGCTACGCTTACGGTAGATCCGGCGCCGGGAGCCATACCCTGGGCACTGACGTTGAGAGTTGTGTCGCCGCTGATGGTAATAGGACCGTATTGGACGAAACCGTTAGCTTCTGCCCAACTTTCACCGGTTTCAGCGCCGGTATAAGTACCTGCGTCTGCCTTGACGGTGATGGTATTGGCAGCACCGTCCCGGCCCAGGGTCAGGTCGCCATTAGGATTGCTAACGCCGGCGGCAGAAACACGCATATTACCACCTTTAGGCGTAGCTGCCGTAGCAGGGGGAACCGTTAAATGAAGCGCTTCGTCTACGGACAGAGATTGTCCGTAGTCCAGGATGCCAATAGTTTGACCGCCATTACCAGTACCGTCCGCAGCGCTGCTCACCGAAATGGTAGCGCCGGGAGCCATATACACAGTCATGGCCCTGTTTACACCATTGGAAATACCAATGAGTACCTGTTTATCCGTAGACGATTCCTGGGTCACGTTGATGCTGGTGTAGCGGGTGCCGGCCGTATTACTAGTCCCTACCGTATCGGTTGCGACCTGGTTAGCTGCCCACACCGGGGTAGTACTGAGCAGGGAGCACAGGACTGCCGCTGCTAAAAACTTACGTTGAGAATTTCCTTTTGCCATTTCATCTTCCCCTTCAACTTTTACACATAGGACTGCCCGGGGCGCGGCGCCTGCCGTACCTGGGGCGTATTTGGCGGGTCACGCTGCCGCCGGATCTTGTTTAAGCTAAAGCGCCTTTTTAAAAAGCGCTTTCCTTAAAACTACCTTACCAAATTTACAAGGTTTTGCAACCCCTCGCTGCAAAAGTGGTCGATTTTCGACAAAAGTGGTATGACTTTTTGACCTTTAAAAATGTTAGTGCGTGTGTTTTGTAAAGAAAGTTACAGTTTTGTGTGTGCTTGGACGGGGGTGTCTTTGTATCCGCCGTGGCCTCGACATAGTCAGACCAGGGCAATATTTCAGGGCGCCCAGCTAAAACCTGCTGGGCTTCCACGCGGTTACCGGCTCGGCATAGCCTGCCGAGCCGACCGCTGAGGTATTGATTCCCTGAATATTGCCCTGGTCTTCTTAGCAAGAGCATACGGCTGCACAAAGGCACCCCCGTCCATCGCTACAAAATAATGCAACATACAAAAACAGCGCCCCGCACTTATAAAGTACGAGACGCTGCATAGCATCTTAGGCTGCCTGATTATTTTTCATCCTTTTCTAGTTCAGCCTTCCGCTTACGTTCTTCCTCATCCAAGTAAGCCAGCGCTCCCTTGTCGCCATTCTTGATATGCACATCCCGTTCCATCTTTCTCAGCATCTCAAAAAATCTCCGTCAGGTTCAATTATACAATCATCCTTAGCATTTTTCATGCTCGTTCCCCCATTCCCAATATACCTTCAACCTGCACACATTATAAATTCTAAATGCCAGGAACAGGTCACTTGCAAAGCGACAAAAACAAAACCGGTAGCTCGCACTCATAAAGTGTAAGCTACCGGTTTTCATTTAAACTTACAACAACTTAGCCATAATCAGCGCGGTAAAAATTCAATCTTCAAGCGCATGTTTAAGGCTGCGGCAATGCGCTTTAACATTTGGATAGAAGGATTGGCATTACCGTTTTCAAGCTTGCTGAGATTGGCCCTGTCAATACCAATTTTATCAGCAAGTTCCTGTTGAGATAAATGCTTTTTCTCGCGGTTTTCAATAACGGCTCTGATAACCTGATATTCCGGCTCCAATGCATCATATTCTTTTTTGAAAACAGGATCCTGCAATTTCTTTTGCAATACCGCATCAAAAGTCAACATCAGATTCAACCTCCATCCTTGACAAAAAATCTTTACGATAAGCTTTGGCCAATCGTATCTCTTTCCCAGGTGTCTTAGCAGTTTTTTTGATAAACCCATTTGTGAGTACAATAATATTACCAATGTAAAAAAAGTACAGCACTCGCGTAATATCTCTACCCTGCTTCGTCCTGAGTTCAAAGATACCATCATCCAAATACTTAGAATACGGTTCCCTATTAGTATTACCATAGTCCTGCAAGACTCCAATATCCCGATATATTTTCGCATTCAATTTTGGAGTCAAAGACTCGATAAAATCATAGACAGGAGAGGAACCATCGACCTTCTGATAAAAGATAATTTTCCACTTTTCTCTTGCCAACTCATCACCACCTTTATCTATATTATAGTGGTATAAATACCACTATGTCAAGTTCAATACCAGGTTTTAATTTTTCATCGCTTTCCCTTTAACAACGCATTCAACCAACATAATACCAACAAAAACAAAACCGGTAGCTCGCACTCATAAAGTGTAAGCTACCGG
>CAXYYS010000059.1:0-12257 GCA_964293585.1 uncultured Acidaminococcales bacterium
CCTAGCCAAAATAACCCGGCGGCACCCCTGCAGCAAGGGCCGGCTGCCCCCCACCGTCCAGCCGGAACAGTTCCGGATGGGCCCACACATCGGCGCTGCCACCGGCCACAAAAAGCGGCAGGTCGCCTAAGATGGCAACATGCTTTTGCCGCGCGGAGGCATGCAGGTCCTGCCACTCCGTAAAGAAGCAGAACTGCAGCGTGGTTTCCAGATAAATTTCCCAGGCCAGTTTCTCCCGCCAGGCCTTTAAAGCTTCCGGCTGCCGGGTACGCAGTTCCTGGGGCCATTCCGTCCAGGGCGCGCCCTTAAAATAAGCGGTCAGCACCGTGAACAAAGTATAATCAGGCAGCCAGTACTGCTGCTCCTGCCAAAATTTTTGCAGCTCCGCTTCCGGCACCTTGAAGCTGCCGTTGCGCAGCGCCTGGCGGAGATATTCCCGCCGGGCCGCCGCCGTAGTTAAAGCCGGTGCCTGTACAGATTCTGCTGTCGTGTCCGGCGCCGCTGTCGTGTCCGGAGCCTCTGCCGATGTTGCCAGCGGTGCTGCTGTCATGTCCGGCGCCGCTGCCCCATCCTGCAGCCAGCCCCGCTGCCGCAAAGCTACCAAAGATAATAGTTCCGTATCCCCGGCAAAGGCCGAGCTGCCCATATACGGCGAACCCCCCAGCCCCGGCGGGGCCAGCGGCAGGATCTGCCACAATTGCTGTCCCGCAGCCGCCAAGAAGTCAATCCAGTTCCTGGTTAATAGCCCCAAAGGTCCGTCCGGGGACGCCGCCAGTAAAGAGGACGGATGCAATAATAAACCTGCCCGCCGCGAGCTGCTTCTAACAGCGCTTGCCGTGGTCACCGCAGGCCCTTGTTTTTCCTTAGGCGTTACCGCCAGCAGCACCTGTCCGCTGACCGGCGCCAGGGTCAAAGTTACGCTGCCCTGCAACACCGGCACCGCTGCCTGCTCCGGGTCCAGCAGATTCTGCAGCGCGCCGTACAAAAGTCCGGCGCCGGACACGGTAACCGTGTGCGCCTCACTGCCGCGGTTCAAAGCCACCAGCAGCACCTCGTCCGGGGCCGCCTGGCCAAACTGATCCGCGCCGCCTTCGTTCACCCGGGCATAGACTAACACCTCGCCCCGGGCCAGCAGCGGCACATATCTGCCCGTAGCCAGCGCCGGATGTTCCCGGCGCACCCGGGCCAGCTGCCGGTACCACTCCCGCAGCTGCAGCTTTTCCTTACCCCAGGGATAAGTACGCCGGTTATCCGGATCCGTACCGCCCTGCACTCCGGCTTCATCCCCGTAGTAGATGCAGGGAATCCCCGGCAGGGTAAACTGCCACAAAGCCGCCAGCTGTACCCTTTGCAGGGCCACACTCTCAGCTGCCTGGGCGCTAAGCACCGTCAGGAGCCGGGGTACATCATGGCTGCCCAAGATATTTAGCATCGCCGCCAGATTCTGGGGCGGATAATTTTCGCACAGCTGGCCATAAGCCGCCGCCGTAGCCTCAGCATCCTGCTGCCCCAAGATAAAATCCAGGAGCGTCTTCCGGAGCACATAGTTCATCACACCGTCCAGCTTATGCCCGCTCAGATAAGCGCGCTGCTGGCCGTAGCTGACCTTGTTGCTGGCGTCTTCCCACACCTCGCCGATAAGCAGGGCTTCCGGGTCTTCCGCCTTCAGGGTCTGGTAAAACTGTTCCAAAAAAGCCGGCGGCAGTTCGTCCGCCACATCCAGGCGCCAGCCGCTAATGCCCTGCCGGAGCCAGTATTTAAGCACGCTGTCCTTACTGCGGATAATAAAATCCAGATAGGAGGGCGTGGTCTCTTCCACTTCGGGCAGCACCTTGACGCCCCACCAGCTCTTGTAATCGTCCGGATACTTGTTGAACTTGTACCAGGCATAGTAAGGCGAGTCCTGGGACTGGTAGGCCCCGGGCTCGGGATAGGTGCCGTATTTATTAAAATAGCGGCTGTCGTCCCCGGTATGGCTAAAAACGCCGTCCAGGATCAGGCGCAGGCCGCGTGCTTGAGCCTCCCGGCACAAAGCCGCAAATTCGGCGTTGGTACCCAGGAAGCTGTCAATATTTTTATAATCGCTGGTGTCGTAACGGTGGTTGCTGCGGCTGGCAAAGATGGGATTCAGGTACAGCAGCGTCACGCCCAGGTCCTGCAGGTAGGGCAGCTTGGCCGTAATTCCTGCCAGGTTGCCGCCAAAAAAGTCGTACTGCACCACGTTGCCCTGGGCATCCTTGCAGTAGCAGGGCGCATCGTCCCAGCAGCTGTGGAGCACGGCGCCGTGTTTACCGGTCAGCTGCGTCGTAGCACTTGCACCCCGGTAAAAACGGTCCGGAAAAATCTGATAGGCCACCGCCCTTTTGGCCCAGTCCGGCGTCACGGCATCCTTGTCGTACACCGTCACCTGGTAGGAAGGCGGTTCATCCTGATATTCAGCGCCGATCCCGCCCTGCCGGGCCGGGTTGTTGCCGTAGTACCAGGTCCTGCCGCCCTGCCAAACTTCAAAATAGTACCAGAGCAGGCAGGCTGCCTCCGGCACAACCGTGGTCATCGTATAGAGTTCCTGGTCCCAGGCCGCAGGCGCCATCGGCACCAGGGTCTCGCCCTGGTTATCCTGCCACAGACGGGCAAAAACCTGCACCTTGTCCCCGCCGGGTTCCTGCACCCGCAGGCTCAAAGTAAGACTGCTGCCGGCAGGCACGGCGCCAAAAGGACTTCTGTAACTGGTGTGGTGCGAATCGTGAAATAGCTTAATGCTCATGGGACAGGACCTCTCCTACTTATCTTATGGTATTTATCTTGCCTTCCATTTTATCTTACAGCCTTTAGCCTGCCGCCCGGTGTTTATCTGACCTTGCGGTGATGGCGATGGTCAGGCTGGGGGGCCAGGTTGTGGTACAGATCCGCATAAGCCGTGGCGGATTTATTCCAGCCGTTGCGGCTGGTGATAGCATTGTGCACCAGCTTCTCCCACACCGGCGCATCCGCATACAGGGCCAGCGCCTTCTGCAGGGTAAAGAGCAGCTCGTGGGCGTTGAAATTGCTAAAACGCAGGCCGTTGCCCCTGCCGGTCGATTTATTAAAAGGCTGCACGCTGTCCTTGAGGCCGCCGGTTTCCCGTACCACCGGGATGGTGCCGTAACGCATGGCGATAAGCTGGCTTAAGCCGCAGGGCTCAAAGCGGGACGGCATCACAAAGATATCCGCGCCGGCATAGAACAAGCGGGACAAACCTTCGTCAAAGGCACTGACCAGGGCCATCTTGGATGGATAGCGCCGGGCCAGGCCGGCCAAAGCCTGTTCGTAGGGTAAATCGCCCGTACCCAGCACGGCAAACTGCACGTCTGTCTGGAGCAGTTCTTCCAGGATACGCAGCACTAAATCCATGCCTTTATTTTCCACCAGCCGGGTGACCATGACCAAAAGGGGCAGCTTCCGGTTCACCGGCAGGCCCAGACGCTTCTGCAGCGCCTCTTTGTTCACCGGTTTCCTGGCCTGCACGCTGGCCGCGTCAAACTTGGCCGCCAGCTGAGCATCCGTGGCCGGATTGTATTCGTCTTCGTCCAAACCGTTCAGGATACCCTGGAGACGTTCGCCGCAGCTGCGCAGATACCCGTCCAGCTTTTCTCCGAAATAAGGATAAGTAATCTCCTTGGCATAGGTACGGCTCACGGTGGTGATAGCATCCGCGTACACCAGACCGGATTTTAAAAAGTTCACACAGCCGCCGGCCTCAATCCTGCCCGAGGTAAACAAACTGTCCGGCAGGCCCAGCACGTCGCCGGTCACCTCCCGGCCAAAGATGCCCTGATACTTCAGGTTGTGGATGGTGTAGACCAGCTTGATATTTTTATAAAAGGCGTCCCGGGCAAACTCTTCCCGCAGGTAGACGCCTACCATGCCGGTATGCCAGTCGTTGCAGTGGATGATATCCGGCTGGAAATCCAGATGGGGCAGCGCCGCCAGCACCGCCCGGCTGAAAAAGGCAAAACGCTCCGCGTCGTCGCCGTAGCCGTACAACTTGTTGCGCTTAAAATAAAATTCGTTATCCACAAAATAGGTGGTCAGCTTGCTGACAGTCAGTTTAAGGATGCCGCAGTACTGCTGCCGCCACGCCAGTTTCAGCATCCCCGTCCACTGGGTCTGCATCTCGTGCTGGAACCCGGCCTTGATGGCGCCGTATTTGGGGATGATCACCCGGGCATCAATGCCTTTGGCCAGCAGCGCCCGGGGTAAAGCCCCCGCCACATCCGCCAGACCGCCCGTCTTAATGAAAGGCGCCGCTTCCGAAGCCACAAATAAAACTTTAAGCATGACTGGTCTCCTTTCTCAGGCGCAGATACACCGTAGCCAGTGGCGGTAAGGTCACCACCAGGGACTGCTCCCGTCCGTGACAAGGCACCGGTTCCGTGACCAGCTTGTCGCCGCAGGTCACGCCGGAGCCGCCGTATATTTTCGCATCGCTGTTAAAAACTTCTGTATAAGTACCGGCCGCCGGCGTACCGATCCGGTACTGCTCCCGCACCACCGGGGTAAAGTTGCACAGCACCAGGGTCTGGTCCTCTGCCTCCCGCCCCTGCCGGATAAAGGCCAGGACGCTGTTCCGGTAATCGTCGCAGCAGATCCAGGCAAAGCCCTGCCAGTCGTCGTCCACCTGCCAGAACTCCTTGTGGCTGCCGTAATAGGCCGCCAGCTCCCGCATGTACAGGTGCAGGGCCGCATGCTGGGGATAGTTCAATAAATGCCAGTCCAGGCTGTCGTCGTCTTTCCATTCGATGAACTGGCCGAACTCGCCGCCCATGAAGAGCAGCTTCTTGCCGGGATGGGCCAGCCAGTAGCCGTAAAAGGCCCGCAGGTTGGCAAATTTCTGCCAGTAATCCCCGGGCATTTTATCCAGCAGCGAATGTTTGCCGTGAACCACCTCGTCGTGGGACAGCGGCAGGATAAAGTTTTCGCTGAAGGCGTAGTAGAAGGAAAAGGTAACCAGGTTATGGTTGCCGCCCCGGTACACCGGGTCCAGGGACATGTACTTGAGCATGTCGTTCATCCAGCCCATGTTCCATTTGTAGTTAAAGCCCAGACCACCCACTTCCACCGGTTTGGTCACCAGGGGCCAGGCCGTGGATTCTTCCGCTACCACCAGGGCCTGGGGATGCTCCGCAAAGAGCGCCTTGTTTAATTTTTTCAGGAAAGCGATGGCTTCCAGGTTTTCCCGGCCGCCAAACTTATTAGCCTGCCACTCCCCGGCTTTCTTGCCGTAATCCAGGTAAAGCATGTTGGCTACCGCATCAATGCGCAGCCCGTCCAGATGGTATTCCGTCAGCCAGAACATAGCGCTGGAAATTAAAAAGCTCTGCACCTCGGGCCGGCCGTAATCAAAGTTCATGGTGTCCCATTCCCGGTTTTCCGCCAGGATGGGATTGCCGGACTCGTAGACGGGTTCCCCGTCAAAATAACGCAGGCCGTGTGCGTCCTTGCAATAGTGGCCGGGCACCCAGTCCAGGAGTACGCCCAGACCGTGCCGGTGGCACTTGTCCACCAGGTACATAAAATCCTGGGGCGTCCCGTAGCGGCTGGTCACGGCAAAATAGCCCGTGGCCTGATAGCCCCAGGAACCGTCGAAAGGATATTCGCACAAAGGTAAAAATTCCACATGGGTATAATGCTGGGCCAGCAGATAAGGCACCAGCTCATCCGCCAGTTCCCTATAGGTTAAAAAACGGCCGCCCTCGCCCCGTTTCCAGGTTCCCGCATGCACCTCGTAAATCAACATGGGCGCATGGTAGGAATCATAGTCCCGGCGGCTGTGCCGCCACTCCTCGTCCTGCCAGGCATACGTCAGGTCCGCCACCTTGGAAGCTGTGGCGGGACGCACCTCCGCCGTCAGGGCGTAGGGATCGCTTTTTAAAAGGACCCGGCCGTCCGCCGCCGTCACCGCATATTTATAGGTGGCGCCCGGCTGCAGCCCCGGCACAAAAGTTCCCCAGATGCCGTTGCCGAACTGGCTGCGGCTTAAAGGATTGGCTCCTGCCTGCCAGTTATTAAAGTCCCCCGTCACACTGACTTTTTGGGCATGGGGCGCCCACACCGCAAACCGCACGCCGCTGACGCCGTCCTGACTGACCAGGTGGGCGCCGAACAGCATGTAGCTGTGGCTGTTATTGCCTTGATGATAAAGATAGGTACTATATGCATCCAGCATACCTGCTTGCATAGTTACCTCCTGAGTTCACTGCTCCTGCTTCCGTTGCTTCTGAGTTTACTGCTCCTGCCTGACTGTAACTTTTATCGTCTTACCTGAGCGGCGTTAGGCCGCCGCGCCGGCGCTTACAGCTCCACCGGTTGGAGATGCCAGATCTCCCGGGCATATTCCATAATGGTCCGGTCACTGGAGAAAATTCCGGCATGGGCGATGTTCAGCACCATGGTCCGGAGCCAGTTGTCCCGGTCCCGGTAGCGCTGATCCACATGCTCCTGCGCCTGGCAGTACGCCGCAAAATCCCGCAGCACAAAATATTCATCGTTCCGGTTCAACAAATCGTCATACAAAGCCCGGAAATCTTCCCGTTCGTTATTCACCAGCCAGTCCATCAGCCGTTTGATCACCGGATCCGTACGGTACAGCTCCCAGGAAGAATAGCCGCCGTGCTTGTAATAATCCATGACCTGGTCCGCCGTCAGTCCGAAAATCTCGCACTGCGCCGCGCCTACCGCCTGACGGATTTCCACGTTGGCTCCGTCCAGGGTGCCCAGGGTTAACGCACCGTTCAGCATGAACTTCATGTTGCTGGTGCCGCTGGCTTCCTTGCCGGCCGTAGAAATCTGCTCGCTCACGTCCGCCGCCGGGAAAAGCAGCTGTCCCAGGGAAACATTGTAGTTTTCCAGGAAGAGCACCCGCAGCTTCTTATTCACTTCCGGGTCGTTATTCACTATCTGGGCCACGGTATTGACCAGCTTGATGGTCATCTTGGCTTCGCCGTAACCGGCTGCCGCCTTGCCGCCAAACATATAGACCCGGGGCACCACATCCAGCTGGGGATTCTTCTTCAATTCCCCAAAGAGATACATCACATGCAAAATATTCAGCAGCTGCCGCTTGTACATATGGAAACGTTTCACCTGGATATCGAACATGAAGGCGGGATCCACCTGCTCACCCCAGGTCTTCAGGACATAATCCGCCAGGATCTGTTTGCGCCGCTGCTTAACCTGCCAGAACTTGTTCCGGAACTCCGCATCCTCGGCAAAAGGCGCCAGGTCGCTAAGCTTGTCCGGATGCAGGCGCCAGCCGTCGCCGATGGCGCTGTCAATAAGCCCCGCCAGTTCCGGGTTGGACTGGATCAGCCAGCGTCTGTGGCTGATGCCGTTGGTCTTGTTGTTAAAGCGGTCCGGGAAACACTGGTACAGGGTATGCAGGGCGCTGTCCTTCAAAATCTGGCTGTGGATAGCCGCCACGCCGTTGACGCTGTGGCTGCCCACCACGGCTAAATGCGCCATATGCACCTCGCCGCCCCAGAGGATGGCCGCCTGTCTCTGCTTGTTCTCGTCCCCGGGGAACAGTTCCCGCACCCGCTTCTGCCACTGGTTGTGAATTTCCTCCACCACCAGGTAGATACGGGGCAGCAGTTCCTTAAACATGGGGATGGGCCAGCGTTCCATGGCTTCCGGCATCACCGTATGGTTCGTGTAAGCCACGGACTGTACCGTGATCTGCCAGGCTTCCTCCCAGGTGAGACCTTCCTCATCTAACAGGATCCTCATCAGCTCCGGGATAATCAGGGCCGGATGGGTATCGTTGATATGCATGGCGATAGACTGGTCAAACTTCCGGATATCGCCGTATTTTTTCTTGTAGTACTTGACGATGCTCTGGACGCCGGCGCTGACGAAGAAATATTCCTGCATCAGGCGCAGCTTGCGTCCCTCCCAGGTGCTGTCCTCCGGGTACAAGTACCAGGAAATCATCTGGATAGAATCCTTATAGCGCATGGCATGGCGCACATCGCCAAACTGGAGCTGGCGGGAAATATCCTCCCGGGTATATTCCGCCTTCCACAGGCGCAGGGTGTTCACCGTGTCGTTACGGTAGCCCAGGATGGGCACATCGTAGGGCACTGCCCGCACGTTCATATAATTTTTATGCTGGCATTTTAAACTGCCGTCCGGCTGGGCTTCCATGTAGGCGTCGCCGCCAAAGCGCACGTTCACCGCCTTGTCCAGGCGCTGCACCTCCCAGGGGAAACCTTTGCGCAGCCACACATCCGGCAGTTCTACCTGCTGGCCGTCCACGATTCTCTGGTCAAAGAGGCCGTACTGATAGCGGATGCTGCAGCCATGGCCCGGCAGCTTTAAAGCCGCCAGGGAATCGATAAAGCAACCCGCCAGCCTGCCTAAACCGCCGTTACCTAAACCGGCATCCGCCTCTTCCGGGATGATGGCGTCCAGGGTCCCGCCTAATTCCTGCAGGCCTTCCCGGCACACACCCTCCATGTCACAGCTGACCAGGTTGGACTGGAGCAGGCGCCCCAGCAAAAACTCGATGGAAAAATAATATACCTGGCGGGGCTTTTCCTGTTCATACACATCGTTGGTATGGATCCAGTCCTCGCTGACCAGGTCCCGTACCATATAGGCCAGGGTCTGGTATACCTCGTTCTTCGTTAAATCTCGCAGGCTTTTCTCCCAGAGGGTATGCGCCTTATGGGTAAACATCCTTTTAAATTCTGCCTTATCTCTCCAACTGCGCACGGGCATATCCTCCTCATGACTAATGTTATTTCTCGCCGTATTTAGCAATACACAGCGGTTTATCCTTGTTTCCCTGCAGCACCGCCTCCGGCTGGATCAGCACGTTCTTGTCGCAGATCACACAGTCCACCTGTGCGTCTTCGCCGATCACGGCCCGCTGCATGACGATACTGTTTTGCACGCAGGCATTCTTGCCCACCCGCACATTCCTGAATAAGATACTGTTCTCCACCCGGCCTTCGATGATACAGCCGTTGGCGATAATACTGTTCTTGACCTGGGCCTCTTCCATGTACTTGGCCGGCGCCTCGTCCTTAATCTTGGTCCGGATATGCAGGCCCGGTTTAAACACGGTCCGCAGGTTATCAACGTTCAGCAGATCCATGCTGGCCTTGTAGTAATCCCGGATACTGGTGATGCGGGCGGCATAGCTGGAATAAGGATAGCCGAACACCCGCAGCCGTTTCAGTTCAGCCCCGAGCACGTCCAGGAAGAAACTTTCCTTACCCTGGGCATACGCCTGACGCACCGAACGGGTAAAGATGCCGCAATCAATGAGCAGCGCTTCCATGAACAGGTTATCCCCGGCCGCCAGGGAGTCTTTCTCCGCGATGCCTGTGATGCGTCCGTCCGCCGCGGCCTTAACCACATAGGCCTGGCCCGGTCTGGCGTCGGTTTGTTTTTTGCACACCAGGGTCACGTCCGCGTTATGCTGCCGGTGAAAATGCAGCACCCGGTCGTAATCAATATTATGCAGGTTCCGGCAGTAGGACAGGACCAGATATTTCTTGGAGCCTGCCTCCACAAAACGCAGGTTGCGGTAATAAGCGCCAATGTCCCCGGTAACGGGCTGCACGATCTCATCCACCTCCATGGGCAGATAAAAGAGGCCGTCATCCTTGTGAGCCAGGTTCCATTCCTTGCCGCTGCGCACATGGTCCAGCACAGGACGGGCATGTCTGGGCAGCATCAGGCCCACGGTTTCAATCCCGGCATTCACCATGCCGGACAACACAAAGTCCATCAAGCGGAACTTGCCGGCAAACGGCATCGCCGCCAGGGGGCGGTCTTCGTTTAATTCTTTCAGGGGACTGTCCACCTGCATGTTAATCAAGCCGATGGTATCTTTCATTTCCCTGCACCTCCCTTGCCAGGCTGCGGCTCATTCGCCGCGCTGACCGGATAAGCTTCTGCATCGTTACCCAGCACCGCCACACTGCCATCTTTATTGGCAATCCTGGTGCCGGCCCGGATATGACAGCGCTCGCCCACGATGGCTTTTTCCACCACCGCGCCCGCTTCGATCACCGTACCCGGCATGATCACCGAGTCGCTGACCTTCGCGCCTGCAGCCACGGTCACATCGTAAAAGATAACGGAGTGGTCCACGCTGCCCATGATCATAGAACCTTCGGCGATCAGCGAACTTTGCACGCTGCTCTCCGGTCCTAAATAATGGGGCGGCAGCACCTGGTTGCCGGAATAAATACGCCAGTCTTTATCATTCAGGCTCAGGGCCGGTTCATCCGCCAGCAGATCCATATTAGCCTGCCACAAACTTTCGATGGTGCCTACATCTTTCCAGTAGCCTTCGAAGGGATACGCATAGACAGGTTCCTTGGCTTCCAGGAGCGCCGGGATCACGTTCTTGCCAAAATCGTGTTCCGAGGTTTTCTCTTTCGCATCCGCTTTCAGGAATTTTTGCAGTACGCCTTTATTGAAAATATAGATGCCCATGGAGGCCAGGTTGCTCTTGGGATTTTCCGGTTTTTCCTCAAACTGCTGGATCCGCATGTTCTCGTCGGTCTTCATGATGCCGAAACGGGAAGCTTCGTTCCAGGGTACCCGCAGTGTACCAACGGTGGCCGCCGCATGGTGCTTGATATGGAAAGCCAGCATCTTGGCATAGTTCATGGAATAGATATGATCGCCGGACAGGATGAGCACATATTCCGGATCGATCATCTCGATAAAGTTGAGGTTCTGGTAGATAGCATCCGCTGTCCCCTGGTACCATTGTGATTCCGCGTCATCGCTCATATACGGCGGCAGCACAAAAGTACCGCCACTGATAGAATCCAGGTCCCAGGAGCTGCCGTTGCCAATATACCAGTTCAGTTCCAGGGGTTGGTACTGGGTCAGGATGCCTACGGTCCTGATTCCAGAGTGACGGCAGTTGCTCAGGGTAAAATCAATGATCCGGTATTTACCGCCAAAGAGCACGCCGGGCTTGGCCAGACTCTTGGTCAAAACTCCCAGCCGGCTGCCTTTACCTCCTGCCAGGATCATGGCCAGGCATTCGGTTTTTCTCATAGTATCCCCTCCTCACGGGCACGATATTCACTTGACTGTTTAATAATCTTACCTAAATTATAACACAAAGCGCCCGGCCGCACACTAAAAATATCCCCGGACCTGACAGTTTTTTCACTGCCCCGCCCGGGGATTGCCTTGATTTGCTTTGTTGCCGCGCCGGTCCGGCTGCATCAGGACTCAGTCCCGGCCGCCTTTAACCGCCGTGCTCTTTTTAATTACGGCCGCCTTTAACCGCCGTGCTCTTTTTAGTCCTGGCCGCCTTTAGCCAGCAGTTTCCGTTTCAGGTTCCAGAGTTTCTTGGACAGGTCCACGTTGTAGATGTGAGGATTCTCAAAACGTTTAACCTCGTCCCACAGAGTTTCCATTTCCTGCTGACAGTAGGCCTGAATCTCCTGCAGGTCAGGTTCCTTATACACCAGGCTGCCCTGCTTGAAAATCGGCACCAGCAGCTCCCGCACCGTAAAGTTAGTCAGGGTACGCTGCTTCCAGGTGTCTTCCGGGTCAAAAATGGTATGGGGAACATGCTCCGCTACCGCCTCTTCCCGCAGGCAGATCTCGTCTGCCGTAGCCTTGCCCGTCTTCTTGTCGTAGAAACGGTAAACTTTCTTAAAGCCGGGATTGGTAATCTTGGCCGTGTTCTCGCTGATCTTGATCTTAGGGATAATCCGGCCCTGCTCATCTTCCACCGCAGCCAGCTTGTACACGCCGCCGAACACCGGGGAACTCATGGAGGTGATCAGGCGCTCGCCTACGCCGAAGGAATTGATCTGCGCCTTTTGCAGCAGCAGGTCCCGGATCAGATATTCGTCCAGGGAGTTGGAGACCACAATCTTGCAGTCCGGCAGCCCGGCCTCATCCAACATCACCCGGGCCTTCTTGGTCAGGTACGCCAGGTCGCCGCTGTCCAGGCGGATGCCGCACTCCTTCACGCCCATGGGCAGCAGCGTTTCCTTAAACGCCCTGATAGCGTTGGGCACGCCGCTCTTTAAAGTATTATAGGTATCTACCAGCAGCACCGCGTTATGGGGATAAAGCTGGCAGTAAGTCTTAAAAGCTTCCAGTTCCGTGGGGAACATCTGGACCCAGGAATGGGCCATGGTGCCGGCTGCCGGTACGCCGTACAGCGCGGAGGTCAGGGTGCAGGCCGTAGCCTTGACGCCGCCGATATAAGCCGCCCGGGCGCCCATGAC
>CAXYYS010000060.1:0-11927 GCA_964293585.1 uncultured Acidaminococcales bacterium
ACTTGGCAATCCCGTGATCGCCGCACATCAGCAGCATCACCGGTTTTAATAAGGCCGGCACACCGCCTGTCATGGCGGCATAATTTGCCACCAGATCTTCCAGCTTGCCCAGACTGGCACCTTGCAGTTTTTCCCGCCAGGCTTGTTGTACTTGCTGCCGCACTGCCGCATCCGGCAGTTTAATTTCCATTTTTTTCACTTTATGCACCCGTAAACTTAAACGCTAATTTTTTAATATCCACGGCCTGTCCGGCCAGTACATAATACACATGGTCCGCCGCGGCTCCCACCTGCTGGTTCACCCAGCCGGCCAGATCCTGAAACTCCCGGGCCATAGGGTTAGCCGGGACGATACCGCCGCCCACATCACTGGCCACAAAGACCACCGTCTTACCGGTAGCCCGGGCCGCTGCCAAAACTTTGGCTATCCGTTCCCGCACTGCTGCCGCTTTGGCTTCCGTGGTTCCCTGTAAAGGCTCCTTGCCGTAAATCAGGTTGCTCAGATACACAGTCAGACTGTCGAACAAAATCGCGTCCGCCGCCTGCCCGGCCTCCGGCAAAACCTCTTCAGCCGCATAAGGAGCTTCGTAATTCACCCAGCGCTGCTTGCGGCGCTCCTTATGCAGTTTCACCCGCACGGCCATCTCGTCGTCCAAAATCTCCGCGGTGGCAATATACGCGCCCAGCGCGCCCTGGTGCAGGACATATTTTTCGGCAAACTCACTCTTACCGCTCCGGGTACCACCCAAAACTAAGACCAGCTCTGCGTTCATGGTTCGCTCCCTTATGGCAAAAAAGGCCGGAAGAACGAACTTCCGGCCTGCCTTTTTTTACTTACCAACCTCGGTTTCCACCCGGGCTAAGATAAAGCACAGGTCGGAAAGACGGTTGATACAAACAAGCACATTATGGTTAATAGGTTCAGTCTCGTTGAGACGTAAAAGCTGACGCTCGGCGCGTCTGGTCGTGGTCCTGGCTAAATCCAGGGCTGCGGCTCCTTTACTGTCGCCGGGGATCAGGAAATGTGACAAAGGTTTCAGCATGGCATCATATTTATCGATGGTCTGCTCAAACAGGGTCACATGTTCTTCCTTAATGTAGGGCTCGGGTAAATCCAGGCTGGCTACATCAGCCATGATGGACATGAGCAGTTTCTGCACCTGCAGGATGGTTGCCCGTACATCATCCCGTTCTACGCAAGCGCGGGCCAGGCCCAGAGCCGAATTAATTTCGTCCACGCTGCCATAAGCTTCCACGCGCTGGCTTTGTTTCTCCACGCGCTGGCCGGTGTACAGGCCGGTCGTTCCTTTATCACCCGTGCGGGTATAAACAGCTGCTTTTGTCATCACAAAACCTCCCTCTCAACTAAACCACAGGCCGGCCGGAAAAACTCCGGCCGTCCCTTTTTTCTGGTAAAATACCGTGCGCAGCGCCATCCCGGCGCAGCTGCTTAGTAAATCTCTTCCGGTTTGAAGAAGTTCTTAATCTCGCGGGCGGCGCTTTCTTCACTGTCGCTGCCGTGAACGATGTTCTCGCCGATATCCAGGGCAAAGTCACCGCGGATGCTGCCGGGAACGCTGTCCAGAGGATTGGTGGCGCCCATCAAACCGCGTACAGCCTTAATGGCATTGTCGCCGGAAATAACCATAGCGGCTACCGGACCGCCGGTAATAAAGCTTACCAGTTCGCCAAAGAAAGGTTTGCCATCATGTTCAGCATAGTGGAACTTAGCCTGAGCTTCAGAAATCTTCATTAATTTTAAAGCGGACACGGTCAGGCCGCGGCGCTCAAAACGGGAAATAACCTCACCAATTAAATGTTTTCTTACTCCATCCGGTTTTACTAAAACCAAAGTCTTTTGTTGCGTCATGTTCATCGCTCCTTAATTTTAATTTTTCATTTATAAAAGCGGTTCACCCGCGTCTATAACTTTCCTGCCGGACGCCCCGGCTGTCAATGCTGCCGGCGTCCCTGCCCGCCTTGCCTTCCGCCGGCGGGTTTGCTGCCGCTTACGCTTCCAGCAGCCTGGTATAAGTTTGCCGGTCCAGCTTTACGCACAGAGCCGTGATCAGTTTTACCGCCGCCTCATAATCCCGCACATCAATCACGGACTGATGGCTGTGAATATAACGGGTGGGTACGCTGAAGACCAGGGTCAGGACTCCGGCGCCGGTCAGGTGGATGCGGGCGCCGTCCGTGGTACCGCCTTCACCATAGGCAATCTGAACCGGAACCTTTAACTTTTTCGCCGTGCTCACGGCCAGATCTTTTAAAGCTGTGTTGCAAAGAATCCCGCCGTCAAAAATCGTGATGCCGATGCCCTGCCCCATCTTGGCCGGAGCAAAGTCGTCGGTCACACCGGGTGTACCGCCGGCCGCACAAGTATCCAGCACAAAAGCGATATCAGGCGCCAGCATGTTGGCACTGGTCTGCGCTCCCCGCAGGCCTACTTCCTCCTGTACGGTGCCTACGCCATAGACGGTACTGGCATGAGCTTTCTTAGCCAGGTTTTCCATCACATCCGCCATGATGGCACAGCCGATACGGTTATCCCAGGCCTTGCCGGCCAGAATATTGCCTTTGCCTAAAACTGCCACTTTCA
Organism: uncultured Acidaminococcales bacterium; assembly: GCA_964293585.1. GTDB lineage: Bacteria > Bacillota > Negativicutes > Acidaminococcales > Acidaminococcaceae > JAKVKY01. Next base: position 2,603 of record CAXYYS010000060.1, read on the forward strand.
CATCCGGGGTCACGGGGCAGCCTTCATAGACGCCCAGTTCCCGTGCTTCCTTATCCGAAGCCGCACCGATATCGATATACATATCTTTCTTTTCGACGACCTTGGTGCGTTCTGCCGCCGGCATCAGATGGGGCGGTTTGCTGCCGATGACGCCGGTAAGATCGCCTTTTTTGCCGTGCAGGATAACCCGCTGGCTCAGGCACACCTGGTCAAACCAGCCGCCGATAGGATAGAATCTTAAAAAACCTTCTTTGGTAATATATTTTACCAGGAAACCGACCTCGTCCATATGACTGGCCAGCATAATCTTGAGCGCATCCTTGCCGCCCTCCTGGGTAAAAATAATACTGCCCAGTTTATCATAACTTACCCGGGCTACCTTGCCCAGACGTTTCTTCAAAAGTACTTTCACCGGGCCCTCAAACCCGGAAATACCGCAGACCTCGGATAATTCCACCAGCCTGCTTAATTGTAGTTTGTTCACGCTGTATCTCCTTTAATACTGAATCTGGCGCCGCCCGTTTTCCGGGCAGTTTTACCTTAAACTCTAAGCTTGCCGCTACTCTTTACTTATGCTTCCAGCTGACCTGCGGCCCGCATTGCTTCCGCCTGCTTATGCAGCAGGGCTACCCGTTCTTCTGTAGCCGGATGGGTACTGAACATGGTTTGTAAATCCCGGGCGCTGAAAGGCTCGATGATAAACAGGTTAGCCGTGGCCGGCGTAGCGTTCATCATGCTGCGCTGACTGGCATAATTTTGAATTTTTACCAGGGCCGAAGCCAGGTTATCCGGATTGCCGCACAACTGACCGCCGCCTTCATCCGCCTTATACTCCCGGCTGCGGGAAACAGCCATCTGGATCACCGTGGCTGCCAGCGGTGCTAAAAAGAGCAGCAGCAGTCCCACGATGGCATTGCCGTTATTTTCCCGGTCCCGGCTGCCGCCAAACCACATAGCGATGTGCGAGATAGTCGTAATCACACCGGCCATGCAGGCTGCTACGGTACAGGTCAGGATATCATGGTTACGCACATGGGTCATCTCATGGCCCAGCACGCCTTCCAGTTCCTTGCGGTCCAGCACGTTAGCCAGCGCCGTGGTCACACAGACCGCAGCATGTTCCGGGTTCCTGCCCGTGGCAAAAGCGTTGGGCTGGGGATCGTCCACGATATAAACTTTAGGCATGGGCAGACCAGCTTTGTCCGCCAGTTTCTTGACGATGCCCCACAGAGCAGGCGCCGTCTGTTCATCAACTTCCCGGGCGCGGTACTGGGCCAGCACCATCTTATCGCTGTTCCAGTAAGCGTACAGGTTGGTAGCAATAGAAAAAACCAGCATGATCAACATGCCCTGGTTGCCGCCAAAATATTGGCCCACCAAAACCATGAGGATGGTGAGCAGGGTCATCAAAAAAGTTGTTCTTAACATTTCTTTGTCTCCTTAATTCAAGGCCGCTATCGCAGCCCATTTCGAGGCATCAGCCCGCAGGCAGTTCAGCCTTCCCTACATTATACCAAAAAAAGTCTTAGCTTTCAATTTGCTTCTGCACCGCCTGGAGCATGTTTACACAATTTTCACGAACCTTACGTTTAAGCAGCGGGTTCAGCATCCCGGCAATCATAGGAATACCAAACTCAAAATCCACGGTCAGGGTTACGCTGACGCCCTGTTCCGTATCAGCCAGGATCCAGGCACCCTCCATCTTTTTCAAATCCCCCGCGGTCTGGGCATAGGTAATCTTAAACTGCTCCGGGTAAAAATTATCCCGTTCAGTCCACACGATGCGGCGTCCATCCACATCCGAAACCCAGCGGGTCAGGTCCGTACCTTCACCCTGTTCTATAATTTCCACGCTGACCAGACTTGGCATAAAGCGCGGATACGCGGTCATCTCTTTAATAACGTCATAAATTTTTTGTTTACTGCCCTGGATGAGTATCTGGGACACTACCTGCGGCATACCGCCACCCCCTGTTTATAAATCTTCAATGGCTGCCGCCACTTCCTGCAAGGCTTCCCGCAGCTGGGTCAGCACATAGTCCACTACCGTGGCTGGCATGCTCAAAGGCGGCTCAAAGCGAATAACCTTGGGATTATTCAGGGTGTAGGCAATAATAATATGCCGGGCAATCATGAGCGCCATCAGCATCCCGCCGGCACCTTCCTTGGTCAGTTCTATTCCCAGCATCATGCCCCGCCCCCGCACGTCCTTGATGACCTGGGGGAAAGCTTGCTGCAGCTCCTGCAGTCCCTTTTTAAAATAAGCGCCGGTAGCCTTGCCCCGGGCCAGTAAATCTTCTTCCTCGATGACCTGCAAAGTTGCCAGGCCGGCGGCACAAGCCATCTGGCCGCCGCCAAAAGTACTGGTATGCAGGAAAGGATTCTCTATCAGACCCTGCCAGGCCTGTTCCGTACCGATAACGCTGCCCACAGGCATCACACCGCCGCCCAGAGCTTTCGCCACGGCCATCAGATCTGGTTCCGCCCCGTCCTGGTTCACCCCGAACCAGTCTCCGGTCCGGCCGATACCGGTCTGGACCTCGTCCGCGATAAACAGGGCTCCCCGCTCATGACAGAGCTGTTCCACCGCTTTTAAATAACCGGCAGGCGGTTCGATGATGCCGCCTTCGCCCTGGATGGGCTCCAAAATTACCGCCGCCGTATATTCATTGACTGCATTCCGCAGCGCTTCCAGATCCCCGTAGGGCACATGGGTAAACCCCGGCAATAACGGCTGGAAAGGTTCCCGGTACAGTTCCCGCCCCGTGGCGCTCAGCGCGCCAAAAGTCTTGCCGTGAAAAGCGTTGGCCGCCGCCACAAAAGCCGGGCGCCCCGTAGCCAGCCGCGCAATTTTCAGGCAGCCTTCCACCGCTTCGGTACCGCTGTTCACAAAAAAATTATATTGTAATTTACCCCGAGTCAGAGCCGCCAGTTTTTCTGCCAGCAGCGCTGCAGGTTCGTTAAACAAAACTTTACGGCACATGGGCATGGCATGGTGTTCTTTTCCTACCGCCTCCACCACCTTAGGATGCCGGTGCCCGATGGCAAACATCCCGTATCCGCCCAGACAATCTACATAATCCGTCCCGTCCGTAGCGGTGATGGTCCAGCCGCTGGCATGGTCTTCCACGCCGGTCAGGCCCATGAAACGAAAGAGCCTGGTGCTGGACGGATTAAGATACTGCTCGTATTTTTTCAGTACTGCTTCTGCTTCCATGGCCGCCTCCTAATGTACCAGCTCGGTAACCGGCACCAGCTGGATGCCGCTTTCCTGTAATTGCTTACCGTAATAAGTCCACGCCGTTGCCGTAGCCGGACGGGCGTGACAGATTACGATGACCGAACCGTACCGGTCCGCCAGTTCGGCGGCTGCCAGCATCTGGCTGTGGATAGCACCCACATCCGCCGCGTTATCCAAGAACAACATATTCTTTCCCGTAGGCACACCCATACGGCGGGCAGTCTGCTGGGCTACGCTGCCGCTACTGGTTGCGCTGTCCACAAAGAACAGTCCCCGGCTCTTGATAACCTGCAGGGTAGCCGCCATCACATCTGCATTCGAGGTGGAACGGCTGCCTTCGTGGTTATTGACACCGCTAATCCCGGGCAAACTGCTGATAGCGCTGCTTACCAGCGCTTTAATCTGACTGTCATCCATACTGTTCAGCACCGTATGTCCCGGTTCCGAAATCTGACTGGCATCCATGGGTTCCATAGGCAGATGCAGCATCGCCACCCTGCCGGCCCCCGTCACCAGATGCAACACATCGCTGCTATACGTCTTATAAGGGATAATGGCATAACTGAACGGCAGTCCTGTTTTTAACAGCTTCCGCACCGGGTCCATATTGTAACCGCAGTCGTCGATGATTACCGCCAGCTTGCCGCTGTATTTCTTTTTAGAGGTAGTACCCGGTTTCTTTTGCACACCGGGCTTGCGGATATCTTTATCCGCCCTGGTCAAATTGCCGTTATGGAAGAAATAAATCGTATCGGTCGTGTACTGCTGGGTACCTTTTCCGGCCTTGACCTCGATACCTAAATCCAGCCGGTAGGAATCCCAGCCGTTATAAACAGCATTCCTTTCACCGACCACTTTAACTTTTGTGCCCTGCAGCTTGGACTTTACCCAATCTGCCGCACCCTGCAAATCCGTAGTCACCGGTACACCGACAGCCAGCTGGCGTCTAATCCAGGTCACGTCACCGCCGGTAGCGGTAATTTTTTCATTGGCATCGTCCCGGGCACGTTCCTGCAGCTGCCAGTTATCTTTTTTCTCCAGCAAAATATTATCCATGGTCCGTAAGGCTTCCTTGGATTCTTCCGTCAGGTCAAAAGACTTCTTGGCTTCCAGCACATCCACCGGTTTATTTTTACTGACAGCGTAATACAGCCCGCAAGCAATAGCGATGGCGATAAAAATCACTATCAGGATGCCCACGAAACCTTGTTCCTGTTTTCTCTGTTGTCCTTGCTCAGGCTTCCACATGTGGACCTCCGTAATATGACTAGGCGCGGGGATGAGCCTTGGCGTACACCGCCCGCAAACGTTTGTTAGTTAAATGAGTATAAATCTGGGTGGTAGCAATATTAGCATGTCCCAGCATCTCCTGTACGCTGCGCAGATCCGCACCGTTATCCAGCAGATGGGTAGCAAAAGAATGTCTGAGCACATGGGGCGATACCGGCTTGGTAATGCCGGCTTCCTTCGCATAGTCCCTGATGGTCTGGTAGAAACGCTGCCGGGTCATCTCCCTGTCTCCCTGGCTCAAAAATACATACCCGGGATCCGGTTTGTCTTCCAGCAGCTGCGGCCGTATCAGGTCCAGATAATTGTGTAAAAAAGCTACCGCAATCTTGCCCAGGGGCACGATCCGTTCCTTGGAACCTTTGCCAAAAGCCAGGATATACTGCATCTCCAGGTTGACCCCGTCCAGTTTTAAATGCATCAGTTCCGACACGCGCATACCGGTAGCATAAAGGACTTCCAGCATGGTCCGGTCCCGGTAACCATGTACCGTATGTAAATCCGGCTGGTTTAAGAGCGCTTCCACTTCGTCCGTGCTCAGCACCCGCGGCAGAGCGAGGCCCTTGTTCCCTGCCTCTACAACTTCCGCCGGGTTCACTTCCAGATAACCTTCTGCTGCCAGGAAACGGTAAAAAGCTTTCAGCGCCGCCAGCTTTCTGGCAATGCTGGCCGCTGCCAGCCCTTTTAGTTTCAAAGATGTAATATAGTCAATAATTTGTTGTCTGGTTACACCTAAAAGCTTATCTTCTGTAACCGGCAGCGCCTGCATAAAAAGCTTTAAATCCCTGGCATATGCCTGGCGCGTGTTCAGCGCCAGTCCCAGTTCTACCTGTAAATATTCCAGGAACAAGGCTACATAATGCTTCATCTTGCCCCCTAAAAAAGAAAAACAACGCCCGCGCGCCGTTTTTCTTCTTCTGTTTCAACTGTACTGCTTAGCGTTTAATCGCACTTTCCGGCTGCATGATAGTAATATTGGTCACCGGAGAAATGGTGGAAACGGCATGTTTGTAAACCAGCTGCTGTTTACCGTCATTTTCAATGATGATAGTAAAGTTATCAAAACCGCGAACCAGGCCGCGCAGCTGGAAACCGTTTACCAGATAGATGGTCACTGCCAGATTTTCTTTCCGCACATGGTTTAAAAAACTGTCCTGCAAATTAATAGTTGTTTTCTGGGTACCGTTATTCATCATAAAAACCTCCCGGTTACATTTCTAGAAACAATCAACCACTTTCTCGTTAAATTTTACAACAGATTGTAATTTTTCACAAGTAGCTGACACATAATCTCCACAATTTGTTCCTGGTCCGGCAGCTTTTCCACATCGAACCAGTGGATGTACGGCATCTTTTTATACCAGGTAAACTGCCTTTTGGCAAAGTTGCGGGTCGCCTGCTTTATCTTGGCGGTCATCTCCTCATCCTCCAGTCCCCCTGCCAGGTACTGGGCCACCTGCCGGTAACCGATGCTGCGCATGGAAAGAGCGGTAGGACTAAGCCCAGCCTGCAGCAGCTGCCGGGTTTCCTGTTCCAGCCCCTCCGCCAGCATGGCGTCCACCCTTTGATTAATGCGGGCGTACAGCAGGCTCCGCTCCAGGGTCAGGCCAAAGACAGCCGCCTGATACACAGGCTGCCCTGCCGCCTGCCGCGACACCTGTTCGCCCCCCAGCACCGTTTCCAGGGCCCGGATGAGCCGCCGCCGGTCATGGGGATTAACCTGAGCCGCCTGCTGCGGATCCAGGGCCGCCAGTTTCTGCACCAGGGCGGCTTCGCCTTCCCTGTCGGCCAGCTGCTCCAGCTCCCGCCGCAAACCTGCATTTTCTCCTACGGTGCTGAAAGCGTAATCTTCCAGCAGCGCCTTAATATAAAGTCCGGTGCCACCTACCAGGATGGGCAGCCGTCCCCGCTGATTAATCTCTGTGATCAGCTGCTGGGCCCGCGCTTTAAAATCTACCACGCTGAACTCCGCCTCCGGCGGCAGGATGTTTACCAGATGATGAGGTACCAGGGCCAGTTCCGCCTCCGTAGGTTTGGCGGTGCCGATATTCATGTTCCGGTATACCAGCATACTGTCGCCTGAGATAATCTCGCCGCCTGTTTTTTGGGCCAGCAGGATTCCGGTCCGGCTTTTACCGGTGGCCGTAGGCCCTAAGATAACAACTACTTTTTCCTGTTTCATGATATGCCCGCCTGCTAGTCCTGCGCCCAGCTCATCTGCCTTAAAGGATGGCAGCAGGACCTGTTTTAATTTAATGTCAGCCTCGCGCCGCAGCAGTTTTACTTGCCCCGGGTAGCGATGCCAAATTTGACCCGGCTGTAGCGACCGCCGGTAAAACTGCGGCACCCCAGCGCCCGTAAAATAGTTTCGCCCCGTTCTTTAATCACTACCCGGGGCGCTACCCTGAGCGCCTCCTGTACCACTATCCTGGTCAGGGGTTCCTCAAAAGCCAGTGGCCGCAGAGGCTGCATGGTACTGGACTGATGCACCGGAAAACGGAACATGGGATCAAAATAAATCACGTCAAAACTATCGGCAGGCTGCCGTTGTAAAAAAGGCAGAGCCTGGGTGTGATAAGTTTCTAAGCGTTGTAAATCGGCAGCCAGCTCCGGATAATTTGTCCGGTAAGCTTTGAGACCCCGGCTCACCACAAAGTGTAAAAGCAGGGAGGCCTCCAGGCCCACCGCTTTTCCCTGTCTGCCCACCAGGTGCGACGCAATCAGCGCATCCGCTCCCAGACCCAGGGTACAATCCAGATAGCGCTGGCCCGGCTTCAGCTGCGTCGCTGCAGCAAAATGGTCCGGCAACACCGCCGCCGGCATAGTTGGAGACACTACTGCGACACCAGCAGCATCAACAGAACCAGCTCCGCCAAAAAGCTTTTTCCAGCGCAGCATCCCCACTCCCGGATGGAAGAAAAAGGTGCCGCTGGCCGTAAAAATCCTGGGACCCTGGGTGGTAGCAATGAGCAGTCCCTCCACCCCATAATGCGTCAGCATGGTTTCCAGACTCATACTGTCCAGACGCGGCACAAAGGGCACCTGCAGTTCTTCGGCCCACTGTTTCGCCTCCGTAACGGTCTGGCCCCGGCAATTTTTGCCGCTGGTCACCGCATAGCTTGTCAGCATGCCAGCCTCCGTCTTTCACTCGTCTTCAAAAACATCACCGCCGCCGGGTAAATTAAACCCGGTGCGCTTGAACATCTTATAGAGTTCCTCTGTAGTAATTTCAATCATGCAGGGCCGGCCGTGAGGACAAGTAAACGGGTGCGTGGTGTTACACAAATCCACGATCAGCTGCCGCATCTGGCGCACGTTTAAAATCTCGCCCGCCTTAATCGCCGCCCGGCAGGCTGCCATATGCAGCACGTTCTGCCGCAGTTCGCTGGCCTCCGGCGCTTTCTGTTCCCGTAAATAACCGCTGATATCCCGGATAAAACCTTCCGCATCGGCGGCATCAATATCCACCGGCAGGCTGTCAATCCGCAGGGATTCCTCCCCGGCCGGACTGATATCCACGCCTAATTTCACAAAAGCCTCGTGATACTTTTCAATCAAATCAACATCCTGGCTGGCTGCATCCACATAGAGCGGCACTAAGAGCTGCTGCGCCGGAACCTCGTTATGGCTCAGCACCAGCTTATCATACAGGATACGCTCATGAGCGGCATGCTGGTCGATCAAAAACAGGCTGGTCTCGGACTGGGCGATGATAAAAGTCTTATCCACCTGTCCCAAAGGCCATATAGAAATCAGACCGTTCGTACCGGCCGCCTGCATCGCCACCGCATCCGCCTGGGTCCTGGCTGCCGTTCCCGGCGCAGTACCGTTTAACGGAACCCCGGGTGCAACATCTTCCGTCCCCGCTAAGGGCAGGACTTGTTCCTGATTGCCCAGCGGCTGTGGTTTTTCACTGCGGTCCTGTAACAGCTCCCGGGTCTCCTGCAGGGTGTACACCGGTTCTTTACCGGCAGCCGCACTGGCTGTTGGTCCCGGTTCCTTCCAAATCTGGCCCGCCCTGTTCAAAGGTGTACGCGTCCCCATAAGGCCGCTGCCACCACCTAAACCGCCCCGGCTGGCTCCGGCTGCTTCTGCCGCTACCGCCTCCTGGGAGGGAATTAAATTCCCGGACCAGGTGCCGGCTGCTGTTGTTTCCGTTGCCGCAGCTGCAGTTGCCGCCGTAGTTTCACCCATACCCGCCAGGACACTGTCCTCCGGACGGGAAACTGCTTTTAACGGCTGTTCCAGCGCCATACTCAAAGCTTTAAATACGCCTTTATAAATTAAACTTTCGTCGCTAAACTTAACTTCGCTCTTCTGCGGATGCACATTCACATCCAAGGTCCGGGTATCCACCTGCAGGTTCAACACCGCAAAGGGGAAACCGCTCTTGGGAATCTGGGACTGATAAGCATGGTCGATAGCCTTACTGATCATACGGTTATTGATGCTGCGGCCGTTAACCAACAGCGTCTGCCAGGCCCGCGTACCTTTTAAAAGGGTGGGCTTGCCGATATAACCGGTAATACTGAGTCCGGGATTTTCCAAACGCACCGGCAACAGTTCCGCGCTGACCTTTTTCCCGTACAGAGCCGTAATGGTTTCTTTTAAATCTCCCAGCCCCGGCGTCGTCAAAACTTCCTTGTCATTGCTGGTCAGCTTAAAACGTACATCCGGACGGGCCAGGGCCAGCCGGGTTAACAGTTCGTTAATATAACGGCCTTCCGTGCTCACCGTCTTTAAAAACTTACGGCGGGCCGGCACATTAAAAAACAAATCCTGGACGATAACCGTGGT
>CAXYYS010000061.1:0-11664 GCA_964293585.1 uncultured Acidaminococcales bacterium
TCCCGCCGGACACAGGGGCCCCGGCCAGATCCCGGCCGAAACACCTTCCGCGGCCACGCCGTTAGTAGCGGCGGCCGCCCGGGCAAATGCGCCCACGGCGGAAAAGCAGGCCTACGAGCTGACGGATAAATTATTCCTGGCCCGGGCCAAAGGCAGCAACCTGGTCTTTTCTCCCTACTGCTTCCAGCAAATTTTGCCGCTCATCCGGGACAACACCAAGCAGGCTTCGACCCGGCAGGAACTGCTGCCGTACATCGTACCCGGCATCCGGGTGGAAAAACTGCGCAACACCAAGACCGGCGAACTCATCCTTTTGAATAAGCAGCTGGCCCGGGATTATACCGGCAGCGCCGACGGCGATTTAAAACTGGTGGCTTATCCGGACGAAGCTTTGGCGGCTAAAAAAGCTTTCCAGATGCAAATCTTGGATTCCGTCATCGATGGCGCGGCGCCCGAGGGAGATTTAAATTTTTTAACCGCCGCTCATTATTTTGCCGAGTGGGAAACCAAGTTTGACAAAAAATTAACTCAGCCCCGGGATTTTACAAATGAAACCGGTAAGGTGGAAAAAGTAGCCACCATGCAGCAGCATTTTACGGACGGGCGCGGCGCCAGCACGGATGCGTATGATTTAGCAGCGCTGTGGGGCAAGAACCGCTCCGTAGTCTATTTCATTAAACCTAAAAAGGATGCGGCTGCGGTAGCGGCGAACCTGAATCAGATCGTAAAAGATTTTGAGCAGGGCAAGAACAGTTTCAGCAACATTAAACTGCAGCTGCCCAAGCTGAGCATTAAAAATAAAATCGATTTAAAAGATTTACTTAAGAACGATATGGGCATCAAGTCTTTCTTTACCGGTCTGACCTTTGACCAGATCACGGGCAAGGTGCCGTATGTTTTGGCTACCGCTTCTCAGACGGCCACTCTGGATATTAACGAAGATTATGCCGAGGGCAAGGCCATCACCGAAATGGGTTTCCGGGTTACGGCGGCTTTTGAACCGCCCGTGGTGCACGACCTTAAGATGGACAGCCCTTATTTTATCGTGATCAAGGATTTGGCCGACAGCGGTTTGCGCCGTACGGTGTTCACCGCCTTTGTGGCAGACCCGGCAGCGAAATAACGGGCAGGAACAGAGAAAATTTTTAGCCGGGGTAAGTTCAGGCTGGTAAGGTAAAATTGCCCGGCTCCTGGTCGGGCAGTTTTGTTTGAGGGGATAAGATGGAACTGACGGCGATTGTTTTATTTTTGCTGGCGTTAGGCGTGTGCGTTGTGAGCGGCGCCTCGATTTTGTACGCCCTGGTGGCCGGTTATATTATCTTTTTCGGCTACGGGCTGCTGCGCCACTTTACACCTGTCGCCCTGCTCAAGATGAGCTGGGACGGCGTGGCCACCGTCAAAAATATCCTGATTGTCTTTATTTTGATCGGTATGATCACCGCCGTGTGGCGGGCGGCTGGTACCATCCCGGCGATTATTTACGCGGCGGGGAATTTGATTCAGCCCGGTGCCTTTTTGGTGATCACCTTTTTGCTTAACTGTCTGTTGTCCCTGCTTACGGGAACTTCTTTCGGCACGGCGGCTACCATCGGCGTCATCACCATGAGTATCGGCAACGTGATGGGCATCAGCCCGGTGTATCTGGGCGGGGCCATCCTGGGCGGCGCCTTTTTTGGCGACCGCTGTTCCCCCATGTCCACCAGTGCTCTTTTGACTTGTACTTTGACCAAGACCGATATTTTTACCAATATTAAGCTGATGGCCAAAAATGCGGCGGTGCCTTTTATAGCTACCTGTATCATTTACGGCGTGCTGGGCAGGTACGGTCACGCCGGCGCCGTGGATTTACAGATTCTCAATTTGTTTAAGGATAATTTTAATTTGCAGGGACTGACTTTTTTGCCGGCCCTGCTGATCATTGTCTTATCCCTTTTCAAGGTCAGCGTGAAAAAAACCATGCTGGCCAGTATCGTGACCGCCAGTATTTTGTGCCTGACCTTGCAGGGCGTCAGCACCGGCCACCTGCTGCAAATTTTGTGGAACGGGTACCGGGCCAACGAACCGGAACTAGCTAAGATGCTGAACGGCGGCGGTATCGTCTCCATGTTCCGGGCACTGGCCATCGTGGGACTGTCGTCTTCGTATTCGGGTATTTTTGCGGGGACGGGACTTTTGGACGGCGTGAAGCATAAAATCGCCGGGCTGGCGGCAACTTGCACGCCTTTTGGCAGCACGCTGCTCATTTCGTTTTTAACCGGCATGGTAGCCTGCAACCAGACCCTGGCCATCATGCTCACGCATCAGCTGTGCGCGGAGACCATCCCGGATAAGCAGGAACTGGCTTTGACCCTGGAAGACACCACCGTCCTTACGGCGGCGCTCATCCCCTGGTCCATCGCCAGCGCCGTGCCTCTCACCGCGGTGGGAGCGCCCGCGCTGGGTATTGCCGCGGCCTGCTATTTATATCTGCAGCCGTTGTGGAGTTTGACCCTGCATGTGGTGAAAAAGAAAGCATAATTTATTTTCTTGGAGTACGACGGCAGCAGAAACCGCACCGTGTACGTAAAAGTTTTAGGGTAAAAAATTAGAGCTGCCTGAGGGCAGCTCTTTTTTTATAATAGTTTGGGCCAGTTACGTTTTTTATAGACGAAGCGGAGAATTGAAACCGTTTTATTTTGTTCGTCTATCGTATAAAACAAATGATAATTTTTAACAGGAAATAAGCGAATCTTTTGCTGGACCAGATGGTCATCATCAACTAGGGGATAACGATAAGGATTAAGTCTTAAACTTTCGATAGCGGCTGCGATTTTATTGAGAAGCCTTGTTGTCGCAGAAGGATTATATAAAATATTATTTATATAAAAAACTGCTTGACGGACATCGCATTCAGCTTCTAAAGTTACGTGGACGACATAGTTCACAACTTAAACTCCTCTCTCAGTTCTGCAATCATTTGTTCTGCGGGTTTAGTCCTGTGATTTTTGACGTCGTCCAATCCTGCGTCGATTAATTTATAGAGTTCTAATCTGCCGACAAGTTTTTCGTAAGTTTCGATACTCATCACGGCCAGATCGCCTTTACCATTTTTGGTAATAAAAATGGGTTCCTGATGTTTGTTGCAGAAATCGGAAATCTCACTGTAATTATTTCTTAGGTCTGCGCTCGGGCGAATTATAGGCATATTGCTCACCTCCGTATCGTTATTATATCAAAATTTTTATATAAAGGCAAGGCAAAAAGAAAGGCGTAACTTTTTGGTTACGCCTCAAATTTTACCTCACAAAATTCGTCATCACGGGGTTTTCCCTATTTCATCAAATGTTTTAAAGCTTTGTTCAGTTCCTCGATGGCCTGGGTGTCCCCGGTCTTGACCGCGTCCACGATGCAGTGGTCGATATGGTCCTGCAAAATAATATCGCAGGTGCGGTTGATGGCGGCACGGACCGCGGCCAGCTGGATCAAAACTTCGGAGCAGTCCCGGCCCTGCTTGACCATGGTCTTGACCGAAGTGAGATGACCGATGGCCCGGGAGAGACGGTTGATTACCGCCTGAGTGTTTTCGTGGGTGTGGGAATGATTATGACTAACTTTTTTATTTCTTACGGGCATCGTGCTTCCCCCTGTTCTCAAAACTTATATTTATATTTTAACACATAAATTTTAGCACTTAAACCCCACTCAAAGTCAAATTTGTTTAGGCAGGTGCCGGCAGTCCCGCCGCCCTTTTAGAAAAATATCCCCCCCGGGGGGCTTGCAGGCACTGCCATTTGGGGTATGCTTAACATAAATCTTGTTAAGTATATTTCTATGTCTAAATCTTTATGTAAAAAACCTGGCAGTTATATCTTCATGCCAAGTTATTTTGGCATTTCCGAAGGCAAGGAGGACTTTTTGTGACACGTCAGTTAACGGTCAGCGGATTCTTTATTGCTCTGGGTTTAATCTTGCCTATGCTGTTTCATCTGGCTGGCGGCATGGGCGTAGTTTTTCTGCCCATGCATCTGCCGGTGCTTTTGGCCGGTTTTTTTCTGGGACCCAGATTCGGTCTGCTGGTGGGAATCATCACGCCGCTGTTGAGCAGTCTCCTGACGGGGATGCCGCCGCTGCTGCCTTTTCTGCCGCTGATGGTGGTAGAGCTGGGAGTATATGGTTTTCTCAGCGGTTATGGCTACCGGTCGTTGCAGCTGAGCATCCTGCCCGCGTTGCTGTTAGCCATGGCGGGCGGCCGAATCGCTTTGGCGGCGTGGGCCTGGGCACTGGTCAGCTGTTTTGGCTTGCAGCTGCAGCCCCGGTATTACGTGACGGCGGCGGTAATCACCGGTCTGCCGGGGATTGTACTGCAACTGGTTCTGGTACCGCTGTTAGTCCGGACGGTGACCGCTAAAAATAGCTCAGGCTAAAATTTTAAAATATAAAAATCAGGGGGGAAGGTTATGCAAATTTTGAGGGGACAACAAGTGTTAACGGCTGGAATCCTGCTGGGACTTTTAGCCGCCGGCGGCAGCGCTTATGCCGAAGATCTGCCCACGTATCAGATGGATGAGATTGTGGTGACGGCGGATAAAGCCAACGCGGCTGTGGCGGAAACTAATGTGAATGTGAAATATGTGAGCCCCGGCAAGACGGCCACAATTCCTGATTTACTGCGGGACACGGCGGGTATCGAGGTACGGGCCCGCAGCGTTTATGGCGACAGCCAGAACGACACGGTCAAGGTACGGGGGTTGGATGCCCGGCGCTACACGGTGCTGTTAGACGGGCGGCAGCTTAACATGTCCGGCGTTATGGGCGGCGACCATATCGACTGGAGCAGTATCCCCCTGGACAACGTGGACCGGATCCAGATTGTGAAGGGCGGTAAGCTGGCCAGCTCCAACAATATCGGCGGTACCATTAATATCATCACGAAAAAAGATGCCACCGGCGGTAGCGTCAGCCTGTTAGCAGGCCAGGACGGCCGTTACGAATACCGGGTGGGTTACGGTTTTAAGGCCGGTAAACTTCATACCCGGGTGGACGCCAGCAAGAGCGGTATCGATGCCTACCTGCGCAATAATGATTACGATGCCCGGCAGTACGGCCTGGATGTAAGTTATGCTTTCAGCGGTGCCGACAGTTTGTCCCTGGGCTACCATAAAACGCAGGCGGACCGGGGTTATGTGCTGGCCAATAAAAAAGGCACGCCGCACTACGACAGCAGTTATCCGGAATCCGTTGGCGACGGCGGGGTTCAGCCCAGCGCCGGCAGCATTACCAACAATTATGGTCCCGGTTCTTACTGGAACAAGGATACGGACCACTACACCGCCAGCTATACCCATAACTTTAAGAACGGCTATCTGCAGTTCGATTACTACCGCAACCACGAAGACCGCAAAGAAATTCTCAAAAGCTGGTCCGGCGTCACGGGTCTGGACCGTTACCTGACCAGTGATAAATCGGATTATTTTGGCCTGAAAGGCGCCACCACCCTGAACGCCAAACATACTTTGGGTTACGGCGCTGAGCTGCACCGGCTGCGTTACGGGTACGGCGGTTACAATGTTAAACCTCTGGGCGCCGGGGATATTTATCCATCCCAAAAGATTGACGAGACCGGTTTGTACGTGGAAGACAACTGGAAGCTGGATAACCGCTGGGGCGCGTACCTGGGTCTGCGGTACGATCATTATAAGGCAGATAAGGATGATGACCGGGCAGCCAACATGACCGAGGAAAATAAGGACGGTCTGTCTCCTAAGTTCAGCCTGAACCTGACCAGCGATGCTAAGAACAGCACCAACTTATCCATAAACAGAATCTGGCGCTCGCCCTCCATGCCGGAATATTACTGGTGGGCCATGAACATGTCGGGCAACCGGGCTAACGCTTTGGAACCGGAACATGGCATGAGCTACGAACTTTCCCAGACCCATAAGTTTAGCGACAAGTTTACCACCCGGGTAGGCGGGTTCTACCAGGACATCAGCGATTATATCAACTTCCGCCACGTCTATCCCTTTAAGTGTTATAATATTGATAATGCCAAGATTTGGGGTCTGGAGTGGGAAAACAGCTTCAAGCTGGATGACCATAATTCCCTGCAGCTGAATTATACCAACCTGCACACTTCCAAGACCGGCGTCCGTGGCGGCGATGTAAACAACGGCCTGACGGACGAGCTGGATTACAGCCCCCGGCACAAACTGGGACTGTCCTATCTGTACGACAGCAAACTCTGGCATGTGCGCTACGATATCAATTATGTCAGCGACCAGCAGGAGTCCGATGCCATGACCGGCGGCGCCGTCCGCCATATCGGCGGCTATGCCGTGCATAACCTGGCGGTGACCCGCACCCTGAACAAGAATGCGGACCTGTCTTTGTTCCTGGACAATATCTTTGCCAAGGAATACGTGGAGCAGTACGGTTACCCCATGGCGGGCAGATTATTTAGCGCGGCGGTGACATTTAAGTTTTAAGGCGTGGCAGGAAGTTACAAAGCAGCGCGGCTGTAAAGTATAAGTTTTAAGGAGTGTTTATGGTAGACAAACATTTTCAGGGACCGGAATTTTTTAATCAGCTGGCGCCCCAATGGGATGCCACTCGCAATAAGCGGCCGGAAGTTTTACAAAAACTGGTGGCTAAATTGGGCCTGACTGAACAAGACCAGGTGTGGGATTTAGGCAGCGGCACCGGCGTGCTCCTGCCGTATCTGGCGCCCAAGGTCCAACATGTGATGTCGGTGGATTATGCGGACAAGATGCTGGCCCTGGCTCAGGAAAAAATGGTGGGGGCGCCCAATGTTTCTTTTCTGGTAGGCGATGTGATGACGGTGGAAATCCCCCCGTCTACCACACTGATTACCTGCCTGAACTTTTATCCCCACGTGACCGATAAGCCCGCCTTTTTACAAAAGATGTTTGCCGCTTTACCAGCCGGTGGCCGGCTGGCGATCATGCATGATCTTTCCCGGGCGGCGGTGAACGCCATCCATAAAGATTGCGAGCAGGTGAAAGAACATCTGCTTTTGCCTGCTGCGGCTGAAAGTAAACGCCTTAAGGCCGCTGGTTTTAAGATCCTGGCTGCCGAAGACACGGAGGAATTTTACTTCTTGCTGGGCCAGAAATAAATATCTTGCCGCAACCGGAACAAAAAACGGCTGCGGCATTTTTTTGTTCCGCACAAAATTCCGGCTGCGCAAATTTTTACGCCGCCGCAAATTTTGATTGCCTAAATTTTTGCGCCGCGCCAAATTTTGCCGCGCTCCGTGTTATAATATTTTTAACGGAGGTGTTAACCTTGAATCCATTAGAAATTGTGATTACCGTTTTACTGCTTATCGCGGTAATTTTGTTAGTCTTAATTTATTTTCGCAAAAGCGGCGTGAGCACCGCAGATTTGCAGACGGAAGTAGATGCTTTACAGGAACAGCTGCGCACGATGGAAAACGACGCCCGGGAACGGGAGCTGGACCAGCGGGCCGAGGTGGGCCGGGTGGTACGGGAAAATATGGCCAGCTTTACCAACGTCATCAGCGGCAGCACCCGGGATATGGCGTCTTTGCAGCACCAGCAGCTGGAGACGGTGGATAAACATCTGCAGGGCAAGCTGGACGAGATGCGGGCCCTGGTGGACGAAAAGCTGCAACAGACTTTGAACCAGCGGCTGGGAGAATCTTTTAAACTGGTCAACGACCGGCTGGAACAAGTGTATAAAGGTTTGGGCGAGATGCAGAACCTGGCCCAGGGCGTGGGCGATTTGAAAAAAGTTTTGAGTAACGTCAAGACCAGGGGTATCCTGGGCGAGATTCAGTGCGGCGCCATCCTGCAGGAAATTTTGGCGCCGGAGCAGTATGCCACCAACGTGGTGACCAAGACGGGCAGCCGGGATCCGGTGGAATTTGCGGTGAAGCTGCCGGCGGCGGGAGGCAGTTTTGTTTATCTGCCCATCGACAGCAAGTTTCCCGGGGAAACTTACGGCTATCTGCGGGATGCGTACGAGAGCGGCGACCCGGCGGCCATCGACGCCAGTGTGAAAGCTCTGGTGTCCCGGATTAAGGGCGAGGCTAAGGATATTCACGATAAATATCTGGACCCGCCTAACACTACGGACTTTGCTATTTTGTTCCTGCCTTTCGAGGGTTTATACGCCGAGGTGGTGAACCGGGGACTGGTGGAAATTTTACAGCGGGACTACCAGGTGAACATCGCCGGTCCCAGTACGCTGGCCGCCCTGCTCAACAGTCTGCAGATGAGCTTTCGGGCTTTTGCGATACAGAAGCGTAGCGGCGAGGTGTGGCAGGTGTTGGGAGCCGTCAAGACGGAGTTTGATAAATTTGCGGAGGCTTTGGCAGCGGCCCAGAGCCGGATTACTCAGGCGGGGGACGAACTGGATAAACTGGTGGGTACCAGGACGCGCCGGATGCAGCAGCGGTTGAAGCAGGTGACGGAGTTGGATCCGGAACAGGCGGCCCAGATTTTGCAGTCCGAGGGAAAAAATACAGAATTGCATCTTTAGGCAGTTGCTTAAAATGCAGGATAGCGGTACAATTAAGATAACGGTATAATCGACGTAAGGATTGTTGGGCAATTTGGGAGCAGGGAAACTTTTTCCAAGGAGCCGTGCATGCAAAAACAAGGGGGTTCTTTGCATCAATTTTATAAGTGGTTCATGATGGCTCTTCTCCTGGCCGTGCTAACGGCCGGGAGCGGGGCTGTTTTTGCTGCGCCTGCGGATATTGCTGCTACCGGTTTGCCCCGGGAAAAGATCCGGGTAGGCTTTTTTGCTTTTGACGGGTACCATATGCTGGATGCCGCCGGGCATAAAAATGGTTATGGTTACGAGCTGTTGCAGCTTTTGGCCCGCTATTCCAACTGGGAATACGAGTACGTGGGTTATGATAAGAGCTGGGAAGAGATGCAGGAGATGCTGGCGAAGGGTGAACTGGACCTGGTGACCAGCGCCCAGAAGACTCCGGACCGGGAAGCGCATTTTGCTTTTTCGGAGCGGCCGGTGGGGTACAGCAGTATCATCCTTACCACTCAGCCGGATAATAAAAAATTTGTGGCCGGAGACTATAGGACCTATAACGGAGCCAGGGTCGGCATGTTAAAAGGTAACAGCCGCAACAAGGAATTTGAGGAACATGCGGCTCAGTACGGGTATAGTTTCGTGCCCGTCTATTATTATGGCGCCGGCGAACTGCTGACGGCGCTCAAAATGCGGCAGGTAGATGCCATCGTGAGCAGCAATTTGCGTGCGGTGCGTGACGAATGGATTTTGAATCAGTTTGCGCCTTCACCTTTTTATGCCGTGGTGCCTAAGAACCGGCCCCAGCTTTTGTTCCAACTCAATAATGCTCTTACCCAGCTGGATATTTATCAACCGGAATGGCGGTCGGAGTTATGGAACAAGTATTATGCCGGCAATACCGCCACCAGTATACCTTTCTCCGTGCGGGAACTGGCTTATTTAAAAGATATCCATACCACCGGCAAAGTTTTTACCGTGATCATGGACCCGGACAACCAGCCTTACTCTTATTTTGACAAGGATGGGCAGCCGGCGGGTATTTTCCCGGAAATTTTTGCCACCATTGCCAAGAAGGCGCGGATTCAGTACAAGATTTTGCCGGCGAAGAACAGATATGAGTATCAGGTGCAGCTGTTCAGCGGCCAGCCTGACATTAACTTAACCGCTTATTTTGACTACAACCAGGCGGAGAAACTGGGCTATGAGCTGACGAATCCTTACTGGAATATCGATCTGGTACAGATGTTGCTGAAGGATTATACGGGGCCGGTTAAAAAGGTAGCCTCGGTGATAGATTTTAACTTGCATTCCTGGGAAGATAAGGGCATCATCAAGGGCAAAGTTTTCCGGATGTATCCTGACACGGCCGCTGCCCTGGAAGCGGTCCGGAATGGGAATGTGGATGCGGCTTATCTTTATCGTTTTACGGCCCAGAATATCCTGCGGCAGGATACCAGCGTTGACTGGCATCTTTTACCGCTGCCTCAGGGTAATGTGGGCATCAGCCTGGGCATTAATAAACGGAATGACTACCGGCTGGCCGCCATTTTGAATAAAGCGGTGGACAGTGTTAATGGTACGGATATGGCCGATGATATTGCTAACAAATATACGGCCAACATGCTGGCGCCTCAGCCGTTTTCCCTGCGCCGTTATGTGAAAGATCATCCGGCGGCAGCGGCCGGCATCGGTGTCCTGCTGGTTATGATCCTGGCCGGAATTTATTTGTACCGGCAGAAAGTTTTAGCTGAAGCGCAGGAGCATCAACGCAACCGGAATTTGCAGGAAGCTCTGGAGGTAGCCCGCCGGGCTAACCATGCCAAAGGCGCGTTCCTGTCTAACATGAGTCACGAGATCAGGACGCCGCTGAACGCGATCCTGGGTTATATGAGCCTGGCCCGGCAGCCGGGAATTACGGAAGAGCAGAACCTGCATTTCCTGAACAGCAGCCAGCTGGCGGCGCAACAACTGCTCCAGATTATTAACGACGTGCTGGATATGTCGGCTATTGAAAGCGGGCGTTTTAAAATTGCGGACACGCCTTTTTCCCTGCGACAGCTTTTAGCCAGGCTGACAGCTATCTTTGCCGGCCAGGCCGCTGATAAAGGGGTGCAGCTGGAAACCATCATCAAATCTCTGGACGTGGAAACATTGCTGGGCGACCAGTACCGGGTGAATCAGATTTTGATGAACCTGCTGTCTAATGCCGTAAAATTCACGCCTAAGGGTGGCAAGGTCCGGCTGGAGGTTACCGAGACTAATCCAGCGCCGGGACAGGTTATGGTTAAATTCCAGGTGAAAGATAACGGGGTCGGCATGAACCAGGAATTTATGAACCGGATCTTTAAGCCGTTTGAACAGGAAAGCGCGGCTACCGTCAGCAAGTTTGGCGGTACGGGGCTGGGACTTTCTATCTGCCAGAACCTGGTGCAGCTGATGCACGGATCGATTATGGTGGACAGCAAGGAAGGACGGGGCACGACTTTTACCGTGACGCTGCCCTTTAAGGTGGAGCAGGGAACGGTGGCGCCGGAGGTTTTGGAAGCGCCGGAACTGGTGCTGCCCGATGTTTTAATGGGACTTAAAATTTTACTGGTGGAAGATAATGCCATGAACCGGGAAATTGCCGTGACCGTCCTGCAAAAGCTGGGCCTGCAGGTGGAAACCGCGGTGGACGGCAGGGATGCGGTGGAAAAATTTATGCGGGCGCTGCCTGGAACCTTCCAGTGCATCCTCATGGATATCCAGATGCCTATCATGAACGGGTACGAAGCGACACAAGCTATCCGCGGCTCTAACCATGAAGAAGCTTCTTCGATACCGATTATCGCCGTGACGGCGGATGTGTTTGCGGAAGACGTGGCCCGGGTGTCTGCCTGCGGCATGAACGGCTACGTAAGCAAGCCGCTGGATTATAGAAAGTTAATTGATACGCTGAAGAATGTTTTGGAAAAAGCGGAAACAGTGAAGCAATAAGATACAGACTTAGGCTACCGTGGACGGGGATGCAGCGGGACACTTTGCTAAGCGGGGCATCTAGACCGCAGCGGTCGGAACGGCGGCACGCCGTTCCGGGCACCGCCAGGGGAGTTGCCCGTAGCGTGCAAAGCGTCCCGCTGCCCCCGCGGTCTTAGTTCCAGGTTCTGT
>CAXYYS010000062.1:0-11393 GCA_964293585.1 uncultured Acidaminococcales bacterium
TTTTTGATGACGAACGGAATTTGATCCGTATCGATATGAGCGAGTACATGGAGAAACATACAGTCTCCAGACTAATTGGCGCGCCCCCCGGCTATGTAGGCTATGATGAAGGCGGCCAGCTTACTGAAGCCGTACGTCGTCATCCGTATTCGGTAGTTTTGTTCGATGAGATTGAAAAAGCACACGCCGATGTGTTTAACGCCCTGCTGCAGGTACTAGATGATGGTCGTTTGACTGATGGTCAGGGACGCAGCGTGGACTTTAAAAATACCATCATCATCATGACCAGTAACCTGGGCAGCCAGGAGATCATGAGAAATGCGGGCAGTATGCCCCGGGAAGAACTGCAGAAGATGCTGCTGAATTTCTTTAGACCGGAATTCCTGAACCGTATTGATGATATCGTGGTCTTTAATGCTTTGCAGCCGGACCAGATTAAGGAAATCGTGAAACTGATCCTGGGCAACCTGGGAGCACGGCTGAACAAACAGCTGGAGATGAAGCTGACGGCAACGGAGGAAGCAGTAGCTTATCTGGCCCAGACCGGTTTTGATCCTGCTTTTGGCGCCCGGCCGTTAAAGAGACTAATCGTACACACCGTAGAAAACGTGCTCAGCCAGAAACTGGTGGCCGGAGAAGTGGGAAACGGCGATAGTGTGGAAGTCTACCTGAACAAGGGCCAGATTGATGTGCATAAGGTTTAGGCCTAAGCTTAACGGCTGAGGCGGAGAACCTGAAAGATGCAGTTGGAGAAATAACACGTAGAACCCCGGTGGTTGTTGTTAAGACCACCGGGGTTTTTCTGTGTATCGGGGAGGGATAGCGAAGAATTTTAACCTGACCGTCATAAATTCGTCACAAATATTTGCTAATTTAAACACAAGACAGGCAAGATAGTATATAATTAGAGGAAGAATTCAGGGAAGAACAAGCAAAGTTAAATATTTTAATATAAAGGTGGTTACCAAGATGGCTTTTGAAAAACCGACTCTCACCGGTATGCAGCAAAAAGTAGCTGGCCTTAAAGATAAATTTTTAGCACTGGACAAACGTCAACGTTTAATCAGCGTAGGCGTTGTGTTGGTGCTTTTGCTTTTATTGGTACGGGGCTGTCAGTTCCTGAACCAGAATCAGACCGGCAAACAGGGTAAACAGAATATTGCCGTGCATGTTCAGGACGTACAGAAACGGGACCTGGCTAAAAGTATCTCCCTGGTGGGACAGACCGTGCCTAAGGCCCAGGTAGATATTGCGGCCAAATATCAGGGCCGGGTCATGAATGTGTATGCGGAACTGGGCCAGAAAGTGGCGGCTGGAGATTTGCTCATCGAGGAAGATACCAGGGATGCCGCTATCCTGGTGGAACAAAATCAGCATGCCTACCAGGAAGCGGTGGCCAATATTCAGACCAACTCCGCCCAGCTCCATGCCAATCTGAGTAAGTACAAGGCGGATTATGATAAGGCGCAGCGTACCTACGAGCGTTATCTGCATGTGTTTAACGCCGGCGGTATTTCCAAGGAAACTTTGGCGTTAGCCAGGCAGGCCATGGAAGATGCTAAAGGCAATTATGACGCGGTGGCCAATCAGTTCACGGACGGAGAGGCTTCATCAATTTTAGCGGCCCGGGAAACAGCGGCTAAGGCTAAAGCAACCGTGGAAGCTTCCAAGAAGCAGCATAGCGATTTGTTGCTGACTTCTTCTATTGACGGGGTAGTAGGTTACAGGAACGTGGAAGCCGGTAATATGGTCAGTGCTGGTCAGAAACTGCTGAGCATTTTTGATACCAGTACCATGTACGTGGATTATCAGGTAGCAGAAGCAGACCTGCCAGTTTTTAAGGTGGGAATGCCTTTGACGGTGAATATCACTTCCCTGGGTAAAGATTTTCAGGGCGATATTATCTATATCAGTCCTCAGATTGATACCAGTACCATGAACTATGTGCTGCGGGTTTCCCTGGATAACGGCAATGGTCTCTTAAAGGGAGGTATGTTCGCCGATGCCAAGCTGAAGGATCTGGTGCGCCGCCAGGTCATTACCGTGCCTAAGGCGGCAGTGGTTACCAAGAACGGCAAACTATTGACGTATGTGCTGCATACAGATAAGAATACAGTGGAGCAGCGGGAGGTACGTACCGGTGCTAACGGTGATGATGCCGTAGAAATTTTGGATGGCCTGCAGCTGGGCGAAAAAGTGGCGACTACCAACCTGGCCCGTTTGTACGACGGGGCTCAGGTGCAAGCTCTGGCCGACCAGGCAGAATAGGCGGCAGCTATGAATATTACACGCTATTCTATTCGCAAACCTATTGGCATTTCCATGATTGCTGTTTTCTTCATCATCCTGGGATTGTTTAGCTTTTACCGGATCGGCGTAGAACTTTTGCCGTCCATTAATATTCCCTATGTGACGGTAACGGTTAAATACCCCGGCGCCGGCGCCCAGGAAATTGAACAGAACGTCATTAAGCCTCTGGAAAATTCCTTATCGAGTTTGTCCAACCTGCGGCATATGACGGCGGTGGCCCGTCCGGAACAGGCCCGTATTACTTTGGAATTTGAATTCTGGGCCAACCTGGATACGGCTGCTATTGATACCAGCCAGTATGTGAACCGGGCCCTCAGCAATCTGCCGGATGGTATCGAGACCCCTACAGTTATCAAGCGTGATGTGGATGCGCTTCCTATCATGGATATCTCTATCCTGTCCAATAAACCTTTGGGTGAAGTGTACACCAAGGCTAATGATTCTTTTGTGGAAACCATCCAGCGTGCTCCCGGTGTGTCCGATGTGGAAGTGTATGGCGGCCGGGATAAGGAAGTAGCGGTAGAAGTTGATAAGGCCAAACTGAAATATTTTAACCTGTCTGTAGCCGAGATTGTAAAACGTATTAAAGCAGAAAATGTACTGAACCCGGCCGGCTCCCTGTTTCACGGCCAGACCGAGACCAACGTGCGTTTGACCAGCCAGTTTACTTCTCCGGAAGAACTGGCCTCTATCCATATCAATACTAATAAGGGTGTGGCGGTGCCTTTGTCCACCCTGGCCGATGTAAAAGAACAAGACCAGAGAGTCACCAGTTATGCCCGTACTAACGGTACGGACGTAGTTTCCATGTCCGTGTACAAGAATAGTAAGGCGAACGTGGTGGATACAGCCAAAGCCGTGCGGACGCAACTGGACCAGCTGCGGCAGGATTATCCGGATTACCAGTTCCTCATCATCACCGATACCAGCACCTATGTGCAGCAGGCGCTGACCAATACCCTGGAAGCATTGATTGAAGGTCTGTTTACCACGGGTTTGGTTTTGTACTTGTTCCTGCGCAGCTGGAAATCTTCCCTGGCGGTGTTAATTGCCATTCCTACTTCTCTGATTACCACTTTCTTTATGATCTATATGGCCGGGTTTACCTTTAATATGCTGTCCCTGATGGGCATGAGCCTCTGTATCGGTATCCTGGTGGACGATTCTATCGTGGTACTGGAAAATATCCAGCGCCATCTAAAACAGGGTAAACCTGCAGACGTAGCTGCTGAGGAAGGTCGTAATGAAATTGGTACCGCGGCTATCGCCATCACGCTCTGCGACGTGGTAGTATTCCTGCCGATTGCTTTTATGCAGGGCATGACCGGACAGTTTTTCCGTCAGTTCGGTCTGACCATCGTGTTTGCCACCTTGTGTTCCCTGATGGTTTCTTTCACACTGACGCCCATGCTGGCTTCCCAGTTTTATAAGCACGGACTCCTGGAACCGAAGGGGCGCATGTGGGATTATTTTGATGCCAAAGGCGATTATATTCTGGAAGTGTACGAGGGTGTGCTGCGGTGGAGTTTTAAGAATACGAAAAAGATTATCGTAGGCGTAAGTCTGACTTTGCTGGGTGCGCTAAGCTTGTATTGGCCTTTCGGTTTTATCGGCGGTGAATATATGCCCAAGACCGATGAAGGTTCTTTCCGTATCTCTACCCAGTTCCCGGTAGGACAGAGCATTGAGACTACTAACGCCAAGGTGCGGGAAGTAGAAAATTACCTGATGCAGTTGCCGGAAGTAGTCAATTATCTGTCACGGGTAGGGCAGCCTTCCGGTAGTACAGGTTTTGTTACGGTACAGCTGGTGGACAAAGATAAACGTCAGGATGATATCTGGGCCATCACGGATAAAGTCCGCAGCTTTTTGCGTAAAAAATATCCTGATGCTGTCATCCAGGTGAATGCAACCCAGAACTCCATGCCCGGTGTTTCCGGCGGCAGCGGTACTGGCGGTGGTGCCGGTAACAGCTCACCGCTGCAGATTGAGATTAGCGGTCCCACCCTGGAAAAAGTGGTGGCGGCTTCTTATAAGGTTCAGGATAACCTGGAAAAGATGGGCAACGTGAAAGATATCCGCAGTTCCTATACCGAAGGTTCTCCGGAATATGCGGTGACAGTGGACCGGCAGCGGCTCCGTTATTTTAATGTGACCACGGAAAATGTGGATAATGCTTTTTCCAATGCTATTACCGGTGTGAAAGCGGGATATTTTACCAACGACCCGTCTAATGATGACCAGGATACCCAGATTTATGTACGTTATAAAGGCGCTAATAGCTTTAAGGCTTCGGATTTGCGCTCCATACCTATTACCACAAAGAATAATACGGTCATCGACCTGGGCAACGTGGCCAATATTACTTACGGCAGCAGCCCTGTTATGCTCCGGCGGGTGGATAAACGTGAGTCTATCAATATTTCGGCCAACTTTGATAACGATAGCTTACAGAATATCATCAAGACTATTTCTACCCAGATTCCTTCCAACAGTTTAGGAGAAGGTGTCAACTACCGTTTCATCGGTCAGGCGGACAACATGGCAACCACCTTTACGGAGATGGGGCAGGCCATCGGTCTTTCCCTGATCCTGGTGTATATCCTGCTGGCGGTTTTGTACGAATCTTTGTCCACGCCTATTATCAGGATGTTCTCCCTGCCTTTCGGTCTTATCGGGTCCTTCCTGTTCCTGGCCTTTACCAGGAATACGATTAACCTGTATTCCCTGCTGGGACTCCTGGTTATGGATGGACTGGTAGCAAAGAACGGCACCCTGCTTCTGGATTATGCTTTAACTTTAATTCACCGGGGCGAGGATCCGGAAGTGGCTATCGTGGAGTCGGCCAAGGTCAGACTGCGGCCTATCTTTATGACTACTATTACCATGATTACAGGTATGCTGCCCACGGCCCTGGCTTTAACACCGGGAAGTGAAACCCGCGTCAGCATGGCCTGGGTAGTTATCGGCGGTCTGATTTCCTCCACTTTCTTTACCCTGATCGCCATTCCTCTGATTTTCTTGTGGTTCGACCGTCTGCAGCCCTGGGAGAGAATCAAGGCTTTGTTTAAGAAACCGCAGCAGCAGGTGTAAAAGCTTGAGGGCTCCGGATAAATAATTTTAGCAAAAGTAAAACTCCTTGTACGCTATGTACAAGGAGTTTTTTTTCTGGAACTTACAGGCCTAACTTAGCCAATAGTTTCAGCACTTCGTCCTTTTTCAGCACTTTGCCGAAAGAGGCCACCTTATCGTTGATAACCAGGGCCGGGGTGCTCATGACGCCGTAAGCGGCAATCTTGGCAAAGTCGGTCACATGGTCCAGCTGATACTCAATGCCTTTTTCCGTTAAAGCTTCTTTGGTGGCAGCTTCCAGGGCGTTGCAGTTGCAGCAGCCGGAGCCTAAAATTTTTACGTTTAACATCTTGTTCATCCTCCTTAAAATTATGGTGAGACTACTTATATCTAAAAAGCTGTCTGTTTATCCCACAGGCGGTTTTTTATACCAGTAAATATTGGAAAGCATTAAATACATAACCTACGATGATGATGCCTACGGTACAGATAATGATGAAAGTCCAGAGCAGTCTGGGCTTAATGGCCTGGCGCAGCATGATCATACTGGGCAGGCTTAAGGTGGTGACCGCCATCATGAAAGAGAGCACTGTACCCAGCTGGGCCCCTTTATACAGCAGGGCTTCCGCTACGGGGATGGTACCAAAGATATCGGCATACATGGGCACGCCGATAAGGGTGGCCAGGATGACGCCGAAAGGATTATTGCTGCCCAGCACTTTTTCAATCCAGCTTTCCGGAATCCAGTTGTGGATCACGGCGCCGATACCAACGCCAATCAGGATATAGGGGAAAACTTTTTTGAAAGTGGTGAGCATCTGGTCCCTGGCAAAAGCCACCCGGTCCGCCCGGGTCAGTTCCGGCGCGTCGACATCCGGTACGCCGCTAATATTGCGGATAAAATCTTCCACATAGTTTTCCAGATGCAGACGTTCAATAAGGGTACCGCCCGCCACCGCCACCACTAAGCCTAATAGTACGTAGGCCAGGGCTACCTTGGTGCCGAAGATGCTCATTAAGATAATGAGGCTGCCCAGATCCACCATGGGAGAGGAAATTAAAAAGGAAAAGGTTACGCCCAGGGGCAGGCCGGCGCTGGTAAAACCGATAAAGAGCGGGATGGAAGAGCAGGAGCAGAAAGGGGTGACGGTACCTAAGAGGGCCGCCATGATATTGGCCGGCAGGCCCTGGAAACGCCCCATGATCTTTTTGCTGCGCTCCGGAGGAAAATAGCTCTGGATATAGGAGATGATAAAGATCAGCACGCAGAGCAGGATAGTTATCTTTATAACATCATACAAGAAGAACTGGAGGCTGCCGCCGCCACGCCCGCTAATATCTACACCGACGCTGGTTAAGAGGCTGCCGATGAGCTCGTTTAACCACTGCATACCTAATATTTGTTTCTGCAAAAAGTTCCACATCATTGACACCTGCACTTCTTGTTATCCACACAACATAAACTGCTGATAAAGGTCCGAAATTTTTTAAAGGCGGCGCAGTTCAGCCGGTAATAGCACCATTTGCCTTCCTTCCGGGTTAGCAGCAGGCCACATTCGCTGAGCACTTTCATATGGTGGGACAGGGTGGGCTGGGTGATGTTAAATTTTTCCAGCAGCTTACAGCCGCACAATTCCCCCCGGGTTAACAGTTCCACGATTTGCAAACGGTTGCTGTCGCCCAGAGCTTTGCAAATGGCAGCAATCTGTTCCATCTTGGCTTTTGATGTCGTCATCTCTAAAACCTCACATTCATAACTGTCTATGTGACAAGTATAAAACTCAGATAGATATTTGTCAATATATAAAAGCTAGTTTAGTTTGGAAATATATCTTCCAGGTCTTGCCTGAATCACTTTTGCCCTGAGCTCGTAACTAGGTTTGTCATATAAAAAGTGCACCTCTAAATGTTATTTTTATCTAACATTTGGGGTGCACTTCACAAGTACGGAGTCCTTAATGTGTAAGTACTGAAGATAGCAATTATCTTTTCAAAGTTACCTGATGGATCATGCTGCCAAATAAACCCAGGGCCGCTTCGTCCACAGCTTCGGACAAGGTTGGATGCGGATGAATGGTGGTAGCTACCTGCTCGGCGGTGAGCCCCAGTTGTACGGCCAGGGTTCCTTCCATGATCAGGTCGCTGGCGTGTGGTCCCATGATGTGGCAGCCCAGCAGCTTATGGGTTTCAGCATCAGCAATTAATTTGACCAGGCCTTCGGTCTCGCCCATGGTGATGGCTTTGCCATTACCGGCAAAATTAAATTTACTGATGACTACTTTACGGTTCTGAGCCTTGCATTCCTGTTCCGTTAAACCTACCGCGGCAATTTCCGGGGTGGTGAAGATGCAGGAAGGGATAGCTGTGTAGTCCATGGTTTCCTGAACGCCACAGGCATTGGCCGCGGCTACGATGCCCATGTGAGCAGCGCTGTGGGCCAGCATGCTCATGCCGGTAACGTCGCCGATGGCGTAGATGCCGGGCACGCTGGTTTCCATACTGGCATTGACGGTAATGCCTTTCTTGGTATAGGCTACGCCCAGTTTATCCAATTCTTCTTTATTAATGTTAGGTACGCGGCCGGTGGCAATGAGCACTTTTTCGGCAGAGAGGGTTTCTGTCTTGCCCCGGTTTTCTACGATTACGTCCAGACCTTCCAGGCCCTGTTTGATTTCCTTAACAGCGGTACCTGCTTTGACAGTGATGAATTGTTTGCGTAAGGCCAGATTCATCCGGCGCTGCATATCTATGTCGCTGGGGGGCAGGATGCTGGGTGTCATTTCGACCACCGTTACCTGGCAGCCAAAACCGGCATAGATGCCGGCAAATTCCAGACCAATCACGCCACCGCCTACGATAAGCAGGCTTTGGGGTACTTCATCCAGACGCAAAAGTTCGTCACTGGTGATGACACCCAATTTTTTTATGCCGGGAATGGGTGGTAGGGCAGGCGAAGAACCGGTAGCGATAAAAATTTTCTCCGCGGTAATGGTTTGTACGCCGTCCGGATTATCAGGTTGTACCTTAATACTGTGTGCATCCAAGAGGGAAGCTTCGCCGTTTAATACTGTGACTTTGTTAGCCTGCAACAGTTTTTCCACGCCGCTGCGCAGCTGGTGGATCACATCATCTTTGCGGGCACGGATTTTT
The DNA here is from genome assembly GCA_964293585.1 of uncultured Acidaminococcales bacterium. Classification (GTDB taxonomy): domain Bacteria; phylum Bacillota; class Negativicutes; order Acidaminococcales; family Acidaminococcaceae; genus JAKVKY01. Next base: position 8,533 of record CAXYYS010000062.1, read on the forward strand.
TCCCAGTCGTAGGCCGCCTCGCTGACAAAAATACCAAAATCGGCGCAGTGGGTAACTTCCTGCCACTTTTCCGCACTCTTCAACAAGGTCTTGGTGGGGATGCAGCCCTTGTTCAGGCAGACACCGCCCAAGTCCCGCTTTTCAATCAGGGCTACCTTTTTACCCAGCTGGGCGGCTTTAATAGCCGCCACATAACCGCCGGTACCGGCGCCGATAATCGCTATTTCATAATCCATTTCCCATAACCTCCTCCAGTAATGTCATTAAATTAATTATAAGCCTAAGCCGGTTTTTAAGCCAGCAAAAAATCCCTTGGCAGAGGGGATAAATACAGTTTTACCAGCCAAAATGTTGTGCCGGAAGTGTTGTTTCAAGACGGCTTTTGTATAGGAGCTAGCGTTTAGTAAGCCAGGCAGCCTGGCCATATTTTTCCCGGGCTAAAAGCTGCGCCTGCTGCAGTTCAGCTGTGGTCAGTGTTCCTGGTTGCAGTTCCAGCTGCAGGGCGGTTGTAAAGCCGGTGATAAGGGCGTTCCTGACCTCTGCATAAGCCGGCATCCTGCCTAAAGCTTCTTTTAAAGAGATAACCCGCCGCCGGAGCAGGTCCTGCATCCGTAGCTTGGCATCAGCTTGCAGGTTAAAGATACCGGTCAGTTCGGCAGGATCAAAGTCTAGCAGGATAGAACCATGCTGCAGGATTAGTCCCTGTTTGCGGACCTGGGCGCTGCCAATCAGCTTGCGACCCTGCACGGTTAGTTCGTAATGAGAGGGAGAATCAAAACAAGCAGCTGAAGCCGGGGTGTGCCGGCGCAAAGAATAAGCGGCAGCCGGCATGGTCAGCCTGGCGTCCAGACCTAATTTTTGGATGCCGGCCAGTAAACCCTGGCTTAAATATTGATACGAAGCCGTAATAGAAGGGGGCAGACCTGGGTAAGCCTCGCTCAGCACTATGCTGTACGTAAGCTCGGCGCTGTGCAGTACTGCCCGGCCGCCGGTTAAGCGGCGTACGATATCGATGCCCTGGGCTGCGCAGGCGTCAAAATCTATTTCCTGATGGGCATGCTGAAAATAACCCAGGCTCACGGCCCTGGGCTGCCAGCCGTAAAAGCGTAAGGTGGGGGGGACGGTGCCGGCGGCATGGGCTAAAAGAATGGCTGCATTGATGCCCATGGTGAGGGCGCCATTCTCGTAACCGGTATCTAAAAGACGCCAGGCCGGAGCGATTTCTTTTTGGGCTGCCTGCCATTGTGGCATGCTAAGCATGAGGCGCCTCCTTCTCCCTGGTGGCAGTTATGGCTGCCACCGCACTTACGGATAAAACGGTTGTGCCGGAGCCTGGCGCAGAACTGACTGCTGCTGCATCGGCTTCACATGAGAGTTGCGCTAGATCACTTTCCCCTAAGGCGGCGGTTAATTCCACCGGGGTTAAAGGACGATGGTAATTATACAGGGGACGTCCCGGATGATCATTATAATAAGGACGGTTGCAGTCCGGACAGCCACAGGTATAAAAGGCATGACCATCGGCTAAAAGTTCTGCCAGGTGGGGCAGATCGATGGCGGTGATGCGGGTGGCATCGCAGTGAACCACTGTAGCCGGATAACCGCGGCGTAAAAGTTCCAGACCGATTTGGAGCCGGCGGTAACTGCTCCGGTCCGGGGGCGGCGTAGCGGCCAAAGGGGTTCCCCGCAGCGGTGTAAAAGCAAAGAGGGCTACGGTAATTTTACGGGCCACGCAGGCACACATCAGCTCCCACATTTCTTTTTCTGTTTCGCCCAGACCCACGATGAGATGGGTGGTAATCTTGCCGGGAAATTTAGCGGCGCAGTCGCTAAGCAGTTGCCAGCGTTTTTCAAAACTGCCGCCTTTAATCTTGGCAAAGAGAGCGGGAGTAGCAACATCCAGGGCAACCCCCAGCCGGGCTGCACCCAGAGCAAATAAGTGTTCCGCCTGTGCTACATTAGCCACGTGACAGGAAACGACTACGGGCAGTCCCGGATACGCCTTAAATTTTGCTAAAGCTCTGGCGACGATGGCAAAACTGTCCGGAGTCTCCACTACCTGCAGGCAGACTCGTTTGATTTTTCCTTCCCGATACGCCGCACCGATAGCCTGGATGGCCCGGTCTTCTTCTTCTCCGTGCCAGGCTACCCGGGATAAAAATTTAGCCCCGGCGGTGCTGGCTCTGGCCTGGGCGCAAAAAGCGCAGTTGCGCAGACAACGTTCCCCCAGCATGATATACGCAGTGGTGGGGGGAGCATCAGTTTTTAAGTGGCGCAGGCCAATGGCACCTGCGGTGCCGATAGATAATTTCCAGTCTTGCATAAGGGCTCCTTTAGCGGCAGCTGCCGGTAGCAGTACCGCTGCTGTTTGTACAAAAAACAATCTTTTTATACTTGTCGTTAAAAATGTAATCTTCCGGCGTTGTTATTAAAAAGCGCAACATTCGCTAGTAGCTTGTACTTGCAATTCAAGGTCCGTCGCCATGTGTACAGCATCCGGCGCCGGTTGGACGATACCATTGAGACCGCAGGCCAGAGCCAGTTTATCCAAAGTCTGGCGGTAGGTACCGCCGGGACGCATGCAACCCAGGGTGAGCGGGATATGGGGCAGGGAAAGCCGTGCAGTACAGAACAAACGGGCCACCTGCTCCAAATCCGGGGGATTAACGTGAGCGTATTCCGTGCCGGGAGTTGGCCGCAACACGATAAAAATCAACTGATCCAGTCCCAGCTCTTTTAGCAGCGCCAGGGCATTTTCTTCGCCACCCAGCTTGCCGCCGTGCAGTCCGATACAGATATGGGGCACCACCTGGCGGCAGAAACGGCGCAGCTCTTGATAGCAGCGCACATAATCAGCCACC
>CAXYYS010000063.1:0-10761 GCA_964293585.1 uncultured Acidaminococcales bacterium
AGATATTTCTCGCCGTCCCGCTCGTAGATGAGCTTGGCCAGCTCCTTTATGTCGACGCCGTGGTACCCGTTTTCCGGAAACTGTGCCTTCTGTCCCAATAATTCCAGTTAACGTGCATTCACTGAACCCGCCAGGTTCTGCATCTGATTACCGGCATCATTAATATAATACTCCCGTTCCACATCATAACCAGCAGCTTCCATCAAACTAGCCAGGGAACTACCTACTGCTGCGCCGCGCCCATGCCCAACATGAAGAGGACCGGTAGGATTAGCACTGACAAACTCTATCTGCACCTTTTCCGGGTGTTTCTGGTGCAAGTTACCGTAATCTGTGCCGGCAGCTATCATAGTAGACAAAAGCTCACTGACCCAGTTCGCTTTCAGATAAAAATTAATAAACCCTGGTCCCGCAATCTCAATCCTATCCACATAAGCACAAATCAGGTTCTTTTGCAGGTATTGGGCCATCAATCTGGGATTACAATGCAGGCTGCGGGCAGATTGCATAGCAAAATTACTGGAAAAATCACCAAACTCTTTTTTAGGAGGCACTTCCAGCACCACTTCGGGTAAAGGCCCCTCTTTAAATACGCCCTCCCTGATAGCTTTTTGGGCAGTTTCCCTGATACTTTTGCCCAACACATCCTTAATGTTCACGCCGCTTGTCCTCCTCAATTCTAATTCTTAATTGTCTCTGGGTACTTTCGGCAGCACCATACAATAATTCATAATTTATATCTAACTGCCAGACGCCATCCGGCAACGCTGTAACGGCTATCGTCTGGGTCCTGGTCTGCATAGGTATGGTTAATTCTTTAGTTTTGTATAGAGAAGCCTGGTTTAAACCGGGAAAAAATTCCTGCCGGTGTTCCACATTGCCGCTACGCAACACGATGATTCTCTCCTGGTCCCATTTAATAGTGGTCGTAGTACCAGCCAAGCCCGTAAGCTCCGATTCCTGATACCTGGCATACCAGCTGCCGTTCTTTTCCAGCAGTGTGCCAAAACTCACCATTTCCATTCTTTCTTCTCCTGCCATATCGCTACTGCTACATACCGTAATCTTTACCGCCTGCATCTTCTCTCCATATAAAACAACCGGAGCTCGTTCCCTTTCGTCTGTCTCTTCGCCGTCGAAAAAGAGCAAGCTCCTTCAATTGTCAAGTTTCCTTAACGCATGTTTTCAATAAAATCTTCAAATGTATTAATTAAAACCTTGTGGCCTATAACTTTTAAATCACGAAGCGTCGTACCGTAGGAATCATACCACTTGTCAGCCATTTCCATCTTCAGGCCTTCTACCTCGTATTCTTTAATCATCTTAACGATGAACCGGTTAATCTCACCGGTCTCTTTATTAATCACGTTAAGAGGAATGATACGCGTTTCCGGTTCAAAAGATTCTACAACCACATCCCAGCCTCCTGGAATGGGTGGCTGCCTGGTAGCCTTAATAAAATAATTTTCCGCAAAACCCACATAGCCATCCATAGCGTTATACAGTTTAGCCTTTTTGAGCGGATACCCGTTCTCGTTACCCCATTTAACAATCTCAGCACCTACTTCATTATTATGGATGATGCTGGAAAGCGTACCGGTCTTTACCACTGCCATATATGTTCCTCCTTCAGATGTGCACGGCCAACGCCGGCAGCTAAAAGTAAATTTAGAATAATTTAATCCTTATTATTTTACCCCAAGGAGAGAAATATTGCAATCACCTCCGGGCATTTTTCATTTACAAGGGCTGGCATTTATGATAGAATATCAAAGATTTAGTAAAGACAAAGGAGTCCTGTCATGTTTGAAGAGATGAAAGAAGATATTAACGCCGCTATGCGCCGCGATCCCGCTGCCAAATCCAGGCTGGAGATTGCGCTGTGTTATCCCGGCCTGCATGCCATTTGGCTCCACCGTATCGCTCACCATTTTTATTTAAAAGGCTGGGTGCTGCTTCCCAGGATGATTAATGCTTTTTCCCGGTTCATGACCGGTTGTGATATCCATCCAGGCGCTAAGCTTGGCCGCGGCTTGTTCATAGACCATGCCACTGGACTTGTTATCGGCGAAACTACTGAGCTGGGTACCAATGTTACTTTGTACCAGGGCGTGACTCTGGGCGGCACCGGTAAAGAAAAGGGCAAACGTCATCCTACTATCGGCAATAACGTGGTTATCTCTTGCGGCGCCAAAGTTTTGGGGTCCTTTAAGGTAGGCGATAACAGCAAGATCGGTGCAGGCAGTGTGGTCTTGCACGAAGTACCTCCAAATTCCGTGGTCGTAGGCATTCCCGGACGTGTGGTAGCCATGCATGGCGTGAAAGTGAACAGCGCTAACGTGGATGCCGATTCCCTTATTGATTTAAACCATAACCAGCTGCCAGACCCGGTAGCAGATTACGAAGAAAAACTGAACGAACACCTGGAAGCGATGCAGAAACGCTTAGATACCCTGGACGCTCTCATTGACAAATATAAAGAACAGCATCCATAAGTTTAAAAAACTAAAAACAGCAGCGGCCATGTAGGTTGTTATACCTCATGCTGTCGCTGCTTTTTTATGCTTTTTCTGCCTTTTAAACTACCAGCGCATGACCTTTAGATTTTCCCACGCCAAACACTTAATGCCGTTAGGCATGACTGTCTGGCAGCTCCTGCAAAAAATCCGTCCACAGATCCGGCAACACCACGAGGATAGATTCAGTCTTACCCTGATTCCAACTGGCAAAAGAAGAAATATCAGCCAGCAATTCTTTATCCTTGGGATTGAGTCCGGCCACTTTAGTGCCCCAACGTGCGTTAATATAATCATCATGCAGGAAACCTAACAGGTCTTGTAGTTTTTTTAACTTTCGCAAAAGTTTAGTTCCCAGACCGATTATACTGAGAGTCTGAATCACATAACGGTAACGCTTGACCTTAATCCTGATTTTATGCAAATCTTCTATATTGCGAAAACCCGATTACTTTAGCGCCAGCTGCCGTAAATTATCCGTCCATTCTTCCACACGCTCCTGAGCATAAGAAACGGCTTTCTGTTGTTTACGAATAAGGCCGATACTGCTTTGCAGCCACAGATAAAAACGCACCGACTTTAACGTGGCGTCATTTAACTTGTGATTTTTAAAAAAATCCGTTGCAGCTTGTTGCCGCATACCCGTCAATACTTCCTGCAAATGAACCGGAGCCACTACCGCGCCACCGCCAACATTCTCATTGCGAATCTTATCACATGTCATCAGAGCCACATCCAGTTCCCTGAGCACCGCCAGTGATTCCGCTTCGTTCCGCCAAGTTTGTTGCCAGGTATAAACCTGCTTTTCCGGCAACAACTTCTTGAAAAAAATTAAACAGGAACGCATACGCCGAATCTTCACCCGTAACTGTCGTACTAAAAGTTTTTCTTCCGGATGAAGTAATAAAGCATGCCAAGCTTCGTTAACACCATATACCTGCCAAAGTAAATATTGTTTAACTGCCCGAAAAGCAGAGTGGGTTCTGGTCACCCTGGGAACATAGGCACCTTGCAAAAAACTAACCCGCCGTTTCAGATTGGCATCCACCAGGACATATTCCTGCCTACTGCAAAGTTTCTTAACAACGGCCAGTACCTGGCTCTCACTTCCTGGTTCATAAGTTAGGATAAAATCCCTAACCGGCTGAATATGCGTTCCTAAAACCAGAATTCCTTCCAGCGTGACGGCACTGATCAGACCAGATTTAGTTAAGCCGTTTAGTTTGCGTTCTACATATCGGATTTGAGTTTCACCATTAAATTTGCGCTCTACGGTAACAGGAACAGCAGCTTTTAGCCCCAGCAACTTGCACACGGAACCAGTATAATTCAGCTGCATGGAAACATCTACCGCCTCTAGACAAATAGTTCTGCTCATCCTGCCACCTCCTTTATGTTACTCGTACAGACTGAAATGTACCCGAAAATATTAGCCTTTAACTTTTACTTCTGCCGGCATGGGCAAACCCTGTAATGCCGCCAGGATATTCTCTGCAGTCAGGACTGCCATCGCATCCCTGGTTTCCAGAGTAGAGCTGGCAATGTGCGGCGTAATTGTCACATTACTCAGCTTATTCAAAGGATGATCACCCGGCAAAGGTTCCGGATCTGTCACATCCAGTGCCGCTGCAGCTATCTTGCCGTTATCTAGAGCTGCTACCAGGGCCTCGGTGTCCACGACCTTACCTCGTGAAATATTAACAAAACGTACACCATCTTTCATCTTAGCAAACGCCGTTGCGTTAAACAATTTAATCGTAGAAGGATTGAGGTTGACGCAGCAAAGAATAAAATCTGATGTAGTCAAAAGGTTCTCCCAACTTACATATGGCACCTTCAAATCCACCGCCTTAGCACTCACATGGCGGTTATGGTAGACTACCTCTAACCCGCTTGCCCGGGCGCGCTTCACCACAGCACTCCCAATAGCTCCCATACCCACGATACCCAAGGTCTTCCCCGCCATATCCACACCAAATCCCAAACCTTGATGCTGGCCCCAGGCACCACTTTTCACATGCCGGTCACCCCTGGTAATATTTCTGGCCGTATCCAAAAGCAGACCGTATGCCAGATCTGCTACCGCATCCACCAACACGCCAGGGGTATTACCCACGCGCACGTGCCGATCTTTACAAGCCTGTAAATCAATATTATCATATCCTACCGAAGCCTGGCCTACCACTTTTAAATGAGGCGCCTGGGCCAGTAGTTTTGCATCAATTTTCAGATTGGCTATAGAATACAAAGCATCTGCCTGAGCCAGCCATGCTGTCAAAGTTGCAGCCGGTACACGTCCTCCTTGTTGCCAGGTCAACAGTTGTACCTTGCCATTTAACTTGGCTAGAGCGGCCTCTCTAATCTTACCACTGCACACTACCGTCATCTGCCGTAAATCCATAACTATTCCTCCCTGTATCGTCTTTCTTATTACAGGCGGCTACAACTTCCAAAACATCCCGCCTTAGTTACAAGAAAAAATCTGTCTGGCAAACAAGCAGGCAATCAGAACCGTGACCACCAGCTTACCAATAAGGGCAATAAACTGGTTACGCGCCGCCTTAAACGCTAAATTATAAGCATTCTGAGTATCCCTGGTACACCAGTACTGGTAAGCAAAGGCTGCCAAAAATGCTCCTGCTGCTCCGCCAATCACACTGCCCAGCACCGGTAAAAACATAGTACCAACACAAGTACCAATCAATGTACCGCTGCCTATAAAAGTAACCGCCAGCCAGGAAATATGTTCCCGCTTGATACCCAGGTAAGAAATACAGAAATCCCAAATTTCTCCCAGAGCATAGAGCAGCACCATCAAAAGTACCGTTTGCATATTTAAATACCGAGGTTCATCCACTAAGATGTAACCAAGATAGCCCAACAGCAATAAAGTGTTGCCGGGCAGGTTAAAAATTGTTAATAGGATGGCTAATAAAATTATGAAAAGCGCCAAAATATCTTCCAGCCAAAAAACCGAAGGAAAAGCTTGTTCCATACAGGACCTCCGTACCACAAAAAACACTTGCAAATTTTCTTCATTATAGCACAGGGACTGGGGTTAAACCTTGAAACTTGTGTGAACTTTCCCATAAATACCACTTTAGGATTTGTGTTAGAGAAAAAGTAGTGCTAAAATAAGTACTAACTCTTAAAGCTCCAAATATTTTGCTAAAGGAACGTGAAGAAAATTATGGCTGATTCTACCTTAGATATGCTCATGAGCAGCTTCAGCAATTGGTATTCTGCTGTAGGCTTGTTTATCTTTATCATTATCCTGCGCGGCTTTTACAAAATTCTTTCTCGCCATATCGCCGTTTTAATCAATAAAAGATTTAACATCGATTTAGAAGAGAACACATTGCTGGCTTTTGACAAACCTATACAACTGTTGCTGTTAATTCTGGCTTTCTATCTGCTCTTAACCATGTCCCCTGTCAAATGGTTAGCTAATAATCCTCTCCTAGACAAGATTATTCGCAGCGCCGTTATCTTCAGCATGATATGGGGTTTGTATAATCTGTGTAACGCCAGCCACGGTATCTTTACCAAAATTCTGGCTCAGGCAGGTCTGGCTACTGATCAGGCCGTAGCCAACATCGTGGCCACGTTCTTACATATCTTGGTCGTATGTCTAGGTTTTGTCATGATTGCCAAAGAATGGAATTATGATATTTCAGCTTTCATCGCCTCCCTGGGCATTGGCTCCTTAGCCATCGCTTTAGCGGCTAAAGATGCTTTGTCCAACGTGTTCGGGAGTCTGACTATCTTATTGGATAAACCTTTCAAGATAAATGACTGGATTAAGGCCAATGATATTGAGGGCACCGTAGAATCCATCTCCTTTCGCAGTACCTGCATCCGTACTTTTGAGCAAGAACTGGTCTATATCCCAAACTCACTTTTAGCTAATGGTCCCATTACTAACTATTCCCTGCGGGAAAAACGCCGCATTACCTATAATTTAGGACTGACATACGGTACCACCATCAACCAGATGCAAAAAGTAGTTGATGATATCCGCTCTTTCCTGAGTTTAGCCAAAGGTATAGACAATAACGACTTTAACGTCAACTTTTATGATTTTGGTGATAGCGCCCTCTTCATCCGAATTGTATGCTACGCCAATTCGGCAGATCAAAATAAGTATTTGGCTGCCAAAGAAAATATCAACCTGGAGCTGCTACGCATCGTAGACAAAAATCATGTCAGCTGCGCCTTTCCCAGCACCAGCGTCTATTTTGAAAATGAACTTAAGACTCAGCCTGAAAATGCTAAGGCCGTCCCTGACAAAACTCAAGTTCCGTCTAAATAAATTCTCAGTCCTACAAGGAGAATCTTTATGTTTGATACAATTATTATCGGCGCCGGTCCAGCCGGCTGTTCCGCAGCTTTATACTTATGCCGTGGTAATGCCAAGGTACTGCTCTTAACTCATGGAGGCAGCAGTCTGCTCAAGGCCCATGCCCTGGAAAATTACTACGGTCTGACTTCTATCAGTGGCAGTAATCTTTATAAGCAAGGACTGGAACAAGTCCGCCGTTTAGGCGCCACCGTTCAGGAAGAAGAAGTTATAGACTTAAGTTATGACGATAAGTTTGTCCTGCAAACTAATGCCGGATCTTATACCAGCAAGACTTTAATCATGGCTACAGGTTCTGTCCGCACCACCCTCCCCCTGCCAGGTTTAAAAGAACTGGAAGGAAAAGGTGTCAGCTATTGTGCGGTCTGTGATGGTTTCTTTTTCCGTAAAAAAAAGGTAGCTGTACTTGGCAACGGGGCTTTTGCACTGCACGAAGCTGCCGTGCTGGAACCTTTAGCCGCTACTACCACCTTATTAACCGATGGCAAAAATATACCGGCCGGTAGCAACCTTCCCGGCGTTGATAAAAAAATTGCCGCCCTAGAAGGCACAATGCATCTTACAGGTATTAAATTTGCAGACGGTTCCCGTCTGGACCTGGACGGATTATTTGTGGCCCTGGGTACAGCAGATACCAATGCTTTAGCGCGTAAACTTGGCCTGGTCCTGGAGAATAATTACCTGACTGTGGACAAAGAAATGCATACTAATATCCCCGGCGTTTTTGCTGCCGGAGATTGTATCGGCGGACTAAACCAGGTAGCTACCGCCGTTGGTGAAGGTGCCATCGCCGGCATGGAAGCACTCAAGTTTATCCGTGCCATGGCGCAACATATTTAAACTTGTTTTTTAGTGTAGTTTGAGGAGGAAAAAATTATGAGCTTACAAGTTACCGAAGCTACTTTTCAGCAAGAAGTATTAGCAGCACAAGGTCCTGTACTAGTTGATTTCTGGGCACCCTGGTGCGGTCCCTGCCGGATGTTGGGACCGGTTATCGAAGAAGTGGCCGGCGAAGTTAAAGATGCCAAAATCTGCAAGGTCAATGTGGATGAAAATCCAGACCTGGCAGGTAAATACCAGATTAACGCCATCCCCGCCCTGATGGTCTTTAAAGGTGGCAAGGTTGTTGCTTCTGCCATGGGCGTGCAAAGCAAGTCTACCATCCTGGAAATGTTAAAAAAATAAGCCGGATGTGGCAGGGCTTGCTTAGCGGCAGGTCCTGCTTTTGCATCTCATGAGGTTAGAACATATGGAAGCGTATTTGATAGTCTGCCCGTTATTATTCTTAGCAGGTTTCGTAGATTCCATCGCCGGTGGTGGCGGCCTGATTTCCCTGCCTGCCTATCTGCTGGCTGGTCTGCCGCCCCATCTGGCTCTGGGTACCAATAAGTTTAGTTCCGCCATGGGAACAACCATTTCCACGGTCCGTTTTGCCTTAAACGGTTTTATTCCTGTACGTCCGGCACTGCTCTGCGTGACCATGGCCTTTATCGGTTCAACTATCGGTTCCAGGCTGGCGCTTATCGTAAGTGAGGCCGTGGTCAAAAACCTGATGATCGTAGTCTTGCCCGTTGTGGCATTCTACGTACTGCGCAACAAAAAGGTAAGCAGTGATGCAGGCATGGTAGAAAGTATACCAGATAAACGCTCCTTATTAATCACCGGCGCAGCTGCTCTTTTTATTGGCTGCTATGATGGCTTTTACGGTCCTGGTACAGGAACTTTCCTGCTCCTAATTCTTACCGGTGCCGCCAAACTCGGCATGCGTACTTCCGCTGGTTTAACCAAAGCCACGAATCTGGCCTCTAACGTGGCTGCCCTGCTAACTTTCGTACTCAGCGCTAAAGTTTATTATCCTCTGGCCATAGCCGGAGCGGTTTTTAATATTCTTGGCAACTATTTCGGTTCCGGGATGGTCATGAGTAACGCTAAGCGCATTGTTAAACCTGTCATCATCATCGTCCTGATCCTGCTCTTTATTAAAATTCTGTGGCAGGGTTAAATAAAATTTATAACACTACAGAATAAAACCTGTGTTCCCGCTATTCATGGGGACACAGGTTTTTATATTGCTAAAACTACAATTATTTTGCGTCAAATACGCTATAAGCATAACTTAAAATTTTTACGTTTTTAAAAACATCAGCACCTTTTGATTTACCAGCTCTGCCTGTACCATGGTTAAGTCATGACCGGCACTTGGTATAAGTCCCGTCTGTACCTGAGGTGCCACTCGCTGTAACCTGTCCAGAGCCTGCTTTGCATCGTATAATTTTTCGTGCTCACCTACCAGGAACAGGGCAGGCGGCTTTAATTCCTGCCACTCCAAATCACTCAAAACAGATAGGTAGACAAAAAAACGTTGCTTGAAACATTTAAAACCCATATACAGACACTCACCAAAATCTTCAATATCAATCATACATCGTTCAGGATGCGCTACGCCATCAGCAAAAAGCCAGTAAAAAAGATGACTGGAAGCGGTTCCGCCTAAAATTCCAGACAAAGCCGACCGTTTCAAAAATTCCCAATTCATTCGCAATACTGTAGCTCCCGGCGCCAGTAACACCAACTTCCGCAGACGCTGTGGATATGCCACCGCATAAATAGCCGCCAGCCAGCCTCCGTAGCTCATACCCACCAGATTAATGTTATTCTTTAAGCCCAGTTTAGTAAAATAATCATCCAGCCAGCGAAGATAATCGCCGGCCCGCCACAGTACCCGTGTATCCCTGCTAAGGCCATAATCATTTATTAAGTCAACAGCATAGACTCTGTAATTCAGGGACCATGTTGCCACATTAGGCGCCCACATGAGGGATGTAGCCGTAATTCCGGGTAAAAGCACCAGCGGTGGTGCCTCCCTGGGACCACTGACCCTAGCGTACGTAGGTCCATATACTGTATCGACAATCACATTCTCAAAGGGCACCGGCCATAATTTTTGCGCAGTAGTGGTGTAATACTTGAGGTATTCCGCCTGAGCTGCCAGCGATTTAAAAGGATAATAGGCAGGCTGCATGAGCCGCACGCACCTTTCTTAAACCTGTTAAAAATTTATCCAGAGAATTCCTCCCCTGACATCTTTTATGTTATTATAACACAGCCAGCCTGTTAACTCCACTGCATGATAGCGGCAATCTTTGGTTGTAACAATGTAGCCAGGCGGGTATGCCCGCTGATAAGCGGATGCTCTCCGTCCGCTAAATCCGCCGCATCCAGTACCGGCGTCAACCCGTTCACCGGCAGGAAATGTACATTCTCATCCCCGGCAATGCGTAATTCTTCTACCGCTGTAGCTATCAAATTTTTGGCGGCATTACTGCTGTCAAATGGCACCGGGTCCAAGCAAATGATTACTGCCTGTGGATTACGGACGCGGATGCCACGGATCAATCCCCTATATCCGTTGGTAAATTCAGTAGCCGTAGGTGGTTGCTTCGCTTCAAAATCATTCGCGCCGTGGTTGACCACGATGAGTTGCGGTTTAAAATCTGACTGTCGTCCGGACTCCAGTCCTTCGCCATAAGCCAACCGTTCATAATCATCCAGCGCATGAATACCCAAACGGTCTCCCGTTTCGCTCATGTTGACCACAACTCCTTCCCCGCTGGTAGCAACAACGCTCCACTCCGCGCCCAGCGCACGAGCCAGCTGAGGGCCAAAAGACATATATCCATCTTCCTGTTGCAGGTAAGGTCCCGGCCCCTGTGCAAAAGCTCCTGCCAGGATGGAATCACCTACAAATTCGATACGTCGCTGTTGTTGTTCACATGCTGGTACCAACCTGGCACCATCCGCCAGAACAAAGCCCTGCAAGGTGCTAACACCCGCTGTTCCTTCTGTATCCCGCACTAAAAATAATTCATGCTTGCCGATGGACAA
>CAXYYS010000064.1:0-10233 GCA_964293585.1 uncultured Acidaminococcales bacterium
GCTTGACATGGAGTGTACTCCAGGCATTACAGTAAAAGACGAAGCAAGTTGTATTACATTGCCAACAAGATGACTGCCCAAGCCGGGCAGGTTAAGCAAGTTAAGGTCAGCACCCCGAACCGGGTGCGCGAAGAAAAGGAGTAATGGGTATGAGTTATAATTTTTTTGCACCTACGCGGGTGCTTTTTGGCGCCGGTCAGTTGAACCATCTGCACGAGCAGGTTATGCCGGGCAAAAAAGCCATGGTTGTAATCAGCGACGGCAAGTCTACAAAAGCCAACGGTTATCTGGACCGCACCCTGGCGGAGCTGAAAAAGGCCGGCGTGGACTGTATCGTATTTGATAAAGTGGCGGCTAATCCTTTAAAGAGTATGGTGGAAGCAGGCGCTAAGCTGGCGCGCACAAACGGTGTAGATTTTATCGTGGCTCTGGGCGGCGGGAGCGTCATGGACGCCGGCAAGGTGATGGCCATGTTTATTCCGCAACCTTCCGAAGATTTGTGGGATTATGCGGCCGGCACCACCGGTAAAAAGAAACCGCTGGATAAGGAACCTTTGCCCTGGGTAGCTATCACCACCACTGCCGGTACCGGCAGCGAGGTAGATGCCGCCGGCGTGATCACCAAGCCGGAAACTCAGGAGAAAATCGGCGTAGGCGCGCCTGCGCTTTATGCCCGTTTCGCTATCGTGGACCCGGAGCTGATGGCTTCCGTGCCGCCTAAGTTTACGGCGTATCAGGGCTTTGACGCCCTCTTTCATAGCGTGGAAGGTTATATTTCCAACCAGGCCAATTTATTGAGCGACATGTTCCAGCGCGCCGCCATCGAGAACGTGGGCAAATATCTGGTCCGGGCGGTCAAGGATGGCTCGGATAAGGAAGCCCGCGCAGGCATGGCTTTTGCCAATACCATGTCCGGTTATTCCATGGTCAGCAGCGCCTGCACCAGCGAACACAGTCTGGAACACGCACTGTCCGCCTACCACGGCCAGCTGCCTCACGGCGCCGGCCTCATCATGCTTTCTTACGAATATTTTAAGTTCTTTATCGACAAGCATGCCTGCGATAAACGCTTTGTGGAGATGGCCCGTTTTCTGGGCAAACAGGATGCCAGCAAGCCGGAAGATTTTCTGGCCGTCCTGAAAAAATTGCAGGCAGACTGCGGCGTGGCTGATTTGAAGATGAGCGACTACGGCGTGCAGCCGGAAGAATTTCCGGCCATGGCGAAAACGGCCCGGGCTACCATGGGGATGCTGGTAGCTTGTGATCCCTGTCCGGCTACGGACGAGGAATTTGCCGGCATCTATCAGCGTTCCTATCGTTAAAAGAAAAAGGTAAAGAAAAAAGTTTAAGGGAAAATTGAGGAGTAAGATAAAAATCTAAGGGAAGAAGTCTTAGTTTGTCGTCAGAAAAAATCTGGACCCCAAATTTTATTTTCTTGATGCTCAGCCTCTTGCTGGTAGCCAGTTCCAATTATTATTTCGCTTCCTCCATTGCTCTTTATGCGCAGCTGATTAGTAATACCGGCCTGTATGCCGGTCTGGTGACGGCGGCGTTTTATGTGAGTTCGGTGGGGATGCGGCTGGTAAATGGCGTCCTGGTCCAAAAATACGGGTCCCATCGCCTGATGTTTTTAAGTGCGGCGGTTTGTGCAGTCGCTTGCTTTGCCCACCGTTATGCGGTGACAATTGCCCTGGTGGTAGTTTTCCGGCTGCTGCACGGCGCCGCTTATTCTATGTTTAATACGGCCAGCGGTACTGCGGCATCTTTTCTGGTGCCCCGGTCCCGTCTTACGGAAGGCATCGGCTATTTTGCCATCGGTAACGTGCTGGCGCTGGCCTTTGGCCCGGCGTTAGCCTTGTCGCTTATCAGCGATGTGACCAAGGCGGAGTTTGATGAGCTGTTTTTAGTGGCTGCCCTGTTCTGCCTGGCCGCTTTATTTTTGGTAGGGCGTATTGATCCGGCGCAGACCGAAGCCGCTCCGGAGATGCAAAAAATAGCTTCGGCCGACCTGCCGCCCACTTTCCTGGGTTTTGAAAAGGGTGTGGTCGTTCCGGTAATCATTACTTTTATGCTGGCGGTATCTTACGCCTCGGCGTTTGTGTACCTGGCAGCTTACGGACTCAGCCGGGGCTGGGGCAGTATCGGCGGCGCCTACATGATGTACGCCCTGGGACTGTTGCTTTCCCGTTTGTTTGTGGGCAGGCTCGGGGATAAGTACGGACCGGATTATATCATGCTGCCCACTTTGGTGTGCGGCAGCATCGCCTTGTGCGGCATCGCTTTATGCGGCGCCGTCTGGCAGCTCTATCTGTCCATGACTTTGCTGGGGGCCTGCGTGGGCGCGTTTAATCCGCAGATGAATGTTTTTTGCATCCTGCGGTGCACGACGGCCCGGCGGGGAACGGCAACGGCGGCGTTCAACGGTTCTTCGGATCTGGGCCTGGCGGTGGGCAGCGCCGTAGCGGGACTGGGCGTGGTCAAATTTGGCTATGCGGCGATTTTCCTGGCCGGCAGCGTGGGCTGTCTGGCCACCCTGCTGGTCTACGTGCTGACCTTATCCCATTTTACACAGCAGCAGCATATGTAAAATTCCCGGGTCCGGGGTATAATCTTGTTAGAGGATTAACCGGCGAAACACAGCGCTATTTTTGGGAGGCGGAATGTTTAAAAAGATGTTCATCAGTTTACTAATTTTAATCAGCGTCGTTGCCCTGGGGGCATTCGCCTATACCAGGACGGCTAAATTCGGCCGTCCTCCCGGCGGCGCGCGTCTGGCCAGAATCCAAAAGTCGCCCCACTATATGCACGGCGAGTTCCAGTGTCTGGAACCGGTCACGCAGATTGTGGAAGGGGATGGCGGCAGCTTTACGGCAACCTTAAAATTTTTGTTCGGGGATAAGGCGGGTTTAGTACCGCCCGCAGCGGTTCCCACTCAGAAAACGGATTTACAAAAGCTGGACCCCGGGCAGGATGTGGTAGTGTGGCTGGGGCATTCCAGTTACTATATGCAGATGGGCGGTTATAAAATTTTGATTGACCCGGTGCTAAGCGACTATGGGTCCCCCATCTTTTTAGTGAATAAAGCTTTTGCCGGGAGCAGCGTGTACACGGCGGCGGATTTTCCGCAGCAGATCGACGTGCTGGTCATGAGCCACGACCACTGGGACCATCTGGACTACGATGCCATCAAGGCGCTGCAGCCCCGGATTAAAAATATCGTCTGCCCTTTGGGCGTGGGGGAATATTTTGAGCAGTGGGGGTTTGCGCCTGAGCAGCTGCACGAAGAAGACTGGAACACGGAAGTAAAACTGGCGCCGGATTTAAGCGTGCATGTTTTGCCGGCCCAGCATTTTTCGGGACGCTTGTTAAAACGTAATCAGACCGAGTGGGCGGGTTTTGCCTTTATCACTTCGGGCCGCCAAGTTTTTTACAGCGGCGACGGCGGTTACGGCAAACATTTTGCCGCTATCGGACAGCAGTTCGGCGGTTTTGACCTGGCAATTTTGGAAGACGGGCAGTATAATAAAAACTGGCCCCGCATCCATATGCTGCCGGAGCAGGTGGCCCAGGCGGCGCTGGATGTAAAAGCCAAAACGGTTCTGCCGGCTCACAACGGCAAGTTTGCCCTGTCCACCCATGACTGGGATGAACCTTATAAACGCCTGGCGGCGGCCAGCGCCGGTAAAAATTATCAGCTGTTGACGCCCGAGATTGGCGCCCTGGTCCGTATTGGCAGCGCCGAACCTTTTTCTCCCTGGTGGGAGACAGTGAAGAAGTAAATAAAGACGGGGGAGGGCGTTTGCAAGGCACTATGCTAAGGCTTGACGAAGCCGGGTAACGCCCCGGCGGCTAACGGCTTGGTGAACAACCATGCCGCAGCCAGTGCCAACTGCAAACGCACTTCCCCGTCTAATTTAAATAATTAAGGAGTGTGTCACCATGAGTAAAAAAGTTTTAGTCATTTCTGCCAGTCCCAGAGAGGGCGGCAATTCGGATTATTTGTGCGACCAGTTTATCCAGGGCGCCCAGGAAGCCGGCCACGAGGTAGAAAAATTATTTATCGCTGACTATGAGATTGGTTTTTGCAGCGGCTGCGGCGTATGCAACCAGACTCACAAATGCGTGCTGAAAGACGACATGGAAAAGCTGTTGCCTAAAATGGTTAACGCCGATGTGATCGTGCTGGCCAGCCCGGTATATTTTTACACCATTGACGGTCAGATGAAAACTTTCCTTGACCGGACCGTGCCCCGTTATCAGGAAATCGCCGGCAAAAAATTGTATTATATCGTGACGGCGGCTGATACGGAAGTGGCTAACCTGGAACGAGCGGTAGAATGTTTCCGCGGCTACGCCGATTGTTTGCCGGGTGCCGAAGAAATAGGCGTGCTTTACGGAGCCGGTGTATGGCAAAAGGGCGAGATCGTGGGCAAGCCTGCCGCTAAACAAGCCTATGCCATGGGCAAGAATCTATAAATGTTTTTACCGATACTTGACCGGAGACAATTCTGCCTCCGGTTTTTTATATCCAATGATAAATAAATTTATTGATAAATTTATAGATATATTATATAATAAAGTCAGAGGTGATAACGATGGCTGTTTTAAAAACTACGATGGATATGTTCGTACCCATTTCCAGATTTAATAAAGGTGAAGCCGGGAAAATTTTTAAAGAAGTTGCCGAGAAAGGTATGAAGATTGTCTTAAAAAATAATGAGCCGGAATGCGTGCTTCTGGATCCTAAAAAATATGACGAGATGGTAGCAAGGCTCGAAGATTACGAATTATATCTGGAAGCGGAACGCCGGATGCAGGACGCAGACCGAAAATTTGTAGCGGCTGAAGATGTTTATAAAAAAACCGGCATCACGGAAAAGATGGTGGCAGATACTAAGGATGTGGAACTGGATAAGCAAAAATAACGAGTTGAAAGGAGTGGAGATTCGGTATGGCAGAAAGCCAGAATATCGAGTGGAAAGAATCCTGGCGAGATGAATATCTGAGATGGATTTGTGGTTTTGCCAATGCTCAAGGCGGCAAAATATATATTGGCATGAATGACAAGGGGAAAGTTGTAGGCGTTACAGGAAGTAAAAAATTATTGGAAGATATACCAAACAAGGTACAGACAACCATGGGTATTATTGTTGATGTAAATTTATTTACCACCGGAAGTAAAGATTATATAGAAATTATTGTGAATCCTAGTTCTTATCCTGTGAGTTACAAAGGGGAATATCATTATCGTACAGGAAGTACGAAGCAACAATTGAAAGGCGCGGCACTTACGGAGTTTTTGGTTTCCAAGACAGGGTATAAATGGGATGCTGTCCCTGTAGATAACATTAAAGTCGAAGACCTGGACCAGGAAAGTTTTAATATTTTTCGCAGAGAAGCTTTGCGTAATGGTCGTATGTCTAAGGAAGATTTGAATCTGACTAATGAACAACTATTAGAAAACCTTGGTTTAATCACAGAAGGAAAATTAAAACGCGCAGCAGTCATGTTATTTTTTAGAAAACCTGAAAAACTTATAGCAGGCAGCTATGTAAAAATTGGTAAGTTTGGCAAAGGTGCTGACCTGCAATACCAGGATGAATTACATGGATCGTTAATCCTGATTGCAGATAGGTTGGTAGAACTTATTTACCTAAAATATTTAAAAGCTGCTATCCACTATGAGAAGGAAATTAGGATTGAAACGTATCCTTTTCCGCGAGAAGGCGTACGGGAGGCAGTGTTCAATTCCTTGATCCATTGTAATTGGGCTGATAGTATTCCTATTCAGATTAGGATTGAGGATAATGCAATGTATATTAGTAATTGTTGCATCCTGCCGAGCAATTGGACGGTAGCAACGCTGATGGAACGCCATAAATCAAAGCCATACAATCCAGACATTGCAAACACTTTTTTTAGAGCAGGTTATGTGGAAGCCTGGGGTCGCGGGATCCAAAAAATTTGTGAAGCTTGTGAACAGCATGGTTCACCAAACCCTGAATATAATATACTTGGCAGCGATATTACTGTAAAATTTACGGCACGCCAAAGCGCCAAAATTTTAAAGCGCCAAAATGGCGCTTTAGATGGCACTTTGGGTAATAATATTATAGAGGCTATGAAATCTAACCCCAACATAACACTAAAGGGACTTACTGAGAAAACAACATTTTCTAGGAGAACAATACAGCGTAAACTGGCAGAACTTCAAAATGAAGGTGTCCTTGAACGTAAAGGTGGAAAACGTTATGGTTATTGGGAGATCCATGACGAATAAATTTAGAAGTACTTACCAATAACCCCCTTTTTTACCCGTAAAAACGGGTAGGGAAGGGGTTATTTTTTACCTAAAAAAGGGGCTTTTTTACCTTTTTGCCAAAGTGTAAACACTATATATAGTGGTATTGGGACTAAAAATGCGCACAAAGGCCTCAAATTTTACTGTTTTTTTGACTTATTTAACCGCAAAAAATACAAAATCGCTCTATGAGCGTTTAAACGCGTTTAAAGGCATGTTTTAAAAGTGGCTACCCTGCATCAATAAATGCTCTAGACAAGGCTCTATGGCGATTTTGGAGCGATTTTTTTAAAAATGCGCTAAAACCGCTCCCAGACTAGCTTACCGTAGGTTTACACTCCCCGGGGAACGGTTTTGAATATGGCCAGGAGCACAAATACATCTATGCAGGACATAAAACGTCCCTAATGGACAAAAATGGTAGCAAGCGTTATAATAGAAGCAGAATAAAGCGTAGATACTTGCAGGTATGTACGGAAAAACCGGCGCCTTTGGCCGCAGCGGTTGATAGTAGCCAAGACGCCTCAGTTAAGTAAATGTTGAGGAGGTAAGCACTATGTCTAATCGTATCATCCTGAATGAAACTTCGTATTTTGGCGAGGGCGCCATCAAAGAAATCGTTACCGAGATTAAAGCCCGGGGCGCCACAAAAGTTATGGTCGCAACCGATCCGGACCTGGTAAAATTTAAAGTTATCAATCACGTGACGGATTTGCTGGCTGCGGCCAAGATTCCGTACGCCGTGTACGATCATATTAAACCGAATCCCACCATCCAGAACGTACAGGAAGGCGTGGCTTTCTGCAAAAAAGAAAAAGCGGATCTGATTGTGGCCATCGGCGGCGGATCTTCCATCGATACTTCCAAAGCCGTGGGCATTATCATGACCAACCCGGAATTTGCTGATGTGCGCAGCCTGGAAGGCGTGGCGCCTACTAAAAATAAATGTCTGCCCATCATCGCCGTTTCTACCACCAGCGGCACGGCAGCCGAAGTTACTATTAACTACGTGATCACCGATGTGGAAAAGAATCGCAAGTTCGTGTGTGCCGATCCGCATGACATCCCTGTGGTAGCCGTGGTGGATCCCCAGATGAGCGCCAGCATGCCCAAAGGTTTGACGGCTGCCACCGGTATGGACGCCCTGGTTCATGCCATCGAAGGGTACATTACCAAGGGCGCCTGGGAAATGACGGACATGATGCACCTGAAAGCCATTGAGATTATCAGTAAGTGGCTGCGTAAATCTGTGGCCGGGGATATGGAAGCCAGGAAAGAGATGGCTTTGGGCCAGTACATCGCCGGCATGGGCTTTTCTAACGTAGGTCTGGGCATCGTGCACTCCATGGCCCATCCTCTGAGCGCTGTGTATGATATTCCGCACGGTAAGGCTTGCGCCATCCTGCTCACCGCTGTGTTAAAATTTAATGCCACCGCTACCGGCGAGCGTTATCGCGAAGTAGCCCGGGCCATGGGCGTGGCCGGTGTGGATAAGATGAGCCAGCCGGAATATCGCCAGGCTTGCCTGGATGTGGTACAAAAACTGGCCGATGATGTGGGCATTCCCCGTCATCTGAGCGAACTGGGCGTGCAGGAAAAAGATTTGGACTTCCTGGCTAAATCTGCCATGGCGGATGCCTGCACTCCGGGTAATCCCAGAGATGTAACTCATGACCAGATCGTGGAAATTTATAAATCCATTTTCTAAAAGTGTTTAGAAAATATTTTAAAGCAGCTGTTTAGCTAAAAACATCTGCTCTACCAAAAGCATCTGACGTAAGCCAGTGCCAAATACCCTGCCGTTTGCGGAAAGCGTGGTTCCGGGAGCGGCAGGATTTTTTTACGGTCCCGGGCAATTTTGGTCAGGACGGCAAATTTTGTTGTAAACTATTTTTAAGCATGTTATAATAAATAAACTACTTGACTGGCAAGTCAGAGATTAAAAAATGAATTATTTTTACTGCTGTTGTAAATAGCTTGGCGTCAAGGGTTAGTAAGATTTTGGAAGAAGGGTTTGCAAGAGTTAATGGAAAAAAACATGACGACCGGCGGCTCTTTAAAGCTCCTGTTGGGCTTTATGGTGCCGCTTTTGATTGGTAACGTTTTTCAACAAATGTATAGCATCGCCGATATCATCATCGTAGGCCGGACCATCGGGGTAAATGCCCTGGCGGCGGTAGGTGCGGCGGCGCCGGTGTTTATGCTCCTGGTAGGTATCACCATCGGCATGAGCAACGGTTTTACGGTTATCACCGGTCAGTATTACGGCGCCGGGGATTTAAAAACCATGCGGCGCAGCGTGGCCATGGCTACCATGCTCAGCCTGATCGGCGTGGCCATCCTGGATGTGATCGGCCTGACGGTTTTGGAACCTGCCATGCATTTTATGAACGTACCCGAGGAAATTTTTGCGGATGCGGCCAGTTACGTGGCCATTATCACGTACGGGCTGGTAGCCATGATGGGTTACAACCTGCTGGCCGGTATTTTGCGTGCTCTGGGCGACAGCAAGACGCCGTTGTATTTTTTAATCGTGGCTACGGTAGTCAACGTAATCCTGGCACTGTTCTTTATTATTTACTGCGGCTGGGGCGTGCCGGGCAGCGCCTGGGGTATTGTCCTGGCACAAACTATTTCCGTGATCTTATGCGTGCTGTATATTCACCACCGTCTGCCGGTTTTGCATTTGACACGGGAAGATTGGGTGTGGGATAAGCATTTTGCCTTGGAACATTTGCGCATCGGCATCCCCATGGCCTGCCAGTTTTCCATTTTGGGTATCGGTATTCTTTTAATCCAATCCGTGTGCAATCGTTTCGGTCCTCAGACCATCGCAGGTTTTACGGCGGCGACCCGGGTGGAGCAGCTGGCGCTCCAGCCCATGATCAGTTTTAGTTTGGCCATGGCGGTGTTCTCCGCCCAAAACTACGGCGCCCATAAGTTCGACCGTATCCGGGACGGCGTCAAGCAGTGCAGCCGGGTCAGCTTTATCTTTGGCTTGTGCGCGGCCATCGGCATTTACTTTTTCAGTCCCCAGATTATCGGGATCTTTATTGAGAGCAGCGAAACAGCTGTCATTAATGACGCAGAATCTTATTTACATCTAAGCGTGCCCTTTTACTTTTTCCTGAGCCAGCTTTTTGTGTACCGCGGCGCGGTACAAGGTATGGGCGTGGCCATCGTGCCGCTGATCAGTTCCATCATTGAGCTGACCATGCGTACCGGCGCTGCCATGTACCTGGCCACCATGTGGGGTTACCGGGGTGTGTGCTACGCCAGCCCCATCGCCTGGGTGGCCTCCAGTATCTTTTTGTTCGGCGCTTATCATTACTTTATAAGAATTTTGGAAAAACCATTTTTGTCGCAACCGAAATAAAATGAAAAATATATAGGGAGAGCATATATTTTTTTAAGATAGCAAAAGCTAGTTGTAAAAATAAAAAAGTCTATAACAAAATATTAATTATTTCTAAAATCTCTTGTCGTTGATGGCGAGAGACTTTTATTTTTTTTGTAAAGATTGTAACATAAAATAAATATCAAAAGAGCAAAAAGACAAAAAGTCCTACCACTTTTGTCAAAAAACGACCACTTTTGCTAAAAGGGGTTATTTTTTTAAAAATATGCGGTATAGTCATAAAAGAATAAAAAGCTCATTAGCACTTGCATCAATGACGACGAAAGGAGCAGTGAGAAGAGAGGAGGAAACAATGGCCAAAGTTAGTACGGAAGGGATTATGTGGCTGATGCTGGTTTCATTGTTTGTAATTTCCCGGATTATGGTTCCGGTATTACGAAGCTGCCTATCTTTTATATTTATGTTGGATTAAGACGGCAGCTGATGGGGAAGAGTTTTTTGGTTTTATGTAGGAGGAGAGAAAATGAAGTCTAGTAAGATAAGTAACAGTAAACTTGCCAGAAGTATTGCCATG
>CAXYYS010000065.1:0-10108 GCA_964293585.1 uncultured Acidaminococcales bacterium
AAAAGCATTGGATCCTGTAAGAAAAATTTTAAATTTTTCTTGGTACTGGTCACCAGACAATTAGAGGCATCCGCATCATACAGGATGGTGCTGGTGTCCTTGTCAATGAAGCGCACATGGTAATTCCCCTGAGGCACTAACATGCGCACGCCATAGTTAAAATCCAGCTTTACCCCCGGTACCGGTGTTTCCAGTTCCACCGGACCGGCATCAAACTGCACATAGTGTTTTTCCACCGGGGCAGAAGCAGACGCTTTGGTATCTGCGCTCTCCCGTACCGGCCGTTCGTTCTGTGCAGCGGCTGCAGCTACAGACGCAGGAACTTTCATTTCCATAAAGTTGCCTCCTTAATTTATTCGCAAACTAACTTTATTTTACGGCAGCCTCAAGTACCGGCCACACATCTGCTGTTTCAAAACCTTTTCGCCAGGCAGCGGCGCCGGCCAGGTCATATTTTTTGATTAAAGCCGCCTTCCGGCGGATAGAGTTGGCATCTTCCAGCCAGTAGGTAAAACGCTGGCCGCCTTCCTCGTAACTGCATTTAAGCAGTGCCTGCTGATCGTTATACTCTGCCTGCCAGCTGGGCAGGATGCTGGCCTTGACCGTAGTCTTTTCCGCTTCCGGCATGGACAGGGTCTTTCCGTTCACCTTACCCGTGGCAAGATCCTGTGACCAGAGCCGCATATACAGCGGCATGCCCAAAACTACTTTCCGGGCCGGCACTAATTTTAAGGTCCGCTGCAGGCCCCGCTCCACCCAATCCAGCGCCGCCGTAGGTCCGGCCACATGCTGGGAAGGCGTATGCTGATCGTAAGCCATCAGCAGCAGATAATCCACTTCCTGCCCCAGGGCCTGGTGGTCATAACATTTGGACCAGAAAGAAGCGCCGCTGGGAATAGTCACATCCATGGACAGGACCAGATGCTGTTCCCGTAAGGCTTTGCTGATTTCTTTGACAAAACCGGTGAGTTTGTCCTTGTCGTCATCCCGGATATTTTCAAAATCCAAATTAAAACCATCCACCTGATGTTTCCCGGCCTCGGCCAGCAGCTGTTCAATAAAAAAGCGGCGGGCGGCGGCGTTATCCAGGACTTTATGAAACATCTGCGGATCAAAACTGCTGGTAATCAAAGGCCAGACCTGGTAGCCCCTGGCATGAGCCTGGGTCGCATAACCTGCCGGAGCTGTCTTATCCTTGAGCAGGCCGGTCTCATTTTCGATATCGTACCAGCAGGGAGAAACTACGTTCAGTCCTTCTATCCGGGGCAGATTGCTTACATCCACCGCCGGCAGATTCTTATGCTGCCAGACCAGGTTTACCTTGCCCGTCAACACGGGAGGCTGCATCAGCACAGGTACCGGCGTGCTAATGGTCTTGGGTTGGGACGGTCTTTTAGCTGCCAGGCTGCCCGGGCAGAGAAAGCATAAACATAACAGGAGCACAAGCGTTCGCATAGTCTAACCTTTCTGCCGCTTCCGGCAGGAAATCGGCCGTACCGCTGATAAAAGCCGTCTTTCTTCCCCGGGAAACAGGCCTGCCTGTCTACTGTTATCAGTATACCGCAGCTGCGGGCGCGGCGCAAGGAAAAGTCACAGTGCGGCAATGGCGCAGGTAAATGTTACGGCCGGTTTAAATTCATAAATGCGGCTTGCGTACTTGTACAGGTATGTTATAATTATTTACAGAAGTTGATTATAATTTGTATAAATGCGATTATTCCGGCTTAAAAAACGAGGAGGTTTTGCAGATGCCGTTCGTAAACATCAGGATTACCAAGGAAGGCCATGTGGGTAAAAAAGAAAAGGCACAGCTCATCCACGGGGTAACCAAACTTTTGGCCGATACCCTGGGCAAGAACCCTGCCAGCACCGTGGTCATCATCGACGAAGTGGACACGGATAACTATGGTTTAGGCGGCTCCAGCATTACCACCGTCAGGAAACGCGCCCGGAAAGAGCAAAAATTAGCCGCCAAAGCGGAAAAAGCCCGTCTGCGCGCCGAGCGGGAAGCGCAGGCTGCCGCCCTGGTACCTGCGGAAAAAGCAGCGCCGGCCCCGGCAGCAAAAGCACCGGCAGCCAAAAAAACAACCAAAACTACCCGCCGGACCGCCAAAACCGTGAAGGTTGTCAAAGCGGCGCCGGCCAACAAAAAAACTGTTAAACTCGTGCAGGCTGCAACCGCAAAACCAGCGCAAGTACCGGCTGCGCCCAAACGTCGCGGTCGTCCCCGCAAGAACGTGACCCAATAACCAAATTTCCCATACCAACCCAAGGCTGGCCAGGGCGCGTTACCCGCGTATAGCCAGCTTTATTTTACCGGTTTGTGTAAAGGTGGAGCCCTATGAGAAACAACTGGCGCCAAGTGTATATCGTTTGTCTCTGTCTGTGGCTGCTGTGCATACACGGAATGCCTGTGTATGCCGCCGCGGAGCCTGAAGCGCAGGCTGCAGCCGCCGTCACAGAGGTAACGCCCGGCCCAGCTTCAGACCATCCCGCACCGGGGCAGAAACGCCTGGTACGCATCGGCTGGAACATCGTCAAGGGTCTCCAGGACGGCAACAGCCCTGAAAACATGGGCGGTTATAACTACGATTACCTGGCCTATATCTCCCAGCACGCCAACTGGGAATGCCAGTTTGTCTACGGTACCTTTTACGATCTGGAACAAAAACTCCGGCAGGGCCAGATTGATATCATGGGCGATGTGGCCAAGACCAGCGCCCGGGAGCAAATTTATCTCTACCCCCAGTATCCTGCAGGCCAAAGCCATATTATCCTGGTTACACTGCCACAAAACACTAAACTATATTACGACGACTACGCCGCCTTGGACGGCGCCAGGATTGGTGTGTCCTCGCCTTTCCGCCGCCAGGTCCTGGAACGGGAGATAGCGGCGCATAAAATTAAGGTGCAGATTCAGGACTATCCTACCCTGGGCGAGATGATAACCGCCCTGAACGCCGGCAAACTTGATGCCATCGTCACCAGCACGGTCAATCAGTACCGGAATTATAAAATTTTGATAGAAATGGATCCGGTACCTTTCTATTTTATTGTTTCACCCAAACAGCCCCAGATCCTGCAGGAGCTAAACCTGGCCCTGGCCAAGCTCCAGTCGGTTGATCCTTATCTGAGCGAGCGCCTGTTCCGCAAATATTTTAGCAGCAGCAGTCCGGAAGCGCTCTCTCTCACCCGGGCGGAGCAGCAATATGTTGACAGGCAGAAAGGCACCCCGCTTACCGTGATGCTGGCCCGGGACCAGAAACCCCTATCCTACGAGGAAAACGGCCAGGCCAAAGGGTTAATTCCCTCCTATCTGGAACTGGTAAGCAGCAAGACCGGCTTAACCTTTACCTATCGCTGGGCCGATTCCTACGCCCAGTCCATAAAAGATTTCCGGGCCGGCGCCACTGCGATGTACGGCCAGTTTCATGATAACTACAATCCGCAGGTAATGCAGGGCATCAGGAAAGTACAACCTTTTGTGCAGATGACCTACGGCTTTATCACCAAATCCGGCCGCACTGGTAAATTAGACCTGGTGGCCATAGAAGCCAATGATCTGCTGCTCAACAAACGTTTACACGATGCCGGTCTGAAATGCAAGATTTATCAGCATCCGGCAGAATGCCTGGATGCCGTAGTTAACGGCGAGGTAGATGCCGCTGCTTTGAACGGGATGATCTTTAACCAGCTGGCCTACCATGCGCCTTACGAAAAATTAACTTACAAAGTCCAGGGCAACCTGACAACCGGTATCTGTCTGGGCATTGCCAACTCCCAGGATCCTCTTTTATACAGTATCCTGAGTAAGGCCGTCAACACCGTGAGCAAGGCGGACCTGAACAATCTGGTCTATGAGTACGACAACCTGCCCCCGGCCTATACAATCTGGGACCAGGTGTATATGAACCGGAACACGCTCTTTGTCATGGCTCTGTTAATCTTAGCGCTGTTCTTTTTCGCTTTCTGGTACTACCGGCAGCAGCAATATAATAGACAACTGGAAGCTGCTAACACCCAGATTAAACAGGCGGATGCAGCCAGGATTGCTTTCTTTAACAACATGAGCCACGATATGCGGACGCCTCTGACCGGCATCCTGGGTTACACCGAACTGGCCCTGCAGACCGGTTCTTCCCAGGATCAGCATGCGTATCTCCATAAGATTAATGCTTCCGGCCAGCTGCTGCTATCCCTGATCAACGATACCCTGAACCTGGCGAAGATGGAAAATGAACAATTCCAGCTGCGCCCGGAACTGGTAGATATGGAAGCGCTCCTGCACCAGGTCGTCATCTCCATGGAAGGCCAGGTACAACAAAAACAACAGCAGTTTATCTATAAGTTTGACCTGCCCCAGAACGAGCATCTCTGGATAGATAAATTGAAATTGCAGGACCTGCTGCTCAACCTGCTCAGTAATGCAGTCAAATACACGCCCGAAGGCGGCAAAATTTTGTTCAGCATCAAACATGCTTATCTTAAATTTACGCCTTACTATAAAATTGTGATCCAGGATAACGGCATCGGGATCAGCAAAGAATTCCTGCCCCATATTTTTGAATCTTTCAGCCAGGAACGTCCTCCCGAAGCCAGCGGTATCATGGGTACCGGTCTGGGCCTTTCCATCGTCAGGCGCATCGTGGATTTGATGCAGGGCCAGATTAGCGTTGACAGCGTCAAAGGCGCCGGTTCCACTTTTACGGTGCTGCTGCCTATCGAAGTGCGCAGCGCCAAAACCACTGTGGAGCAACCAGCGCAGCCTGAGCCAGCCGCTCTGGACTATACCGGTGTTAATTTAATCTCCATACCCAGCCTGGCAACCAAAAACGAGGTTCCGGCACGCACGCCCACAACAAAAAAGGCGTCGCTGCCATCAGCCACGCCTGCTACCCTGTCCGGGATGCATCTGCTCTTATGTGAAGATAATCTGGTGAACCGGGAAATCATCATTAAACTGCTGCGCAGTAAAAACATCACCTGCAAAACCGCCAGCAATGGCGCTCAGGGAGTTGAGTTCTTCACCCAGGCAGCTCCCGGTACTTTCCAGGCCATCCTCATGGATATCCGCATGCCGGTACTGGATGGTTACGGCGCTACCAGGACCATCAGGTCCCTGCCCCGCCCGGATGCACACACCATCCCCATCATCGCCATGACGGCGGATGCTTATGAAGAAGCCATCCGGCAGTCACTGGCCTGCGGCATGAACGATCACCTGGCCAAACCTATCGATAGCAGCAAACTCTTTGCCACCCTGGCCAAGTACTGCCAGCAATAAAAGCATCTCCAAATACTATTCGCCCCGGCGCCGCCTGTTGCCAGCCGTACAATAATATTCCCGCTTAGCTGCCAGCATCTTCTGGTCAGCTGCCCGGACCACTTCTTCCAGGTTCCGGCCGCCGGTATCTTCTTCTACACCTACAGCAATAAAATAACCCTGGGTAGCCAGATCCTGCTGCGCCGCTTGCATCTTTGCCGCGGCTGCCGCCGCATCCAAACCCGTCTGTGCGGCCAAAAATCCATCCCCGCCGATACGGAACAAGGCCGCCTGGGGTAAAGTTTTTTTCATGACATCTGCCACCGTGCACAACATCTTATCTCCGGCTTCATGGCCAAAGCGATTATTCATCTCGTGCAAACCGTTTAAATCTACATAAATTACGGTCATCACCTGACCCGGCACATGGGTAAAATCGGTCAGGAACTCCGTATACGCATTGCGGTTTTCCAGACCTGTGTTCATATCCAGCCGCCATAACCGCTCCCGCTCCTTAATAGCCTGATGCCGCAAATGCAGCACCCACATTAAAAAGACAATGAAAGTGATGACGTAGAGGATAGCCAGGTTGGTCATATAACGATGCGTGTTTTCGGCCAGAGCCATCACGTCAGAGTTCTGCACCGAGACGATACCCTGCCAGTTATTAATCCCGATAGGTTTATAGTGTGTGTACAGATATTCACCGGTGCTAACCGACTGGAAGACGGTTTCCCCGGCCTTACCCTCCTGCAAGGCAAAAAGAAAATCTTCGGCCTTGTAACCGCTCTGGTAATTACGGTTTTTCAATCCACTGACATTCTGGTTTAAATCATTATGCCAGTTATCCATCAGGTAGTGCCCGGTATTGCCGTCCACGATAAAAAGCTGTGCCTTGCCCAGGTAGATATCCACCTTAAAGTGATTTTTCATCTCGTCCGGATAGACAGAGTTGTAGGTCATGGCTATTACCCGGTTGTCCTTGACCACAGGGGCGAAGACCCGGATGACCTTGCGGCCGGGGATCAGGAAGGAAGGCATATCATCGCTGATATGGACGCCCTGTTTACTTTCCTCGGCAAAATTCATAAACTTGCTTACATCCTGGCGCTCCCCGGTATCCCGGAACACATAATTGCCGGGATACAAGACCTGAGTATGTTTAGCCAGGGAATCTTTATTAAAAGCTTTCAGTACCGCCACTACCCGGGCCTGGTCGTTAATATCCGGCAGCTGGCCGATCAAGCTGGCCAGTCCCCGCATCTGGTCCTGCTGGTTGACAAAATAAGCATGGACGTCATTCGTAAACTGGTCCGTGGCAATATTCAGGTTATCGTCGCATTCCCGGCGCACGGCAGTAGTCACCTTCACATAGGCGACATACAGCCCTCCTGCCAGAACAAGGATCAGGAGAATCGCGCTCAGCACCATGCTGGCAAATCTGTAATTTTTCAGACGTTCTAGCATTATCATGACTCCTTGCATCCCGGCACAAACTGGCCGAAAATTTAACGGTATCTTCACGGCAACTTACTAATGCGTTATTAGTAATTATAACATATTTCCGACTTTGTGTTATAATAGGTAAGAATAATTTTTAAGGGAGCAGTGCATATGCATGAATTAATGGTCCGGGCGCTCATCGCCCTGTGGTGGGCCGGCCTTCTCATCATCGACGGCTACATCACTAAACGTATCTTTACACCTATGATGACTTCCTATGCGGGCACCTGGTTATTTTATGTGGCCGGGACCTTCATGTGCATCTTTTTTGTCGGCTTCGGCCTGATGTTGCGCCGTCTGCCCCACGACCTGGCTATGGTCTTTGGCAAAAAGCCGCCGGACCAGCCGGACGAAAATTCCGGTACGGATGCCAGGGATGAGGACACCAAATAACTTACTCACTCAACTTAAAAACCCGACCGCTTACTTGGCAGGCACGGCTAAAGATTGTACTTTCGCTCACAGTTCTTCCTCACCGGAGAACTGTTTTTTTATGAGCCTGTCTCATTTCTTTTCCAGGCGTTTAAAACTATCCCACTCTTCCCATTCTTCTTCGTCGGCGGTCAGGTTGGGATCTCCATACCAGGGATCGTAGTCCAGACCGCTGCTGCTGCCGGTAGAATCATCAGGATAATGGGGCTCCGGTTCCGGCTCCGTATCAGGATTGGCGTGTTCCGCATCCCAGTCCCGTCCGGCCTGTTCCCCGGCGGCCTGGGCCTGACGTAAAATTTCCTGCACCTGGGGCGAAGGCTTTTTTTCAGCAGGCACAGTTTCCTGCAGACCGCAAATCTTTTTAAAAAAATCCAGCCAGCTCATCCTGCCACCTCTTTCACCGCTTATTATAACAAGACACCTGGACAAAAATAGCCTGAGCCAAACCGCTCCGGGCTGCTCCAATTTTTAAGCTGCCCTTTTTTTAACGGCTCACATTTTTAAGCTGCTCTCGTTTTTAAACAACTCCCGAGATTACCCGGGTCAGTTCCTCGTACAACTGCCGGGGATTAATAGGCTTGGCAATATGTCCGTTCATCCCTGCATCCAGACAACGCTCCACATCTTCCTCGTACGCATCGGCCGACACTGCCAGGATGGGAATCGTAGCTGCATCTTCCCTGGGTAATTCCCTGATAGCCCGGGCCGCGGCAAAACCATCCAGCACCGGCATCCGCAGATCCATCAGGATCGCCGCCAGTTCTCCTACCGCGCTGGCCGCAAAAATCTTGACGCCTTCTGCGCCGTTAGCCGCCTTCACCACGGTCATTCCCTGACCCTGTAAAACTTTAGCTGCAATTTCCGTGTTAAGGAAATTATCTTCGCATAACAAAATCTTGCGCCCCTGCAGCTTGGCATAGTCCGGAGCTGCCTGAGCCACTGCCGCCGCTGCTGACACTGCCGGACCCTTGTAGGTAAAATCCAGTTGTACGGTCACAATCGTACCCACATTTTCCTCGCTGGTAATAGCAATCGTACCGCCCAGGGCTTCCACCAGTTTTTTAACGATGGCTAAACCCAAACCGTTGCCGGGCTGGGTAGAACTCTCCGAACGTCTTTCCTGGGCAAAAGGTTCAAAAGCCTTGGGTAAAAATTCCTTGCTGATACCGCAGCCGGTATCCCGTATCACCACCGTCACCGGCAGTTTTCCGGTTTTTACCGGCGCCGTTGTCACCGTAACGGTAACTTTGC
This sequence comes from uncultured Acidaminococcales bacterium, assembly GCA_964293585.1. GTDB lineage: Bacteria > Bacillota > Negativicutes > Acidaminococcales > Acidaminococcaceae > JAKVKY01. The sequence goes on from CAXYYS010000065.1 coordinate 8,450, forward strand.
CGCCCGCCGGCGTAAATTTAACGGCGTTACTCAGGATATTAAGGAAAATCTTTTGGGTGCTCAGGCGATCCACCATCACCCGTGCCGGTTCCATACCCGTAGTATCCGTTGACAGGAGCACGCCTTTTTCCCGGGCAATAGCCCAGATAGGCGTCAGATTGCTCTGGAGAAATTCCCCGCCGTCTACTTCTTCCCAGCTAAAAGGATATTTACCCCGTTCCAGCTTACTCAGCTGCAGGGTATCGTTAATCAAATCTAACAAGATACGACTGGAAATTTTAATCTTGCCCAGATAATCTTTGATGCCGCCCAGGGTTCTTTCCTGCACGGCCAGATCTGTAAAGCCGATGATGCCGTTGAGCGGCGTGCGCATATCATGGCTGATATGGGAGAAAAAGTCTTCCTTGGCCGCCGTAATCTGCCGGTCCGCTTCCAGCTGGGCCTGCATCTGTTCATTTTTCACCCGCACTTCGGCCAGCCGTTTTTCCACGCCCCGCCGGCGCCAGAGCAAGAAACTCAGATAGCCCATGCTCAAAGCAATCACAGCCAGAACGGCCACCACGGTAAGAATGACGCTGGCCGGCAGCTGGTTTAATACTTCCAGGGGATCGTGTACCAGCGGTACGCTGTTATTTGTGATAATACCCGTCATCTCGTCCACACTTAAATAACGGATACATTTATCCAGGATCACTGCCAGCCTGTAATCAGCCGCAGCGCTGACACCTGCGGCCAGCTCGTACTCATTATCCCGTAAAAAACTCATCTGATATTCGCTGGCCCGGTGGGTACGCAAAAAGTAATTGGCCGTGGCCGAATCACAGTACACCCCGTCCACCTTATCAGCGGCCAGGCTGCTTAACATATCCGGCACCACCTCATATTTACCGGTTAAGCTTTGGCTCACCCCGGGCAGAGAACCGGACGAAGGCAGCGCGCTCTTGGTCACCATCTCGAGCAGGGCCGGTTCCTGCAGGGCCACGGTCTTGACCGCGGCCTTATCCCGGCGTGACAACTGTACCAGTGTCAACTTGGTAAACGGCGTGGTCAGGCGCAAATTATTCCTATGGGCAAAAAAGCTGTTGGCCAGGATCCGGCCCACCATATCTGCCCGTCCGCTTTTAACGGCTTCCAGAGCTTCCTGCTGGGAAGCCACCGGCACAAAAGTGAACTTTAAACCGGAAGTAGCGCTCAGATGCTGATACAAATCCGGCAAGATCCCGTGCAGCAGCCCGTCCGCATGCAGATGGGAAAAAGGCATAGCGTCACGCAGGATCGTCACCCGGATGGGCGGCGACTGTTGGATAAACTCTTGCTCTGACCGGCTGAAGACCGGGATAGAACTCATTTCTCCTTCCATATATCTGCGGCTGCGTACAAAGAAACCCGGGTTCATGATGTCGATGCGTCCCATGGCAAAATCCAGCTGGTTAAAAATATCCCGTCTCTGGGGCGCCACGGCAAAATACATATCCTGGGGCGCAAATTCCGCTACGGCCCGGTAGGCCCGGGATAACCCGGTATACGTCAGGGCGGCGCCCTCCATCTGTCCCGCGTCCAGGGCCTGCAATAAATCTTTTTGGCCGTTAAATTCTACCAGGGTATACTGTAAATTATTATTAGCCGCCCATTCCTTAAACTTGGCCGCATCCACCGTGC
>CAXYYS010000066.1:0-9833 GCA_964293585.1 uncultured Acidaminococcales bacterium
CGCGGGCCTTCAATTCCTTAATGATCAGGCCAGCTTCTATCGTCTTACCAACGCCTACCTCATCGGCTAGTATATACCGGATTTTATTAGTAGCAATAGCTCTGTTCAAAACATGTATCTGATGTGGTAAAGGTATAATACCACTGGCCAATTTAGTTAAAATGCCGCTGGAGACTTCATTTTTAATCTTGGCTAACAATAAAATGTATCGTAAATAATATTCATTAGCGTAACTTAAAGGCTGAACAAGAGAAACAAAATCAGAGGCTAATTTATAAATTTTCCCCGTAGATACATCAAATACCTTATAAGTCACGAATCCCCAAGCACTTGTTTTTTCGAGAACCCTAACTGGTATTTTGTTTTGTGTATCATAAACAATATCACCTATTTGAAACATAAAATCAGCCCCTGACTATCTTTAGATTCTGCCTAAACTTAAGTCATAATACATTAACAGTTTATCATCTTCTTGAATAACCTGCTCAGGTAAACGTTCCGCAGTTTCAACTATAAGCTTATAATTTTTATCAGCCCATAATTTAGCAAAGCCAGCACGAATAGCTTCAATACGGAATAATTTAAGCTTTCCTTTTGTATCTAAGTATCCTTCAAATTCTTTAATTAATTTTTTATTGCGTAGCTTTTCAATATCTCCCTTTTTCTTAACATCTGGCACATACCATTCTTCTTGATCATTTTGTATAAAATTTTCTTCCAATAAGACTGCCAGCTCAGGAATTTCTTCATAACGATCAATACTTCTTACTTCTTGCATAAATTTTGGTTGCAGCTCAGCATAAGTCTGTGGCCTAGACAGTTGTTGATATAACCAAGCAATAGCTGATTTTTCATTTGATATAAAAAGATTATACTCAATTGGTACAATATCATTTTTAATTCTAGCCGTATCATATTCATTAACTTGATCAGAAAGAAAATACATATCATCTCGTTTTATAAACCGTTCATCTAAGCCTTTATAAAACTCACTTGCATTTAGTGGCACACTAATTCCATTAACTATGTGATAGGCAACCATACGATCAAATAATAAAAATGCCTGACGTTCAGCAATTATTTCAATCTGTCCCTTTTTAATCACAACAATAGGAAGATTGTCCAAATATTGAAAAACAAACTCCCATGCCGTTTCTGAAGTCCCAGCACGCTTAATAAAATCATTTTTAAATTTATATTTTGGTTTATATGCTGAAATAATAAGATCCTGTTTTACAGCGCTAGAAGTAGTTACTTGTTTAAAGCTACCTTGTTTCTTGTCTAGCGTTCTAACATCCGCAATTATAAATCCAACTTTTTGAAGCGCTTCATTAATAGCATTCCATACTGCATTCTTAGAATTATGAAACTCAACTGTCATCCACCTATTAGGTTTAAGTACTCTAAAGAATTCTTTAAAACAAAGCTCCATTAACTTTTGATATTCTAATATCCCCTTATTCTGCACAGGGTTAATTATTGCTTCGGTTTTACTATTGGTTTTTATCCTTAACCACGATTCCCACAAAAAATTAAGTTCTGAATAATTTAAATTACCACCAAAGGGTGGATCAGTGAAAATATAATCTATGCAATCATCATCTAATAAATTATTGATAGTAGAATGAGTAGATATTATAGAACCAGTTTTATGATAATTAATTGAAACATATTTATGTATCTTCCTTTTAATAAACGAAAAAACATCTATTTCCCTGTTAAGTGAAGATATATACAATGTTCCAGATAACTTACTTGGTAGCCCATTTGGACGTTCTCTATTTAATTTAGATGAACCCTCAATAACAGCAGTAATTAACCAGTACAGATTTTTATTCTTGCATTTTTCTCTAAATGCTGCCAGAGCCTGCAATGCTCTTATACTAAAAAAATGGTTTACATTTGTAATACCATACTTATCATTTCTACGACTCTCTTTCCCTTCTGGCATTCTGTCAGTTGGAATCCAATATTTATTATTCATATTATCTATTTTTTCCAGCAATCTTACATCATTTTCATCTGGTTTCTTCTCATACCTTTGTCCATTATAAGTATATGAGATACGGACGGGCATCTGCTTAATCATTGTTATATTTTTATTCAATAATTTATCATGAATATTAACAACTGCATGTTTGCAATCTCTTTTACTTAATCTACTTTTACAATGTGGGCATTCAAAAGATGTATTTATATCCCCTGTTATATTATCAACAGCTACATCATAGAATACTAATTCATTCCCACAATTGGGACAAATAAATACATCAGACCATATTGTATAATTTATTCTGCCCTTAGCACATACTTCTGCCTTGTTTGATATGATATGAGTAGTCTCATACATCCATCCTAATTCTTCCTCACATTTAGCCAATATTTCGTTTGCTTCAGTTTCAAAGTTTGAAACATCGATAGGGGTATTATAGTTATGTGCAATAAAAGATGCTGCTGGTGATAAATCAGTTAATACGGCTTTTCTCAACCCCCATTTAATATTACCCATATCTTTTTCAATAAGATATTTGAAATCAACAGGAGGCTGTTCACACATCTGCGCAGCTACCCCTGTCATTCCCGTACCGCAAAAACCATCAAACACTATATCTCCTGGATTTGTATAATGTAAAATGTACCTCATTATAGCTCTATATGGCACCTTTGTATGATAACTATGTGCATTATATATTGGTTCATTCTTACCTTCACTAACATCGGCAGCAAAAGGTTCTCTATGATATGCATCGGTATCTTCATCATACCTTTTTCCATATTTATTTATAAATTCATTTATAAATGGATTTGGACAAGCTGTGAAGTATGGCGGCTGAGATAATGCAACAATATCCTCGTCTTTGCCTATTGGAAATCCTTCCATATTGCGTACTTTATCTATATCTGCTTTTGTCAACTTTTTAAGTTCCATATTATCCTCCCATCACCTTATTATTATCCGTAATTTTTTAAGATCCTTACCAATGGTATAACCTGCAATAATAGATTCCAACTTATCTTTAAATGTTTTTATATCACATGGGCCAAGTTCATCTAATTCCTTTATTATTTCCTCTGAAGAAATATAAAGCGGCTCAACACCTTCAAGGAACGAATTAGCTGCATCAATGAAAGTTGAATCTATAATCTCTGGAAATTCTTTTTGTGTAATGAACTCATTAATAATTTTTTGTTTAGGTTTGCTTAAAAAAGAAATTTGCTTATTTAAAGCTGGATCGCTAAACGTATTAAATAAACTTTGAGTCCACTCTGCTAGCAATTTATCCATTTTATCCTGAATAGCATCAAGCCTGCCTTCAACAATTGGTTCCTCGGAACCAATAACAAAATGGCACTTGTTACAATAACAGGTATCGGCAAGCATATCCTTAGTTAATTCAAAACAAGTTTTTAAGGATGCTAAATCCTTATCTATTTCCTCAACTTTTTGACTAGCACTAAAAATGCTGATTCCTTTAAGACGTTTAAGGTTAATAAGTTCTACCGAGTTCATAATAGTACCTTTACGTTTACTATCTTTAATCCCCAAACGATGTTTACCATGTTCATTTAAATATTTATCAATGTACTTATTTTTAATCTCTGTTAATTTTTCAAGAGCCTTATTAGCAGAAACTTCACCATTCTTCGTTTCTGGTATTTTATCCCTAATACTCTCAAACTGTTGCTTTGCATCGCTAATATCTTTCTTAAATTTTTCATCCAAATTCAAGGTCTCTAAATTAGCAATATAGTTAATTATATTGCTACAATTATTTCTAAAAATCTCATATTCCTTAATTAGTTTAGCATCAGAAATTCCCGTAGCAAAAGCATCAACTTCGGCTTTTGTATAAGTAAAATTAGATAATTTGGCAACTGTGTTAAAACGAGTTTTAAAATTGGCAAACTCATTATTGACATTTTTAATTTCCGAACCAAATTTATTAGCCAGAACTCCATCAAGTAGCGGTTCACCCCATAACTCAAATTTGCCAGTAATCTTACTATGCATCTCTGTTGTAAGTTCAAGAACAGATTGGACCTTAGATAACATATTTCCCAAGCCCACTTCTTGTTGTTTAGTATTTTTAATTTGACCTTCCGGCAGCTCCAAAACTTTGAATAAATGAATCAACTCGGTAAGTTGAATATCTTTGGGCTTTGTTAAGAATTTGAGTTCATAAAGATCTTGTAATAATACCTTTGGAACGCCATCTAAATTAGAAGCTGTGATAGTACTACCATTCTTTAGGCCAATATCAGCGTAACCAGTATATACCAAGGCCAATAATACGATCGGCAACATCGTATAACTGATACTAAACTCTTTATCTAAATAGTCTTCATATACTGGTTTATAAATATCACTAAAGTTTAACACACCTTTAGCCGGTAATTTTTTAAGCATATTAATATAGTAATTGGCATATTGTGAATGTTCGATGGTAATTTTATCATCTTCAAGTAAACCAAAACTCTTCAGCAAGGCATCTGCCTGCTGATTTTTTCTTCCTGCAAAACGGTCTATCCCCCCCCTAATTACATCTTTAAAGTTATGCTCTGTAATTAAGGTTTGATATTGCGGACACTTAGGATATTTTTTAGCAAAAGCTTGTTCAAAGCAAATAGATGCAACTAAATCAATAGTTTCTTTAAATGGGTTATCCTTATTGTATTTCTCTTTCATTACTTCCAACATCTGTTTCTTCACACCCTTATAAATAACATCGAAACAGATGTTTTTATTTTCGTTTAAATATTTTGTAAGCAAATGTTGGTATTTATCAGCTTTATTTTGATAAGCCACTTTATTCTTTTCATCAGCCAATGACTGCATTTCTAAAGCAGCTACATATAATTTTAAATTATTGGTAAACTCATCTGTCAAACTCTTAAAGGAAAAAAATACCTCGTCATCCTTATGCTCATCTTTATAAGTATCATCACCATAAGGCGGTAAGAAATAAATATAATAATCTTCCGGTGGTTGGGCAGTGGGGCGATTCTCTGGTGTTCCTAAAAATAAATAACCTCTCCGAAAGATATTATGAGAAACCCAATTAAGAGTATGATCATAAATTTTAAAAGTAGCAATATGCTCTTCTACCTGCCAATTTAAGCAATAATAGATAAGATCATAATACCCATGATTCAGGACATCACTTTCAATAATGGCTGCTCGTTGGGTAATTTTTTCATCATAGTCAATATCTTTTTTTAAATCTAAATAATACTGACCATTATCAACATCATGTTCAATAAATTGCCCACTTACAGTGGTCATTGTATCTTTTAAGACTGTCTGTACTATAGACTGTAAGGTATCTGAACTTTGGTCCGGCATATTAGGTAAAAAAAGGCATAAATCATCACGCAAATTTTCTGCCGTAAGTCCAGCACGAAGTTCTATATCACCCGTAGTAAGCCGGTGTACACTAAGTGCATAAATAATTTTTAAGGCAAGTTTTTTATATGTTTTTTTAGGGAAAGTTCTCGTAATGAGATCTTCTAATTTACCACTTTTATCCAAGACCTCTTTAATATCGGCATTTGTCCTGTAGCCAACATTTTCTTTGATAAAGTTCCAATAAGTATCGAAAGAAATTATGCCTGGAACATCATCATCAAAATCTTTATCAAGGATATCTTTAATAATTAACGATATATTTTTAAGAATATGCCTATTTTCAATTATATAGATTTTATTAAAAACATCGATATACGCCGGATGAATTGGAAATAGGTCTACAAATTCTTCTATGCGTTCTGACATATTAGAATATAAGCTACAGAATTTTTGGAGATGCTCCCTAATAATTGCCTTTTGTTTAGCGTTCTTCTTAAGAATACTTTCGGCCACAACATAGGCAGTATCTTCTTTACGAATAATAACTTGCTCAAATCTATCCTGAACGCGAGTAATAGTTTGTGAGACAAAACTAAATTTAGGATTATCAAATAATTTTTCTTGCACACCAAAAATTGCGCGGAGATTAGAGCCTCTGATCTGTTCTCCTAATTCGCGCATAAATCCTAAATCTAATTTAATTTCCTGTTCTTTTCTACTGCTAAGATAGTCAAGTAACTCATCAACGATAATTAGATAACCCTTTGTACCATATTTTTTATTAAATATGGTCATCATATTAGTTAATACTTCTTTATTATTAACAATATCCTTCTCAGAAGGAAAGGTAAACTTCATTCCCCGATTTTGGAAATCTTGCTTAACTTTAGTCAAAATAATATTACGCAAAGACATCTTAGAAGCACCAATTTCAATACGCAGTATCTCAAATTTACCAGCAATGTTCGAAACATCGCTAATAAATTTCTTGTTTTGCATCAATTTTAAATATGATGCATCTCTTGCTACAGCTGAAATAACAGTCATTAAGTGAGATTTACCTGTACCATAGTTACCTACAAGTAAAACGCCCTTATTATCGGTTGTGTCTTCTAATTGTAACTGTGAAAGCATATTTATCCTAAGCTTATCAGCCATTTCGTTGGACATAACATAACTACGTACCAGGCGCTCTTCTTCTTGTTTATCATTAGCCTTAGTTAATTGAACTACGCTTTCAATGGGATGAAAACTAATCAGGTCTGAATACTTCATTTAATATTCCTCCTTAAAACTACGTTATGTCTTTATTTTACACACGCAATCATATAATCCTTGATAAGGTATTTATGATAATCCAAATAACCAAACTCTCCGTAAGTCAAGGCATCTTCACTAAAACTACCACACCACAAAACAATTACCGGTGTTGACCTTGCTAAATCGCAAAATGCTTTTAGTACATCTATCTTATAGCGTGGATCAAAAAGCATCTCATAGTCGATCATGAGTATAGGTTTATTAATTGTATGGAAAACATCTTGTAATAAGTCATATGCTATGTTTGGACGTTCATTAACAGGATATTCGACTAATTTCTCAGTCAATAGTTGATTAACTTTAAACGTATAATAACCAGCTTCTTTAACTTTAGCTAATACATACGGAGTTTTACTACACAAAACAATGGGTATACCATCTAATTCTTTTTTTCGGATTTTATCTTCGACATCAGCAAATTTACAAAAGTTCATATTTTTGATACTCCTGCCACTGCCAAATTTATTCTTCTCCATACAGATCTGTTAATTGCCTTATCAAATCAATTGAACTTGACCAATACGTAGCCTAATTTACACAAACAACTGTATAAAAAGGCAATACTAGCTGCGCATCCACGTTAAAGATGTTATCCAGTATTGCCTTTAAGAAACAGAATTTGTACGAGGTGCTGTTGCGGGACTTACTCAGAAAGACAGTGTTAATCGCACTCCAAAGTTCATCTTCCGAGTGGTAATCTTCGCTAATGGTATAGGATTCCAGATCGTAACCCGCCACTGTCATCGCCTCGTGAAAACATTTAATTAATTATACCATACCTTGTGGTCAAAAGCACCCGCTATTTTACCCTTCCCTGCCAGTAATTTCCTGCAGCAATACATTAAAAAAGCCTGCGTACTTGGCAAAAGGTCCTTCCTCCCAATGCGTAACCTGGCGCCACATACTGTACAGCAGGGAACCCAGTGTCTGGGTAGGCAGGTTATGAATCTGCGCGGCAAAAACTTTTTCGTCAAAGTCTGTTCCGGTAAACACCTGGGGCAGGTCGGTCTTGTGATAAGAAGCAAAGGAGTCCATCCGGTACTGCAGTCCCTCACAGGCTACGCCCAGCTGTTTTTCGATGAAGCTGTCATATTCCGGCCGGTAATGTTCAAAGCACAACTGTACTACCATCAAGGTAACGATGCTGTTACATGCCATTTTATCACTCCTTCATTACCCCCATTATACCTCTCACCCTGGCCAAAAAGGTCGCCGCCAGGGCGACATTGCCCGGGCAATTAAAAATGCCGCTACGGTTTTTATCCTGTAACGGCATTTTACTTTTTCACTTTAATCCCTTGGCGAAGTCCGCCACCACTTTATTAAATTTGTCAGCCTCCAGATAGAAAAGCATATGTCCGCCTTCGGTAAATTCTACGAACTTGCCTTGGGGAATCTGGCTGGCCATCCACTGGCCCTGCTTAATACTGTTGGGGAAAATACCGCTGTTGGCCGAAAGCACCAGGGTCGGTACCGTAATCGTCTTCAGCACGTCGGTAAAATCACTGTACACATAGTCACTGTACAAAGCCATGCCGATATAAGGTGGCAGTTTCATACATTCCGTCTTAATCCATTCTTCCCCGGCAAGGAACTTTTGGTCTTTGAACATCTTAGCGGTAAAGCCGTCCACAAAACCTTTGGGATTGCCCAAAAGAGCAGCCGCAAAAGCGTTGAAACCTTCTGCGTTATGGTTGCGCAAGCTATGACTGTTCCAGTCGCCGTCACTCATAGGGTAAGCCGTCATATCAATCAGGCCCAAACCTGCCAGATGACTGTTAGCGTGGAACTGTTTCCAGTAGCTGAGCATGGTAGGTCCACCCATGGACCAGCCCATCAGCAGTACTTTTTCTAAATGCAGATACTCAATCAGTTCGTGCAGATCCTGCGCCATACGGTTAATGGTATAACCGTGCAGTCCTTTGCTGGATTTGCCGTGGCCCCGCAGGTCTAAGGTAACTACCTTAAAATCTTTTTTGAGACCAGCCACGTTGCGACTGTAAAATTTGGTGGAACAGGACCAGCCGTGTACCAGCATGATAGGTTGGCCTTCGCCTTCTACCTCGTAATACAAAGATGTGTCGTCACTAGTACGAAAATAACCGTTTTGCATAATTTTCGCCTCCTAAGTTTATTCCTCGTCCTTCTTTGTATTCATATATTCTTCTCTTAAATCTGACAGGCTCTTATCGCTTTCGCCATCAGTACTCTTGTGCATCGTGTAGACATAAGTTGCCACGCTTGGCCAATCATATACTTTCTTCAGCCAGGCTTGCAAGGAAAGGATGCTCTCCTGACCGGATTTGTCTTTTACTTTTACGCTACCATCAGCTTGTAAAATACCTGTCTCATCTTCATGATCACGTGGATAAACTATATCCCCGGCATTAACCACCTTATTTGCAAGCAGCACATCAATACGTGGCAAGGTCGCCCGCTTAATGCTTGTAATTTTCCGGGTACTAGTTCCATGTTCAGGTATGCCTACATAAAAATCATTATAAGATTTTAAAGGCATTATCTTTTCTAAATCCAGACATTTATTGCCGTTAACTTCGTAAGGAACAACTTTAAAACAACTAATTTCAATACCATTTTTATTTAGCCAGGCCACTGCCGAAATCGTTTGCTCATCAAAATCTGATGCCGCCAGAATAATTTTTTGCTGGGCATTAAAATCATCTGTGTGAACTCCATTGGCACTCAAAAAAGATTCCAGCTTTTTCTTGGCAATCTCATGGGCATCAAAGTCTGCACCTGCTGGAACTTCATCCATAAATTCCTCTCGATGTTTTTCTACATACGCAGCAAAAACACTATTCACTAAACCGTCGCTGGTTTCTATAGAAGCATAGGCCGCAGCATAACGAATAGCCTGGGATTCAAAATTTTCTATCCGGGAAAGGCTATCTGCTAAATCACGTTTTAATTCAATCAGGATCAGGTTTCCATCGCCATCTATGGCCGTTAAATCGCTACGACCACCAGCTGCATTGATAACCTGTTGTCCAACAATGAGCAAGCTTTTATCATCATCATCCGCATATAGAATGCCAATATTAGTACGCAAAAGCTCCTCTAAATCACTTTCTTTATAACCAACAGCCTTTACCGTTTTGGGGCTTATCGCATCCAGTTTATTCTCCGCTGTTTACTTACACATGAT
>CAXYYS010000067.1:0-9543 GCA_964293585.1 uncultured Acidaminococcales bacterium
CGCCCCTCATGTTACCACCTCGCAATTTCAATCCACGCACCCCGATTGGGGTGCGACTCTTCCAAAACTACTAAGCACAGAGCTTGCATCTCCAACCAGGAAATTGCGAAGCTCTTACTTTTAAAATAACTTTTTCTGTAGTTTTAGAATTTAAACTTTGTAAACCTGATGTTTACGTAAGTGCGAACATACTAAATAATTTATGTTCCCTTACGCTTCGCATCACAAAACCAACAATCCTTCCGGATCATAAGTTCCCTTAATACCAAAATGTTCAATCTTAGTAGCATATTTCTCACCAAGATTATAAAATCTTAGACTATCCTTTTGCACATCCATCATCATTACTAATTCTGCTTCTAATTCCTTATATTGTGCTGGATCAAGCAAACATTCAAAAACAGAATTCTGTACCCTTTGTCCAAACTCTACACATTTTTTGGCAATCCTATTTAATCTTCTGCGCCCTTGGGGAGTCTCCGTATTGACATCGTAAGTAATTAACACAAGCATCTTATCACTCACTTCCACAAAAATGTCGGATAACCGTCCAAATCACCACGCAAATACCTGGCTAGCAATAATGCTTGAATATGAGGTATCAATCCCCACGGTACCTTTTCCTGTAAAAATGGATGCGTGATAACATCCTTTTTCTTCTGTTGCCACTCTTGCAATAACGCCTTACGCCCTGCATCGCCTAAAAAGATAGCACCATTTTCCTTAACAATAAAATCCTTGCCGGTGATAATTCTATTATTAATCAGAGTTAACACAAAGCGATCAGCATAAATACTACGCAATTCTTCCATAAGGTCTAAGGCAAGTGAAGCTCTGCCCGGCCTATCTCGATGCAAAAAACCGATATAAGAATCCAATCCTGCACCTTCCAGAGCCGATGTACAGTCATTTGCTAGTAAAGTATACGTAAATGATAATAAGGCATTCACATTATCTGTTGGCGGGCGCTTAATTCTTCCGTGAAATAAAAAATCTTGTTTATTCTGGAGAATCATTTCACTGAAGACCTCAAAATAGCAGCGTGCCGCCTCTCCCTCGATGCCTCGTAACATTTCCAAATCCGTACATTCCTTGGCTCTTTTAAGCGCATCCCACAAAGAGCTACTTGCCTGTGTTAGTTTTGTCGTATCAACTGCCAGTTCGTGATCACGTTTGGCTCTCTCCAACACACTTCTGGCATTAAATATTTTACCGAGAACAAAATTTCTGGCAATCGCGCAGCTCTCCTTATCATCGTCCGACATACGATACTGTTGTTTACGTAAAAGAACATTACCATGTGTTTTACCATAAGTTTTAGCCAAGAATCTGCCGGTAGGTGTAAAAAAACAAAGATTAATATTACGCTTGGCACATTCTCCCAGCAATGCAGTCGAAGCTCCTCGATAGCCAAAATATAAAATACTTTCCAAAGTATGGAGAGGGAATCGGCCTTTAATCTGGCTATCCTCTTTTACAACCACATTATCATTTTCCAGGGAAATATAAGTCGTAGGTGTCAATACATAGAGTGTGTTTAATAAATGTCTCATCATTAAACTCCGCTAAGATTATCATTCAGATATTTCTCAACTGACAAATTGGGACATAAGACAGGCAAACAAATTTCATTCAGCGAACAGGATGCACAACCACGGTGCGGTTTAACCTTAGGAGTATAGCCACGTTTATAATAGTCGTGCATCTCACCTAACATAGAACTGACCTTAGCTCGCAAATCCTTTGTTAATGCAACAGGTTCCCGACGATGGACTTCTGCATAGTACAGAAATCCTTCCGGTATAGTTCCCCCCAGCATTTCTTCAAGACACATGGCCTGACAGCAAAGTTGCAACCTATCGGCATCAATACTTTTACTATGGCCTCGTTTATACTCTATGGGGCAAGCCTGCCAGAAACCATCGCGTCCTGACAGGCTTATTCCATTTTCTGACGCCTTGAACTCAACTACATCACACTGGCCAGTCACACCCAAGGTTCTGGATGCTACTCTTAACCCGCGGGTAATTAAGAGGTCATTGCGCTTTTCAAAGAAGTCATCATCATGGCAACGCTTATGGACAATTTTTCCTTCCGTAGTCTTCAGGTTTTCCTGCCACTGCTGTTCCACATGTATGAGTGCCCACTGACGCCGGCAAAAGCAAAAATGTTGGATGCCGGATATCATTAGGTAATCTTCTTCGTTATATTCCGTCATATCATTCTGGTGCAAGTTACATCCTTAGGTAATTTTTCCGTATCAACGGTCACAGTATAATCAGAATAATTTCTAGCTGCTGCAGTTTTGTCCTTATGTTCTACTTTTACCGTATCAAACAGTTTATAGGCCGGGGCATTTCCCAATTCACTTTCATGTTTAAACACGATTAACTCGCGTACCGCCATGTTACCACGTGCTGCAGAATGATCATACTCAAACATATTGATGATACTCTTCCACAATAACTGCAAATCCTCTTCAGAAAAGCCGGTAACTTTACGTGCCAGATTGGCAGAAACATAACCATCAACCCTATACAAGGCATAAGGAACAACAAATTTACGGCCCATTTCTGTTTTCTTATTCGCAGCGTCATCCTCTGTTGTAATCGCTACACGGGTAATAGTTACTTCCTGAGTAACGATAGGATCAATACTCCTGGCAAAACCAAGTTGAACCGGTCCCCGTACCTGGCCACAATTCAATGCGCCCTTAACAAACGTAGTCATGACGGCGCCAAAAGTTCTAATATCGTAGAAATTCTGGCACATAAAATTACGGATTTTCAAATCCAAATCCGGATCTTGTTTCTTCGCATCTTTAAGTTTCTTCTCATCCACACCTAAATATGCAAAGGCCTCTTTATCACTTCTGTTCAGGGGCACACCTTCCTTGATATAAATCCTATATCCTTTTTTATTTTCACACAAAGTCTCGACGCAATTTCTGATTTTCCGTTTCAAGCAAACATCCGTAATGATACCATATCCATTCTCATTGTCTTCCCTTGGCCTATTCCCAGTATCCGGGTCACCATTCGGATTACCATTTGCTACATCAAATAATACCGTGAACTCATAACGATTTTTAATTGCCTCTGACATTTACTTTTCCTCCTTTTTATTGTATCTTAATTGAGTCTGAAGATAATACCCTAAGATAAATGTACTCTGTCCATCTAATGATAAATGTTGTGGTATAGGATTCTTACTTAGGTTAATTTTATTTAATAACATACCCATCTCATTAGAAGTTAACGTCTTTGTTTCTGAACTAACAACGCCTCCAATTTTACTTAATAACATACATATTTCTTTTTCAAAATATATTGCTAATCCAGGACGATCCCTTTTAATAGTTCTCAAGTGATATATAGAAAGTTTGTGCAATATCGTAAAAATAGTTCTAGGAGTCGCACTTGCAGAATTAAAATATTTATCTTTAATCGTACTATTTATCCCAGGGTTAGCTGCCTCTTGAATGCTCTCTAATACTGAAAACAACCTACCTAAAACATATGCCACATTGTTGTTTTTTTCATCTATTTCCACTGTAACTTCCTCCTTTGCATTTTTATAATTTCTTAACAGACAAGCCTTAATAATCGCGGCTTTGGTACGACCAATCTTAAAAATATGTTTTTGCTCATTATCTTGGTCTGCCCTTACACGCATAACGATATTTTGTAATAAAGCTTGAGGATATCTGGCACCATTTAAAATTGCTTCTAATACGGCCCCTTCCAACAATGGAGAGGCAGCCTTGTCGCTAGAATTTTTATTGGTTGTCTCCTGCAATATTTGCCAAAGCGGCAAGAACTCCCTGTTATCAAAAGCCGGTTTAACAATTTGTAATTGTTCCTGATGCAAAGCCACATTTTTCAAAAGTTCCCCGAACGTATTGTGCCAAAAGAATCGTACTGACAACCTGGATGCATTAGGAGAAAGTCCTAACACATAAAACTGATTATCTACATTTAAAATTTCATCACCAATTTTTAAAGTACCACCGTTACGTATTTGAGTAAAAATATGCTTTAACGTATCGTCTGAAATAGTTTCAGAATCATTAAAACAAGCTGCCTTCATTACATCCGTACACAACTCATTGCCATCTTCTGCCCAATAAACTAATGTAACATCTCCCAAAAGCATGTGATGTCGGTCATCTGCTAAAAGATAATTAAGAGCAGTTCCATAGGCAAAAGCTGACTCTTCACTTACTGGCGCATTATAGCCCTGATCTTCTTCGTGTCCATAAGACTCAAAAGCAGGTGCATTAAAAGAAATAAGGTTGGCACCGCTGGACTGTGCACCTCTGACGCCCTTAATCTTAGGATGAAGCTTAGCAATCGGTGCTAATTTACCCGTTACCAGGCACTGGCCTTTTTTCCCTGTTCCGTTAGCCTGCCGCCACTGATTATATGCAGCAGCAATTGTCTCATCATCTTGCGCATAACTCTTTCCATCCAGCGTAAAAACAAGATTAGCTCCCTTTAATATGTCCTCCAAAAATGGTTGGAGGACTTTGTGCTCTGCGGCCTTGACTGGTTGCCAGGTAGCAAAATAGTTTTTCAGAGCCCGTGCATAAGGGCAATTTATCCTTTTTAATATTTCCTGATGCTTTTCTTGGGCTGCCTGGAAACATTCTAAACTTCTTTCCGGTTTTCCCTTGGCATCTATACCCAGCATATAACTGGAGCTATCCCACAAAAATTGCGATGCAACGCCGCTTGATCTAATTACACCTTCCGGCACATCCATTATTTGGGGAACTTCTACTACTTTTTTGCCCCTTTGCTTATGTTCTTTTAATGGAATAACCTGTTTTAAATTGCCTTGTTCATCAATCTGTAAGGCATAAGATATTTTGGCTTTACACCAACCCGGTTTAGAAATTTTACCTTGAGCGGCCATAATATCGTAATAGTGCACTAAAGCTTGCAGAAGCATTACTTATGCACCTCACAATCCGTTAAATCCAAAACGCCATTTTTTAAAACAGCTCTAAAAAACATGGGCTTTATATCCTGCAAGTCTGAATAATCCATATCATAAAGCATAAAGCCCAAATCCTTTTCTGTATCGGCATAAACAGTCGGTACATTCTTAAAATCATAGGCACGAAAATGTACAGGAAATTCCCGACACCCGAAATAAGGAGTATGAAAACATTGGCCTTTGGCCAAACGCCGATTGATGATACTTGCAAATTTTGCAGGGCTATCCGTGGCATTTGCTTTATCTGTCATTTCAAACCTTGCCGAAATCACATAATGAACATCCTTCAATACCATGGCAGCACGTTGTTGAATATCTTCCTGCGTGCTGATATAGCAATCAGCTTGCCCTCCTGTCATGACCGTCCTGATTTTTGCGGCACTAATCTTAGATTTCACTTCATTGCGTCTAACATTGGCAAACTTAATCGGACTGAGTACATAAATTTTGTCAATGACATAACGCAAACCAGGATGCCAAAAGATAGCTTCTAAGATACCGCGAGCTGCCGAGGGAGTCATAAGATCATAGCTGGCTCTTTCAACCTTCAATTCAGGTCTAGAAAACAAAGCGTAGTCTCCCCAGACTTCTACCTTAAATCCATAGCTCATGTCTTTTCTCCTTTCAGTTTGATTTATATTGTAATTTTACTGCTGTTTATATTTCTTGTCAACATCATCATATTTTGATAATATAAAATAGGTTAAGTCGTTGGACAAAAGTTCAATGTGGATTGAAATAGTTTTATTTACATTGTAGTAGAAAACCGGGCAAGGTATATACATACCTTGCCCCTTTTCTTTATACCAGCAATCCCTCGCCACCTTCCATGTCTACTGACAGACCCGTAGCCTCATCGTATACCGCCTGATCTGTTAAAACATTGATATTAGCATCCAGACAATTCAATCGCGAAGTATCAAAAAGTTTCTGATACTGATTCATATAAACATTGACCACATATTTGCCCATAGCTCGAAAAACGTCTTTTGTACGTTCCCCTTGCTCCAATCTATGTAAAATTCCACGACTCGTATCATCACAAACAATAAAAATTGGTTTTGTGTCTTCTTCAATTAATTTGAACGCTTTAGCGATATCTTGGAAAGGCATAGCCCGACCATTTAAATCACTCATTATATTCTTTTGATCAAGATTATCTTTTCCCTTAACGGAGTGCAATATTTCAAAATAGTCCTTTATGACCGTTAGTGATGCCATATCGTCTCCTGTCTTGCACACTTCGAGAACAGTCTTTGTGGCGGCTATCTCTTTAGCGTTATAAATCAGTCTCCTGCTTCCATCTTCAACAGGTAACTCAAAAACATTTACCAGACTCTCTTCTTTGCTACGCCTGTTTTCCCTGTTACATCTACCACCAGCTTGTATAATACTGTCCAAGCCGGCTAATTCTCTATAGACACAGGCAAAATCCACATCTACACCAGCCTCAATCAAGCTGGTAGAAATGACCTTGCACGTATTCCCTTCGGCCAGACAAGTTCTTATCTTTTGCAAGATTCTCTTGCGATGTTCCGGATACATGTTCGTACTTAAATGAAAGACATTCTCACCCTCCAGTTGTTGATAAAGAGCTTTAGCTTTTTTCTTTGTATTAACTATACATAGAACCTGTTTCTCTTTTTTTAACCTTGTTATTAAATCCGTTTCTTCAATACAACCAATATATTTAAATGTAACCCGCTTAAAAATCTCATACAAAGCCTTAACATCTTCACAAATTTCGTGGCAAGGCAGTTTAATACTATCTTCTTCAAAAAAATGATTTAAGTTGGGTTGTGTTGCCGTACACAAAACGGCTGTAACTTTATAATTTTTAACTAGTTCCGCAATACAGTTGATACAAGGAATAAGATAATTTATCGGCAGCATTTGTGCTTCATCAAAAATTACTACACTATCGGCAACATTATGCAGTTTACGGCATTTAGATGTTTTATTACCGAAGAAAGATTCAAAGAACTGTACATTAGTAGTAACTATCACAGGAGCATCCCAATTTTCCGTGGCTAATTTTTTGCGTTCATTACTAAATTGTTCCGTTCTACTTACCTGCTGATCATCCTCATGGCTATCGTAATCAGCATTCATGTGATGTTCTACAACATTTACATCCCCCACGATATTGCGGAATACTTCAGCATTTTGTTCAATGATAGAGGTATATGGGATTACATAAATCACACGTTTTTTACCATACTTTTGCGCATGCTTTAACGCAAAAGCTAAAGATGCAATAGTTTTTCCGCCACCGGTAGGAACAGTCAAGCTAAAAAGCCCCGGTTTTTGTTCAGCTTTTTCCAAGCAGTTTTTTAAAATGGCGCACCGATACTGATTTAACTTATTCGTGGGTGGCCAAAAATTCTGTATGTACTTATCAATCTTTATCCATAACTCTTCTACCGTTGCAAAACCTGCGCGCTTTATATTGCCAATTTGAGTAAATGCTTCTGTATCTAAAAAATCAGCATCAACTAAACAAGAAAAAAGCATACGGGTAAAAAATGTCAGTTCAAAAAAACTTTTAGGAGCAAATGGATAATTTTTAAGATTTACAGGTATTTCCAGGTTATCATTTTTATAAGCAGAATAGTCAAGTTTTCCTACAAGTTCTTTTCTTAATCTACCTAGTAATGTTCCACTATCTGTGGCAGAATATTTTATTCCTAAATTTTGCAATCCGCTATGATGTCCAGCAATACAAAATGCGCCAGGCTGACAGCCATATTTTTTCATAATTTGCGCACCGGCAGTGGAATGGTCAACCTTGGGTCCATTTTGTAAAAGTCTTTTCTGAAAGGCTAAACTGTACTTACCAATATCATGGTAAAGGCCAATATACTTGCCAAAATCACCCGCATCAAAAACAGATGCGTACTTTTCAGCAAGCTTAGACACACCCAACAGATGCTGCTTTACTGTTTGTAAATCTTCTGTTTCAGTTTTATGGGCATAATATTCCATTTGAAAATGCTCCTTGTCCCATATTTTTTAATTCTTAATTAATTTTATTATAGCACTAACCATGGACAATTATTTTCCCAAAATAAAAGAAGCGCTCCAAACCGGGGACTTGATAATTACAGACCAAGCAGTTGCTTTTTCTTAGCGTTAAATTCATCCTGGGTGATAATGCCATCGTCTAATAAAGATTTATACTTCCGTATTTGCTCCACTATCGCATCTGTGTTGTCAGCCGTACTAGTTGGAATCTGCTTTTTGGCTTGTTCCTGATTTTGCTTTAGGATTATTGCTAACAATGATAAACATTCCTGCGCATTTGCATACATGGAATCAAAAAGAGGTTCCGAACGTTCTACAGGGAAGTCAATTAAATTTATATACTCAACCGGGTTGCTTATATCGTTAAGTACTACTTTGATTTCTAATTTATTGCATTCCTTTGTAACCTTTTTATCACGCAACCCGGAGCCAATAATACCACCGGCACCACCAAAAGTCAGAGCACCAAGTGCAGCGCCAACGATGCTGTTACCGTCAATGATTTCCGTACCGTCGTCAATCAATTGAAAATCAACTAAATCCTCAAACGGATGGATTCGTTCAAAGGCCTTATTTTTAGCAAGGAAACGGCTTACCACATACGGCAAGTTGAAGAGCCTCCGCGGTTCATCAATTTCCAGGTATGCGCATGAAGTACAATCGTTACCGGGAACCCTTTTGCTTGGTTTAAATTGATCTGGCATAGCAAAGCCATTCTTTTTAATTTGTTCCAAGACATTTTCAGTTGTATTTAAATGCTTGCCGGCAGAATCTTTGTTAATTAAATCAATTCCTTTTTCGGCAACACAAGTCTTACATATATAATTGGAATCAGCAAGTTGTTCGGCTTCAAACTTTCTTAACGGTGAATCACAAAGAAAACATTTACCTACTATTTCTCCATTATCAAATAACATGCCAAAAAATCCCATGCCATTCATCTCCCTTTAGTATAATTTTAACATTGGGCAAAGACATATTTAAGATTCATGGTCGCCAACTTAAAGGTTTTGCAACTCGTTATCTTATTTTTAATAATTATATTCGTCTTACGTCCAAGCATTTCAAAATTTAAAATCTCACGTCTGGCGGCGAAAACAAAAGCAAATTCGCAATATTTTTTTTGGCCTGGCGTTGGTGAAATTTAAAATTTTTAAGCGCCACCGGTTACGATTAAAACTTTTCTGATGGCCACGCAGCCAGACTTAGTGCGGCAACAAAGCCTTTCCTGTGTAACTGCAGGACACCAGTTTTGATGATCGGCCTGGCATCTTTTTAGTATTTCTAGAGCATTTTGTGAAATTTGAGGCCGGAGTTCCAGTCCTAGAGCGGTTTTCCGGCGTATGTATCTAGAACGCTCCAGAATTGCGTATAGTGCGCGTAAACGCTCCGGAGGATACAAGTATCAAGGGGCACCGTTTTGGACCGCCAAAACGAAGATTTAGAGGTTGGCCTGCAAACCCGCTCCCAGACTGGTTTACAGCGATTTTTTAAGCGCAAATTTGAGTAAATTGCGAG
>CAXYYS010000068.1:0-9329 GCA_964293585.1 uncultured Acidaminococcales bacterium
ATGCAGCTTAAATTATTTGGTTAAAGGTGTTCAATTTGAACTTGCAATTTTAGGAGAAAATTATTGGAAGAGAGCAAGATTATATTTGACGCAAAGGATGATGTATCCGCAAACATTTTTGTTAAGTGATAATGATCACTAACCTTCTCGTCATATGTTAGAAATCCAGTCCACCATAACCTTGCCAATGGATGTATGAAAATCGATCTTCTCAATGATCTTAGAAAGAAAAAATTGTTTTCTATCTTTCTAACCTTATCGCTATTAAAATCGCTGCCCTTCCTATACTTAATGTAGTTCCAAAAAGTTGTATGAGCCAATGCCGCCCAAATTTTTTCCTGGGTAGCATCACTGGGATTTAAGTTTTTTAAAGCATCAAACATAATTTTGACATTAGCAAAATCTGTTTCTTTGGGATTTTTTTTATCACATACAAGTTCAAAGTCTGGAAAATCCATCTTATATGTTCCTAGTACACCCTCTTGACTAAATTGTTCTAGAAACCAGCCGTTATCTTTTTTCTTATAATATTCCAGATTATTAGCAAACCTTAATTTGAATTTTTCTATGCCTGCATCAGAAAAAAATTGTAATTGCATGGTTTATTCTCCTTCGATACCGCACATAATCGAATTAATTTCTAAGAACGATTTTTTCAAAGAATCCTTAAATAATAAATTAGTAACTTCGAGCGACCCCTTATCCTGCAAATTATTAATATCCAGGTTAAGAGCATGTAATTGCTTCTCCATTACTTTAAACCATTTTTTATCACTAAAGTCCTGAATATCACTTGTCTTTAACCGTTCAATCACATCCATGATGGCTGGGAATAATATCAACCGAATTAAGATATTTTTAACTTCTGAACTACCCGCAGAATGTGAATAAATAGCATAAGCTTCATCATCTAACGTTATTGTAATATAGTTCGTATCACAGTTGACAATTAGATTTTGATTAGCATCTGGAAGATGATCTATCTTAATGACTGATGGCCAAGATTGAACATCCTCACCACTTTTATCAATATTAACCGTTATCGTATTATTTTTACAAATAATTTGTCCCTTTTCTAAATTAAAAGTGATACCCTGAAAATCATCTAGAAAATCCGTATCCGCGTATCCCTTTAAATCTTCATTTAGACAAACAAAAGCGGTAAACTCCAAATAATTCCTAATCATAAAAGCTGGAATTGTAATATCTTGCGGTAAAGTCTGGAATTTAAAAACTTTTCTATATGATGTGGCTGGACATTCACAGTGCAAATAATAACTTGCGACATTTCTTTTGATAAGGTTTTTTATGTTTTCATTTTTTACTAGTCCCTCTATCTTGAATGAAATATGATTCTCATCAAAACGAGGTGTTATGTCAACTATGAAAATACTCTTTTTAAAATCAACGGGATTTCCTTGAACAACTGGGTAACTAGAAAAAACTTCAGTTTTTAGCTTCATAATATTTCACATCCCATACACAATATTCGTTATAATCAACCTTAAACTTTAATCTAATTACTTGTTTACCAGATTTAGTTTGTAGATATATTTTATTCCCGCCAAACTCTTTAATCGTTGCATTACCTGACATTACACTTGCTTCAATAATAACAGCTGGCACATCGCTTTGTTCACCAACAATATCTAACTCAACATAGACATCCTTTTTATTCCCAGTCTTACTGAAAATTAGGCAGTACTCACCTTGCTTAGCATCTGTACCAATGACACGATTAACATTACCAGTCCTAATAACATACTTTTCCATATCTGTCATTAGCGGCTTATCCGATTTAGTTGCATCACCAGACGCATCACTCAACGAATTAATGGGAGTCGTTTTAGTTTGATTATGGTCGTTATTAATATCTATTTGTTTAGTACCCTTTAAGTCGTTTTTTACACTTTCAACCTCCGCCTCGGTAAGACCAGTCTGTTGAAGATCGTTAATAATATCATCCTGGGCTTTTACCGCAGACTTACGTACACGGGTTAAGGAATTTTTATTAATACTAACTTCCTTCACTTTTATTTCTAGACTCGGTGCAATAATTTTCGTTTGCCCATTCATTGCATCTGTGTCCGGTAAGAAATCTCCCGCACCAAAGGCATCAATACTGTCTGTTACCTGTGAGAAAAACGCTTTATTTATCTTCGACAGGATAAAATTACGCAAGCCTTTCCTGCAATTATCAAGAAGCTTAATTTCTTCTTTAGTTCTACCAATTTTAGGATCCCATTTATCATGAGCAGGTGTTTCCATAAGTAACAATAATTTATTAAGCGCTTCGCCTGTCACATATAAAATGCCTGTAAAATCTTTACCCCTCGGCCAACCTTTGGCTAACATAATCGTCATACCTTTGGCTCGCGAACATAAAATTTTTCGGTTAAAGCCTTCTCCTTCGCATAGCAAAAGCGTTAAATCATTTTCCTTTACCCCAAAGTTCCTACAAAAATCCACATCATCCAAAGTATATTTTTGAATATCTCTAAGCTGATGCGCAAACAAATTATAATAAGTGATAATAACTTGCGTATCCTTATCATCTTTGTCAAGATTTTGTATTATCCCATCAATCGTCTCCTTGTTTAATACCGTATCACCAATCTTAATATATAGTTTTCCTTCACACAAAGCTATTAAAAAATTGTTTAACGCAGCTTTAATAATCTGTTGCTCTAGATTTTCATCCTGATTGAAACCTAAGATAAAGATGTCTGTTCCACTAAATTTTCTTGTAAACGATGTATCAAAAGAAAACGACTCCAAAAGTGCATTTTTATCTGAATCAGCGCAATAAACGGTGGAAAGCATATCTTCACCATTTTTTGTAAAAGTAACTAATTTACCAACACCTATCGTGGAACGAATATCCTTAACATCCAAACTAGAAAAGAATACCGTTCCCAAATTAGAACAAGCATAGGCAACAGCTTTACCTATACCAAAACTACCACCAGTTGAAGCATTTTTTCTTTTTTTAGAATAACCATCTTTTTTTACTGCTCCAAGCCAATCACTATCATCTGCAGCAGTATCCGCACCTGTAAGGCCTCTTGTATTAAAATCACTAATCCGCATGACCGGAATATCAGAATTTAAAATTTCCAGAGCTCGTTTAAAATACGGTTGACAATCAAGATCAGTTTCATTACTTTTTAGGCAAAGCTTCAGTATGCTCTCATACTCCTGGTAATCAGGTATAACTTCCTTTCTGATATTAAACCAATTAAATTCAATACCTACAGGCTTATCATTCTCTAATTTGGCATCAAGAGAATTTTGTCCAAGCTCTCTAACTAATGAATTAATAGGATTTAAGCCAAAAGCAATCTCATCATACCTGTTTAATCCTTTCCGTTCACCGTTACCATTCGGTATCGATCTCCATTTGGCATTTTCTAATGTCCGCTCAGCATCCTTCGTCATTTACGTCAACTCCTATATTTAAATTTAACGCTTAAAAATAATATCGTTATGATATTCCAAAAATTCTTTGCCTGGTCCAAACTTATCCGGTACATGAATCCTTTGATTATTAAATTTTGCTAACCAATCTTTTTCTGTCTCCGTCACATCAAATTCTCTAATCTTTGGTGAATAATGAATTATCAAATCCGGTGTTACCGTCATCAATCCACTATCAAATAATCGGTCATGAAAAGAATTTAAACACAATCCATTTGTCGGATCCGCTTTTTCCGAATCTGCACTTTCACTCCAAGGCTTAATATGACTGGCAATTAAAGTTTCTTTTATGGACAAACCTGTTACACAACAAGTATTTTTGTAAGATGCCAGGACAGCATTTCTAAAAAAGCCCTGACTTGCTCTTGCTTTAACAGTTGCGTATCTTTCGTGAATACTTGGATACTCCCCAATAACAAATTGTGGTTCTTCAATCGGTTGATATGTAATATGTCCGGCTTCTAAATCTTGTAAATATGCTTGCGCTATTTCTAAATTTTTATCCCAATCAGATTTAAATGCTTCAAAAACTTGTTTATCCTTGATACTACAATTCTGTAGTCCCTTTACTCCCCGCGCTTGGATTAATGGATCATTAGCAGCAAAATTACATAATTTCATGCCAACGGAACTTGGTGTCCTATCAAGCAGGTTAGCCAGTTCGATTATTTTGGGATTCCTTTTATCAATCTGACCGAATGGAATTTGGCAATACAAAAGAAAGGCTATATAAGTTTCTTGTTCCGACCAAATTTTACCTCTCATAAATGCGCCTCGCTTATCTTTTTCTATAAGTCGTAATAACATCAATTACTTTTTCCACGCATCCATCCAAATCGTTATTGATATCGCTCTCCCAGAATCTTAAAACGGTCCAGCCTTGATCACGCAAAGCAATCGTAGTTTCTAAGTCTCGTTCCTTGTTTCTTTTTATCTTATTATCCCAAAATTTTTTGTGGACCTTGAACTCATCGTCAGTAAAATTTTTGCCGTGCCAGAAATCACCGTCGCAAAATATGGCTAACCGGTATTTTATAATACTGATGTCCGGAGTCCCCAAGACCTTTTTATTGTTCTTACGGAAACGGATATTCTTATGCCACAAAGCCTTGCGCAACTTAATCTCTATCGAAGTATCTTTTTTCTTGTTGCCCTGCATGCATTTGAATCGCTGTTCCGGAGTCAGATGATGCTTCATGATCTCACTTCTTCTTTAAGCCAATTTGTTCCGCAACATATTTATTGTTTAACCAAAAACATTGTTTAGGCATAAAACCGCCGGTCGGTAACGGCAAAACATCTTGTTGATCACGGGCGTGCGGTCTGACATGCGCCACCCTGTTTTCCGTAGACTTAGGCAGATTATTAGTGTTGCCCCTGGACGTTGGCACAATCTTGACACCTTGTTTCAAAATTTCTACTGTCCTGGTCCAAACCTTTTTTACCTCGTCAAGATCTTGATATGGCATGTTCCAGAACATAACTTTTTCCAGGTGCAAAACCTCGGCCTCATCAAACTTAAATATAACGAACATAAACCTGGAGCTTTCCAGATATTCTTTAAAAGTTGAAGTTTCCCATTCCTCTTTCACCAGTTCGCAGAAATCAAAATACGGAAAAGACATACTTTCTTTAATCCTACCGTTAGCATTAACTCGAATGGTTTTCACAACGATGTTGGCTTTCAGAAATTCCTCGGTCTGGTTGATATGACCGTTTAATCCCAATATTTTAGCTACGACCATTTCCGTTACGGCCTTAGAATTTGTTTGCAGATGAAACTGCTCACAAAGTTCCGGGATACTTTTACCAAAATATGGCGCGATCTTTTCTTCTACGTACTGTTCGAAAGTCTTGTGAGCAATCTGCTTAGGGTTAGCAATAATCTTTTCATGGATATCTATTCCCAGGACAATCTTGTTCACTAAATAATTCATATAGGCTAATTTAAGACAATACGCACGTCTTTGTGCTGGTACAGATGAACAAGGCTGGCTCACCCAGTTAGTAGCTTTCGTTGCTCCCTTGGTACAAGCTCCCAGATAGTTCGTATCGCCTTCTGAAATCTCGTGAGCTTTGCCAGCCCGAATCTTGGCTATAATTTTATCCCAGTCATCCCGGATAATCTTTAAATCTGTTTCCGGATAAGTAAAAAGCTGTGCCGCATGCACAGCCAGATCACCCCTGGCAACATCTTTGACATATTCATAGAACATCAGCAACAGTTTTTGATTCTTGTGCCAAAAGCTGCTGGTCTCAAAGGTTGTCATATATTCTTTTTCGTAATTAATGATATTTAAAACTAAACGTTCCTTGGCACGGATGCCTCTTTTAGTCCTAACATATGGCGTTACTTTTAGTTCCACGCCAATTTCTTTAAAATCCGGTTCCGACCTGCTGTTGACCTTATACCCAAAATGGCTTTCTTCAATAACTTCGCCAACATTGCCTTTGCCATGAGCATTTGCCAGACGACCGTATTTATCAATTACTTTAAAAGGCACATCAATAGCTTCCATGGCCTTAAAACATACTTCCTCGATAGTTTTGTACTTAACGTCCTTAGTTTCCGTAGTCACTTAAATTTCACCACCGATTCTTCTTGATCCCCTTGACGAATTGTGTTAAAATTAGTTGTATATAAAGATATTATAGCATATTATTAGTCCTTTTGCGGAGGTATCATGAAAGCTGTTAAAGTCGTGGAATTGTTCGCCGGTGTGGGCGGGTTTAGACTCGGCCTGGACCAGGCTGCCAATAAAAACACCTTTTTTGATACCGTCTGGTATAACCAGTGGGAACCTGGCAAAACGCATCAATATGCTTTTGATTGCTACGAAAAACACTTTCCACCAACCCAGATGTTCTTGGAAGGCATGAACGAAGATATCGGACTTGGCAAAAAAAATTGTCCCGACCATGACCTCTTAGTCGGCGGTTTTCCCTGCCAAGATTATTCCGTGGCAAGAACCCAGGCTAAAGGCATTGAAGGTAAAAAAGGTGTTTTATGGTGGGATATTCGCGATATTATCGCCGCCAAGAAACCTGAAAACCGCCCCAAATATATTTTACTGGAAAATGTTGACCGCCTAATCCGTTCTCCCGGTTCACAACGAGGACGCGATTTCGGCATCATCTTAAAATGTTTGTACGATTTAGGATACGCTGTGGAATGGCGTGTGGTTAATGCCGCTCAATATGGCTATGCTCAACGCCGTCGTCGTACTTTTATCTTTGCCTGCAAACATGATACTAAGCATTTCTTATATCTAAGATCTGCCGATGCCGTAGATGTTTTTGGCAAGCATGGTTTCTTTGCCCGTACTTTCCGGGTAAAATATGCCAACCTGCATATCAAAGAAACCGATGTGAAGTTCCTTAAGAAAGTAGAACACGGCAAGTCTAAGCCATACAAAGACCTAGTAGAATTCTCCAATCATTTCCATTACGATTTCTTAAATAGCGGTTACATGGTAAACGGTAAAGTTTTCACTGCCGCCACTGAGCCCATAAAATGTGAACCAACTCCGTTAAGAGACATCTTGGAAAAAGACGGCGTAGCTGAAAAATATTTTCTGGGTCCCAAACTGGACAAGTGGAAATATTTAAAAGGTGCTAAGAGGGAACCCCGCGTTAAACCTAACGGTGAACCTTATTTCTATTCTGAGGGCGGCATGAGTTTCCCGGATAATTTGGATTTACCATCCCGGACCATGCTCACCAGCGAATCCAGCGTCAACAGGAGCACCCATGTGGTTGAGGATCCTAAAACCAAAAAGTTACGGCTGCTTACGCCTATCGAGTGTGAACGGTTAAATGGTTTTCCCGATAACTGGTCCAACACAGGCATGCCGGAAAAGTTTAGATACTTCGTCATGGGCAACGCTCTGGTCGTTCCTTTAATCACCCGCATGGGCAAGACAATTTTAAAATTAATTAAAGAAGAAGAACAGAAATAATAGCAACGCCACTGTACACTTGCAGTGGCGTTTTCAATTTCTGTATCTTATTTACTCCTTACCACCTTAGCGCTGCAAATTTCCCGAGTATTGTACCCTGTCGCCTCAATCCAGGCATGTTTCTTCAGCAGTTTTGACTTGGCTTCCCATTCGCTGCGGCCTTCTTCAAATCCCAGGATTTGATAATTATAAACCTCGTCTCCCCTGGGGGTTTCGCAGTGACCTTCGGCCGTGTAAAAAATATACTCATCCATGTGCTGCCGTTTCCTTTCTTAAGTTCTTCGCCACTTCCTGAAAATAATCTATGCTAGCCAGGTCACGTTGCCAAATTCTTTCCGTAGGATCTTTTTGGACCTGGTCTGCAGAATACTCCCACAAATCACTCAGGCGGGACACAACTTCTTTCAGTTCCTCCGCCGAAACTTTGGGCGCCGGCAGGTCCGGATTAATCTCGTGCCGCATTATTTCCAGGGCAATACTTAAATTTTTTACGTCTTCCGTAAATAGTTCATCCGCATCCGGGAACGACGCCATATATTTTGCCTCCGCCAGTAAATCTTCCAGGCCGTGGTAACAGGCTAAATCCATTTTCATCGCTAACATCTTCCTACCTCCCAAATCCTTTGCTCTCAGTTTAGCATTCCACAAGGACACGGCCTGACAAGCCTTAGCTTTTATGGTATCATATTTAGTATCAAAGTTAAGGAGGCGTCTTCACTATGAAAGACTTGAACTACTATCTGGCTCTGGCCTATCCTGTAGAAATTACCAAACTTGCGCCCGCCGATGGCGATGGCTTTCTGGCGCGCATCCCTTTGTTAAAAGGTTGTCAGAGTGACGGTGAAACTGCAGATGCAGCGTTTAAAAATATTGAGGAAGCCAAACGGGAATGGCTGGTAACAACTTTAAAAACCAAGCACAAAATTCCGGAACCACTCGATGAAAGCGCGTACAGCGGCAAATTTACTTTACGTATTCCCAAGTTCTTACACAAAAAATTAACGGAAGAAGCCATCAAGGAAGACATGAGCCTGAACTCCTACCTGATCAGTTTAATCTCCACCAGGTAAAAAGTTTGCCGGTCAGTTTTTAAAACTGGTCGGCATTTTTTAGTTAAGTGTCCACTTTTCGTTTACCACTTCCAGTCAGGCAAAATTCTTATGTCTTCCTACTGTCTAACTGTTACTACGTACAAGGTTTTACCTCAAGAAACTTAGAGGAATAAAAGAGATTTTAAAAAGACTGAAGTTTTTTGTTCGTGGTTTTGCTTGTTACTACGCTGTTAAGAATTGACTTACAAGATACATTAAGGAATTAATCATAACTCACCCAGAAAGAAAATATTAAAAGAAAGAGTAAGTGTGAAAGGTAATTTTACCTCTCACTTATATATACGGATTTTTTTGAGAAGTTGCTCATTTTTTTCGTGAATTATTTGTGAACTTAACACATGTTTTTAAAAATCATCAGTAATTTTTTGTTTGTGTAATTGTAAACAGCATATTTTTAACTGTTTGTACATCCAAGTTTTTACTTACAAGAAACATTAAGGAATAAAAGAGATTTTAAAAAGGCAAATAGAAAGAAAAAAGAAAAAAGAAAGAGAAAGCTAAAAGCAAAACTTTTAAAACCTTAGCAACTTTAACTCTCACCAATAATGACGCTTTTTTGTGCCGAAATGTGATATTTTTTTTTGCAAGTTTTGCAAAATCATCCTTTAGTTGTAGGGGAATTGGCAATACGGGAGCGCGCTTTTTTTCACTTCTGAGGCGACCAGTTTGTCCATACGGTTTGTTATGCTTTATCCCAAAGCAGTTAAGGAGTTGATTTTATTGTTCTTCCTACTGTCTAACTGTTACTACGTACAAGGTTTTACCTCAAGAAACTTAGAGG
>CAXYYS010000069.1:0-8980 GCA_964293585.1 uncultured Acidaminococcales bacterium
AACATTGCCATATTGATGAATTACTAATCTCAAAGAGGAATTTATATTGTGAGTATGATCACCATTCCAAGATGTGTATCCATTACCATAATGATTATGACTAGGCATCTCAGCTACGCTCAAATAGTGAGCTTCAGTCCCACCTGTCCAGCCGATAGGCCAAGTTCCGGAAAAAGCATCCCAATTAGTACTTACATAAGCTTTCGCATTACCATCTTGACCGCCACCCCACACAAACCTGTTACGCAAATCTGGTGTTCCGTTAGAACCATCACATAAATGCCAACCGGAAGGTATACTAGCTGCTGATCCGTGCCAGATACAAATTGTTCCGGACGGAACGCCGGATACACTTTCCGCAGAGGAAAGATATACCGGCAAACTTACCCTGGCCGTCGTATCGCCTGGACCATATACATTCACCGTGGCCGTCCTGGTACTCACCGTACCGCTTGTAGTCACTGCACCTAAAGTAATCTCATCATAAAAACCTGTACTTGAAACTTGTGTCTTTGTCTGTGCTGCTGCACTTGCATAGCCGCCCAGTCGGAGTATCTTTGCCTTGCTTTCGGCAAGCTGCAGGGCTTGAACGCCTTTTTTATTTGAAGCCAACGCATTGAAACTAGCCTGCGTCAACTTTGCCGTACCAAACGCCATGATGCTGCTCATCACGGCCAGCACGGCCACAACCACTAATAGACCAGAACCCTTACGATATTTCTTAAAACTAAACATACTATGCTCCTTTCGGAGCAGCTTCAGCAAAAGATTAAAGTTTCATGATGTAACATAAGCATATAAGCGGCGGCAGATTATTGAATGCCTGACCACCTCCGACGGCAGAAGTCCAGAAACTATATGTATGATTATGATTACCATCAGTAGTAGTATTCCAAAGTGCGTTATTAGCGTAACCGTTAGCACCACGATAAACATTAGAAGAATTATAAAAACCAAAATTGCTTGGTCTAGAAGAATCATCACCATAAGATCCATGATGATGATTACCATTAGTTGAAGTAGTTCCTTCACCATAATGATTATGACTAGGCATCTGAGCCACACTAAGGTATTCGTACTCCTGCCCATGCGTGAATCCAACAGCCCAATGACCATGAAGTTCATTGACCGAATACCCACCCGCAGACTTTGTGTTAGTATCACCGCCAGCACCGTATATAAACCGGCTACGCAAATCTGGTGTTCCGTTAGAACCATCACATAAATGCCAACCGGAAGGTATACTAGCTGCTGATCCGTGCCAGATACAAATTGTTCCGGACGGAACGCCGGATACACTTTCCGCAGAGGAAAGATATACCGGCAAACTTACCCTGGCCGTCGTATCGCCTGGACCATATACATTCACCGTGGCCGTCCTGGTACTCACCGTACCGCTTGTAGTCACTGCACCTAAAGTAATCTCATCATAAAAACCTGTACTTGAAACTTGTGTCTTTGTCTGTGCTGCTGCACTTGCATAGCCGCCCAGCCTGAGTATCTTTGCCTTACTTTCGGCAAGCTGCAGGGCTTGAACCCCTTTCTTGTTGGAAGATAACGCATTGAAACTAGCCTGAGTCAGCTTAGCCGTACCAAACGCCATGATGCTGCTCATCACGGCTAATACGGCCACGACTACTAAAAGGCCAGAACCTTTACGTCTTCCAGGGGAAATACCCCGCCCCCCCCCAAAATACAAATGTCTTTCATCAGTGTACCCTCCTTGCTTTAAAGAAGGCTAACTGAATGTACAGCACAAACACACACAAGTAAATCAAAGTTTCATTATGTAACAAAGCGTCATGAACGGAGGTAATAGATTGTGAGATTCATTATTACCACTATTTGTAGTTAAAACAGTATTAGTACGCTGACCATTACTATTTTCCAAACTACGATCTCCCGCCGCAGCTGTAATGGAATAAGCATCATTACCGGTAGGTTTCCAAGAAGCAGTCCAAAAATTATGCTGATGACTAGGCATCTCGGCAATGCTCATAACTTCTCGCTCCGAACCACCAGTCCAACCCGCAGGCCAATGACCAACAATATTGTTCCAACCGGTCCCCCAAGACGATTTAGTATTGTTATCACTATCATTAGCGCCATACACAAACCGGCTACGCAGATCCGGCGTTCCATTGGAACCATTACAAATAGCCCAACCAGAAGGTACATTGGATGCTGTTCCATGCCAGATACAAA
The DNA here is from genome assembly GCA_964293585.1 of uncultured Acidaminococcales bacterium. GTDB lineage: Bacteria > Bacillota > Negativicutes > Acidaminococcales > Acidaminococcaceae > JAKVKY01. The sequence goes on from CAXYYS010000069.1 coordinate 2,206, forward strand.
TGGTACCAGAAGGAATACCGTTCATCTGAGACCAAGAAGTCCAAACAGTACCATTTTTCCTGCGAATGTAAATCCTAGTGTTTTCAGCGGGATATTCTGGAATATACCTTTGAGTAATATATCCCGTATTACCATCCACATAAAGCTGACCCCAAATACCTGTTTCTGGTTGATTAGCACATGAGGACTTTACTGAATAGGCGCCGGTAGTAACGATACTATTCAAATCAACATTAGAACTAATAACTTTATCTGTGAATATAAACTGTTCATTAGTCCCATTATCAACATTAGCTACCCACTGACTTCCACTCCACTTTAGACCAAGCCTTTTATAATCACCGGTATCCGAATCGTTATACACGAACTCAGATCTTCCATTACTATAAAAAGTAACCGGAAGCTTAATCCTGGGTAGAGTATCAGCACCATGATAAACATTCACGGTTGCTGTACGGGAAGAAATGCCGCTGGAATCGGTCGAAACATTTCCGAGGACAACCTCATCATAAAAACTTGTGTTATTAACTTGTGTCTTAGCCTGTGCGGCCAAGTCTGCATATTTGCCTGTACGAAGCAGTTTAGCCCTGCTTTCCGCAAGCTGCATAGCTTCAAGCCCAATCCGATTAGAAGACATAGCATTGAAACTAGCCTGCGTAAGCTTTGCCGTACCAAATGCCATGATGCTGCTCATCACGGCTAATACGGCTACGACCACTAAAAGGCCAGAACCTTTATGTCTTCCAAGGCAGAGCCCCCCCCCCCCCCACAACAAAAATGACTTTCATCAGTATACCATCCCTACTGCGAATTATTTCTGTAGAACAATTAGAACTTCTTAGTATAAGTCTTAGTCGTTGCATCTTGGCCGCTACCGATAGTATGAGTACAAGTAATGGTGCGATTTGCAGAACTATAAGTATAAGCGTTACCCCAAGGATCTGTCAGACTAGCTTTTTGGGTAGTGACGAAATTGGTATGAGCTACACCATCAATGGTATTTGCCGCCGTCAGACCAGTAGTTAAGTCAGCCAAAGAAGCAGGCAAACTCTGAGAAGACGAAACAGACTCATAAGCCAGACAACCATTGGCCAGAGCATCCAGATCGCTTTGGACCTGCGCGACCTTACGCATATCCTGTACCTGGTTAAAGGCAAAGAACGCGGCAACAGACAGGGCGATAACTACCGCCAGTGCAATCATGATCTCAACCAAAGTAAAACCTTTACGTTTCTTACCAAAAAAACCCGTTTGCAGACGATTGATAGATAAAACTTGTTCCATAATTAAAAACCACCTTTCAATTTTTTAAAATTTAGACTTAAATATTTATTGATAATAACCAATGAAGCCAACATCATCAGATGAAAAACTAGCCGGTACACCTCCCCCACTATTATTTGTTTTGTTGGGACCATTGGACCAAACAGCATATTTTTTATTTGCAGTATCAACCGAATAATTGTAATCATTTCCCCATTGGTCTTTTAAACTAGAGGCGCTAAGCCAGGGACCATATTGACCAACGGCCTGAGTAAGTGCAGAAAGATTAGGCGGATACGTTCCAACCTCAAATACATACTGACTTACCGCAGCACTAAGGGCGCCAACATCAGTTTTAACCCCACTATGACGGCCTAAAGATAAAAATGCGCTTGCCGTTGGGAAGGTTGCTGCCGCTAAAGCAATAATGACACCTAAGCCAACCATAATTTCTACCAAACTAAAACCTTTACGCTTCATAAAATCACCTCCCAAAAACAGCCCTCAAAAATCGGTTTTAAGGCCCTTGAAAATTTAAGGTCGATATCTTTATCGACCGGCCTTCATAAAAACGAATGGCGGGCCATTTATGAAGGTTAATTTTTCAGCCTCCGGAAATTTGATTGAAATAACTCAGCATCGGCATCAAACTCAACAGATATAACCCAACGATCAAAACGCCCATGGGCGCGATGACAACTACCGTTAATTTTGTAGGAACTGTCTCGACCAGATCCTGGAGCTTCATCTCATACAGCTCACTCGACAGATGCATCGCATCCGCAAGCTGGCCAGATTGATAGCCGGTACCAATAAAACTTAACAAACTGGCGTCAAAGACACCAAAATCATTATTTTTCTTAAAAGCGGTAGATAGCGGTACACCGGCAACAATAGCTTTATTAGCCTTAGTGATAGAACCGCTCATGACGCTGCTATCAACAATATCCGCTAACCTTTTACATGCCTCAGGCAAGAGCAACCCGGCATCAATCATGATTGCTAAATTGCTGCAAAACTGGTGCTGAAGCATTGCAAAATGAAGCTTACTATAAATCGGCAGCTTCAAGCGGACCGTATCAATCCAATAAAAATGCGTCCTGGTAAACCATTGCCAAAATTTGACCAGGCCATAAACAAGAGGAATAACCAAATACCAATGGTCAAAAATACCATTACTGATAGTAAGAAAAGCCTTTAATACAGCAGGCATCTCCAACTGACTTTCCTCATAAAGCTTTACATATTGAGGCATAATGACCTTGGAAAAGGCCGTTACCAGAAGGAGCATCAGACAAGCAGCAATCTTAGGCGTAAGCAAGGCACTATTAACCTTGCCGTAAAGCTTTGCCTCCAACTTCATTTTACTGGCCAACATCTCGAAGACCTTAACCATCTCACCGGATTTTTCGCCGGCAGAAAGTGTCTCGGAAATCTCGGCCGGGAAAATCTCGGCTCGTTTAAACGCATCCGAAACGGAAAAGCCAGTAATCAAATCCTTGGTCATCCCGGCACAAGCACGTTTAATGTATTTGTTAGGCTGCAGCGGGCCAACCTCCTGACAAGCCTGGACAAAAGACAGTCCGGCCGAAAGCTGGAACCGCAACTGCGTAAACAACTCATAAAAATCTTTCTTGGAAGGCCTGTTAAAGAATGCCTCAATCTTTTCCTTTAACAACAACATCACTTCCTTCCGCTGGATCTAAATGCACAAACTTCGCATAACTACGATACAGGCTTAAAATCTCTTCCGGAAGGGTATTCAAGCCGCTTTCATTCTCAGCCAAAGACTTATTGACCAATCTTTGCAAGTCCTCATCCACAAACATAACGCTGCATAACTCATCCAAAGACAGCTGGCCGGAAGCTACCAGATCCATGCCTTTATCCCACAGGCTCCGGAAACCATGCAGCCGTAAGAATATCTCCGCTTCCACGATCCCCCGCTTACTATCGCTAAAAAAATCACGCAAAGTATTGTTAAACTTAATAATCTCAATAATAGGTACCCGGCCGATAATACCGGTATGGAAACATTTGTCGCAGCCTATGCTTTCATAGCTATACTTACCTTCCTCCAGCAAAGACAAATCCTGCGGCCGCAAAATGCTGTTCCTGGGGCTAATAATCTTTTGACGACAATGAGGACAGTTAATGCCGACAAGGCGCTGACTGGCCACGCCGTCCATTTCGTTTAAGATACTGGCCGGATTAACCCCCAACTCAGAAAGACGTGCAATCGTGCCAACCGCATTCCTAGTGTGCAGTGTACTAAAAACCAAATGGCCGGTCTGAGACGCCTGAACAGCCGCTATGGCCGTCTCAGTATCACGAATTTCACCAACGAAGATAATGTCCGGATCTTGCCGCAAAGCAGCCCTTAAAAACTTAGCATAATTCCAGGAAAGTTCCTGATTCTTGTAATTCTCCCGGATTGGCGACTGAGCGGCGCCCTGTATGTACTGTTCCACAGGATCTTCAGCTGAAAGAATGACGAAATGTTCCGGCCCCAGGGCGCGCATACAGGCATATAAGGTAGTTGACTTCCCTTGGCCGGTAGGACCAGAAAGCAGGATGATACCGAAAGGCATCTCTATCAGTTCTCTCAACGTCTTCAGATCATCAGCAGGAAAATGAATATCATCAAGATTTTTTAAAGAACTATTTAAACTAAATAACCGGATATCAACCTTTTCGCCAACATCATCACCACAAGGCATGGTATTTACACGGAACTCCATATCATCAGCCCGGAAAGATCCATCCTGGGCAACCTTATTCATCTCAGACTTGATATGAGCCAGATATTTTATGCGGTTAGTGACGGCCTTCTTATCTTTCTGGCCAACATTAATATCCGGAACAACCAACCTATTGAAAACACGAAACTGCACAATCATGCCGTTATTCGTAGGCGTAAGATGTATATCTGACGCCTGCATATCCTTAGCCTTGCGAATAATGGTATCCACCAGCTTAGTTTGCTCCGTTGTATATTCCTCAACAGATTTCTCGTCAGGTTCGTTAGCAGAATTACCGGACTGCGGCTGCTCATTGTAATATTTAACGAAAGCATCCTGTACGTTTTGAAAACTGGTCAAATAAATCCTTATATCTTTAATACCGGGATCTTGCTCTTTTAAGAGCATCATGATGTAATCGTTCTCCAGCAAGTTATCCTCTTTATGGGTAGCAAGTTTAAGTAAGCCATCTTCGTAACTAAACGGAAAAATAGCCCTGGAAAGCAGCAGAGAACGATCAATCTTAGGCAGATGTTCAGGAATTATTTTCATCCCAAGCAAATTGTCTTTCAGGTAATACTTATCAACAACATTCATGAACCTGCCTCCTACTCAGCAGACTTAATTTTCTCATTCCAGGCCTTAAGATCAGCAGCCACTTGCTGTTCTTCTTTCGATACTTGCAGTACAGCTTTAACCTTCGCAGCCTCAACTTTCTTGACAGCCGTATTCTCGGCCGCCTGTTTAGTATCAATATCTTTTGCAGCCTTATCGGCCGCTGCTTGACGCGCGGCCGCAGCAGCAGACTCTTGCAATGCCTGCTCTTTTCTGGCCTGTTCAGCTTTAGCCTGATTTTCCTTCATTATCAGCAGGTCGTTCTGCGCTTTTGCAAGCTGATCCTGCAACTTTTTCTTCTCGGCATCCTTGACGGCTAATTTTTTATTAAGCTGAACATTCTCAGCATCAAACTCAGCCTTAACCTCGGCTCCGATGTTGGCATCCTTCTTTTCACGCTGTAACTCCATAAGTTTCTCATGCAAACCAGGAGCAATTTCCTGTTTTTCCACGAAAGGCACACCGCCAACATCATTAATAATGGTTGGCGTAATAGCAATAACAATCTCCGTCTTAACTTTGCTATTAGACCGCATCTTGAACAACTCGCCCAGGAACGGTAATTTCGACAGCAACGGAACTTCCTTAACGTTCTTCAGGTCCTCATCACGGAGCAGGCCGCCCAGCAGAATAGTTTGTCCAGATTTTACACGCAACATAGTTTCTGCTTCCCTGGTACTAATCTGCGGCGCCTTATTGTTGCCGCTTTCCACCCACTTAGTAATGGTACTGATTGTAGGTTTAATATTCATGGTTATATTCTCATTTTTAGGATCATTGATACGGGGAATCACGTCCAGGCTAACACCAACATCCTTATACTCAACCGTCACGCTGGTATTGGAAGTCGTAGTACCGGTAGTATTAGAACTGGTAAAAACCGGAACTTTATCGCCCATCAGAATATGGGCCTTACGACCATTAAAAACAGTAATTGTAGGACGAGCCAAAATATTACCGTGACCAATCGTATCTTCATGCGCGGCCGTCACCGCAAAACTAACACCATTCCAACCAGGATCAGCAGTATTCTTAGTCCAAGTATCAGTCGTGAAAGACAACCCAAGCTCACGGGCCTGAGAATGAGTAAGTTCGATAACGGTAGCCTTTACGCTGATTTGAGGTTGCACAACATCCAGAGTTTTGAGCTGCGTCTTTGCCTGCTCAATTTGTCCAGATCCACCAGCTACGGTAACAGTATTGGTATCTGTATTGACATAAATCTTATCCTGGCTGAAGATTAGTCCCATCTCTTTTTTGGCAAACTCCGGATCAAGATAATTAAGCTTAAATGTCTTCATATCAGACATATCCTTAGACGGGCTAACAATAACAACACCATTAACGTCCTTAAAAGTGAACCCGTGCGTCATGGAAAGTAAGGATAATACCTGATTAAAGGTTGTGCCTTCAAGGCTTAAGGAAACGGTACCGGATAAATCACCATTAATAACGATATTCCGGCCGGCACGATATCCTACGCTACGAATAGCGTCAACAAGCGGCGTTCCAGGAGCCAAATCCACGTCAAAAATTTCTTCGGCAAAAACTACCGGACAAATACATAAAGACAAGCTAAGAGCCAAACTAAGAGCAGACTTCCTAAAATAATGAAAATCATGCATCACACATCCTCCTACCGTTTCAGGCCCACGAAAGAGCCGTTAATATAAGCACCATTTTTCGTGACACGTCCAACCGAACCTAAACCTGTATCAGTACCAGCCTTAGCCGTCACAGTGCTAGTCCCTTTTTGCAGGATAACCACGTTGGGAGGCAGCACACCGATAACCGTTAGCTTATCAGAAACAGATCCAGCAGCAACACCGGCCGGAGAACCTGGCATACTGGGTACGACTGGAACCGAGGGAACACTACCGGTATAATTAGAAGCCATCGGACTACCAGGTACAGAAGGCATCGCAGTTACAACACCTTTTGTCATAGAATTTAAACTTTCCGGATTAAAAGCTGGGAACGGTGAAGCAACGGCAGTCGAACTAAACTGCGCGGCACCGACAACGCTGGCTAAGTCCAGTTTTTGAGCGCTACCTTCAGCCGGTTTTACGTTCGGGAAAGTAAACACGATCAGCAAGGAAAAAAGTACAGCAGAAGATAACACAGAAGCAGATACACCAAACAACTTCTGAGAACTT
>CAXYYS010000070.1:0-8851 GCA_964293585.1 uncultured Acidaminococcales bacterium
CCGTCAGTACCTGTTTAATTTTTAACGCTAAGGCCGCACCATGCCTGGTGTAGGCAAAAATACCGGCTTTCATTTTTCCGGTTTTACATCCAGCTTGCTGGGGTCTGCTTTCCTGTAGCCATGCGTAAAATTAGGATTATATAATTCACTGCGCTGATATTCATCGCCCAGGAAACCTCCCACGGCAATCAGGGCCGTCCTGGTAATCTTATTTTCCTTGGCCGTGGCTGCCAGAGTTCCCACCGTGCAGCGCATAATTTTCTGTTCGGGCCAGGAAGCTTTGTACACGATGGCTGCCGGCGTGTCTTCCTCGTAACCGCCGCGCACTAATTCTTTCTGCACTTTTTCCAGCATCCCGGAACTCAGGAAGATAACCATGCTGGCATGATGGGCTGCATAGCTGGCCAGTTTTTCCCGGTCAGGAATAGGCGTACGTCCGCCTTCCATCCTGGTGATAATTACCGACTGGCTCACATTGGGCAGCGTATACTCGGCATTAAGAGCCGCCGCACAGGCGCAGAACGAGCTGACGCCGGGGACGACTTCAAAATCCAGGTTATAGCTGCGCAGCATATCCATCTGTTCCCGATGGGCGCCGTAAATGCTGGGATCGCCTGTATGCAGACGTACCACCAGCTGTCCCTGCTGGGCTGCCGGTACCATAGCTGCGATTACTTCTTCCAGGGTCATAGACGCACTGTCCATGATCTTGCAAGAAGGCTTGGCATATTTCAACAGTTCCTTGTTGACCAGGGAACCTGCATAAATAATCAAATCAGCTCTCTCTAATAAATTCTTACCTCTGACCGTAATTAAATCCGGTGCTCCCGGACCTGCCCCGATAAAATAAATCATTGTTCCAACTTCCTTTCTTTAACCAGGATAATAGAAAAATAACTGGACTTGGCATCAACCTTGCTTAAATCTGTGATCACTTTTTCTCCCGGCAGACCACAACGCTCTACCATGGCTGCATGGTCTAGCAGGTGGCGCTGCTGTAAATCTGCGCATACACGGCCAATCTGGCTGGCTGATTTCATCAGCACCTTATTGCCTGGTCCGTCTAAAAAGGCCGCTGTTTCCTGATAGCTGCCGGGCAGGATGATCAAAGGCTCCGCCCGCTCACATAAAGAAACATTCAGCCGGGCTGCTACGGCGCAAAAGCTGGGTACACCCGGCACCAGTTCCGCCGGATATCCGGCCTTCAGCACCAGTTTATGCACATAGATGCAGGTAGCGTAAACCGTTGGACAGCCCAGGGTGATGAAGACTACGTCCTGACCTGCCTTTAAGCAGGCGATGATGGCATCCGCACCTTCCTGATGGGCCTTATCCATCACGGCCATGTCCTTCGTCATCGGCATCCGGATCAGCAGTTCTTTCTTACCACTTAGATCCACCACCTGGCTGACGATGCCCTTCGCCGTCAGTACGTCGTTATCCCCCTGGGGAATAGCCACGACCGGGCAGGTTTTTAAAAGTCTTTGGGCCTTTAGTGTTAAAAGTTCCGGATCGCCGGGACCAATACCCACGCTAAAAAGCTTACCTGTCACTTGTCTTTACCTCCTTGTTGTAAAGCTATTAAGGCCTCGGCATCTTTAGTCTTGCCCAGCACCCCGTACACATTTGAGAAAAGCAGGGCTGCCGTCTTCAGCTTGCCATGTACCCGTTGTTGCATATAATAATCAATTTTGGCGGCCACATCTGCCATGACCGGTTCCAAAAGTTTTTCTCTTTGCAAGATTTTCGTTACTTCGTCCGTGGTCAGGGACTGATAAATTTCCCCTACCACCTGCCGGTCAGCACCGTGAAATAAAGCTGACAGCGCCATAAATTCCGTACGGCAGTCTGCATATTTGGAATGAGTGTTCATGACTCCCTGAGCCACCTTCACCAGTTTCCCCGAATGCCCGATTAAAAGCAGCGTCTTAAAACCTTTATAGACGGCGTAATCCAGCAAATCGCCCACAAAATTACTGCACGGTACCGCCTCGTCAATATTCAGATGCAAAACATCCCGGGAGAAATCCTGGCCGTAGTTGCCAAAGAAAACCAGCAAATTTTCCCGGCCGTTGGCTTTACGGGAATTCATCTCGGCATACATGGTCTGAATCAAAGCCTGGTCACTCATCGGTTCCACGATACCGGAAGTTCCTAAAACGCTGAGACCACCGACCACGCCTAAACGGGGATTGAAAGTCTTGGGAGCAATCTCCGCCCCTCTGGGAATGGAGATGGTTACCTTCAAACCGCCGGCATAAGCGTGACGTTCTTTTATCTTGGTAACTTCTTCCGTGATCATCCGGCGCGGCGTAGGATTAATCGCCGGCCCGCCTACCGCACAAGCCAGTCCCGGTTTCGTTACCCGTCCTACACCTTCGCCACCAACTAATTCCAGGCCGGACGCCGTCTTTTCCACCGTGGCGTAAACCAGGATGCCGTTGGTATCATCCGGGTCATCCCCGGAATCTTTCCGGATAGCACAACTAACCTTCGCCGGTGTCAAGAGTACATCTTCCGGTTCCAGGTTTAAGGTGATACCCTTAGGCGTCAGCAGGCTGACATTATCTACCCGTTTGCCGGTCAGCAGCATCTCTGCAGCTGCTTTAGACGCCGCCGCCGCACAACTGCCGGTGGTATATCCGCACCGCAGGGCCTGGCCCTGGGAAAACATCACTTCATCCATACTGTCCTCTCTTCTTTGCTGCCACTTACAGGTAACTCTCCGTAAATAGCATTCTCTCTCAATTAAAAAAATAAAAAGCTCCCGTGTGAATTCACAGAAGCTTTTCAGAACAAATTATCCGGCCGTCACAGTCAGATTCTTTGCCAATATCCATCGCTCGTGGATTCTGGTCATGCTCATACGGGCAGGTTCCTGACTTAAACGTTTTGCGTTTTCACAGTGACGGGATCGTGCAGGCATTTCACCATGCTTCCTTTTAAACTTGCGTACCCGGATCTTATAAAATTATAAAAATATTTTATCACAAATCCTGCCCGCTGACAATAATTATTCTTGGCTGGCCGCATGTTCTTTCTGCTGGGCCTGGTACAAATCGTAATAAAGACCCTGTCTGGCCATCAGTTCCTCATGGGAGCCTATTTCCGCCACCCGGCCTTCCGCCAGCACCACGATGCGGTCCGCATTCTGTACCGTGCTCAACCGGTGAGCGATGACCAGGGTCGTACGGTTGTGCGCCAGTTTATCCAAATCCTGCTGGATTAGACCTTCAGTCTTGTTATCCAAGGACGAAGTCGCCTCGTCCAGCACCACGATGGGCGGATTTTTCAGGAAAACCCTGGCAATAGCGATACGCTGTTTCTGTCCGCCGGAAAGTTTTACGCCCCGCTCGCCGATCTCTGTATCCAGACCCTGGGGCAATTTGTTGATAAATTCCATGGCGGCCGCATTGTGAGCCGCTTGCTGAATAGCTTCCCTGCCAGCATCAAAATCGCCATAGGCGATATTATGCGCCACCGAATCCGAGAACATGAAAACATCCTGCTGGACCAAACCGATCTGCTTACGCAGATCCTGCTGCCGGAAATCCCGCACATCCACACCGTCCACCTTGACGGCGCCCTGCTGCACATCATAAAACCGGAGCAAAATATTGGAAATGGTTGTCTTGCCCGCGCCGGTCTCTCCGACAAAGGCCACCGTCTCACCCCGGGCTACTTGCAGATTAAAATCTTTGAGCACCGGCCGATCCGGCAAATAACCAAACCACACATGCTCAAACTCAATCTCACCCTTAACCTGCCTGTGCTCCGGTACTGTCGCCTTATCTGCCAGCAGCGGCGGCTGCTCCATTAATTCCTGGAACCGGTTAAAACCCGCCATGCCCCGTTGATACATCTCCGTAAACACGGTCAGACGGTATAAAGGTTTCATAAAGACGCTCACATACAACAAATAAGCGACAAAATCGCTGACCTGAATTTCCTGAGCAGCGATCATCATGCCACCCAGACACAGGACGATCAGATTGGTCACATTGGTAAAAAAGCTGATGCTGCTGCTAAAATTACCCAGGATCTTATACGCCTCGCACCGGGCAACTAGATATTCTTTGTTCCGCTGCACAAACTGCTGCAACTCGTACGCTTCCTGGGCAAAAGCTTTCACGATACGGATGCCGCCCAGGCTTTCTTCCGCCTGCGCGCTAATCTCGGCGTTCTTGACCCTGTTTTCCCGGAAGGCCCGCTTCATCTTCTTGTTAATCCACACCGTATGGATGGTCTTCATGATTAAGAGCAAGGCGATGATGAGACCCAGTTTCAGGTTTAAATACAAAAGCAGGACCAGGGTGCCGCCCATGGTCAAAGTACAGATAATAAAATCAAAGGGCGCCAGGAACGCCAGCTCTCCGATTTCCGCAATATCACTGGTCAGCCTGCTGAGCAGCTGCCCGGTCTTGGCATTGTCAAAAAAGCTGAAGCTCATGTCCTGCAAGTGCGCAAACAACTCCCGGCGCATATCATTTTCAATCGAGGCGCTCATCACATGCCCTTTGTAATTGGTAAAATACAGGAGCAGATAGTGCAACATATATAAACATAACAAAACGCCGGACCATGTAAAAAGCTGCTCTAAATTACCTGCCGGCAAAACAGACCGCATGATATAACGTACCGCCATAGGAAAAACCAAATCCATGGCCGAGGTCAAAAGCGTACAGACAATGACCAGGGTCAGGATTACGGTATAAGGTTTATAAAAACGCAAGAATGCCTTCACTGCCTCATGCTCCTCTTCTTATTCGTACAGGTCCATGGGTACCAGGGCCTGCAAACCATTCGTACAGGTAAAAGTATCCGCCTTCACATTAAAGACCGAATGCAGTAATTCTGCCTTGATAATCTCTTTAGGATCCCCTGCCGTAACCAGGCGGCCTTTTTTAATGACGGCCACATAGTCGGAAAACATCAAAGCCTGGTTCAAATCATGCAGTACCAGAACCACGGTTAAGTGTAATTCAGCATTCAACTTTTGTAAAAGTTTCAGGACTTCCAGCTGGTGACAGATGTCCAGATATGTAGTCGGTTCATCCAGAAGCAGTACTTCCGGCTTTTGCGCCAGCGCCATGGCGATCCAGGCTCTTTGACGTTCACCGCCGGACAGGGTACTTAACAGCCGGATACTTAAGTTTTCCAGGGCTGTTTCCTGCAGCGCCCAGGCAATACAGGCGTCATCTTCCTTGCTGCTGCCTCCCAGCAAACCCCTATAGGGGAATCTGCCCATGGCAACCAAATCCCGTACCGTCAAATCGGCCGGTGATAAAGGAGACTGCGTCAGGATAGCCACTCTCCTGGCAAACTCTTTAAATGTATACGCCTCCACGTCTTTTCCCAGCACGGTAATCGTACCGGCTGCAAAAGGCATCATGCGGCAGATGGCCTTTAAAGTTGTGCTCTTGCCGCAACCGTTAGGCCCGATAATCGTAGTAATCTTACCCGCAGGTATCTCCAGGTTAATCTGATCGATGAGCGTTTTATGGCCTACCGACACGCGCACATTTTTTAAAGAAATAGCACTGGTCATCAGATTTCCCTCCTTAACAGGAACAGGAAGAAGGGCGCGCCGACAAAAGCCATGATGATACCTACCGGCAGTTCTACCGGTGCCAGGATCACCCTGGCAAAAGTATCACTCAAGGTCACCACCGCCATGCCCAGGATGCCCGCTCCCGGAATCAGGAAGCGATAGTCCGAACCAATCAGCAGCCTGGTAATATGCGGCACGATCAAGCCTACAAAGCCTAAAAGTCCCGCCACGCTGACCGCACTGGCCGCCAAAAGTGCCGCGATAGCTGTCAGCACGATACGTGTAATTTCCACGTTCAAGCCTAAACCTCTGGCCATATCGTCCCCTAATTGCAGGACATTTAAATAATGGGCACCGGCCACTGCTAAAACCAAACCCAGGATAGCATAGGGCAGGATGATGTTCACATGGGGCCAGCTTCTTGTAGCCAGGCCGCCTACCATCCACATTAAGGCGCCGTGTACTCTGTCACTGTAAAAAATAAGCAGGCTGGAAATACCGGCACTTAAAAAAGCAGAAACCGCTACGCCCGCCAGGATAATCCGCACCGGCTTAATGCCGTTTTTCCAGGCCAGGAGATAAATAGCCGCCGCTGCTGCCATGGCACCCGCAAAAGCCACCGGGGTCACCAGATATTCCAGATGGGGAAACAGGATCATCACCGTAATACCGGCCAGACCTGCACCGGAAGAAATTCCGATAATATGCGGGTCTGCCAGAGGATTACGCATGATAGCCTGCAGGATAGCGCCGGACAGCGCCAGGTTCATTCCCACCAGGGCGCCCACGATAGAACGCGGCAGCCTGATATTCCAGATAATCTGGCTCAGGGAATCGCTACCAGGCTCCAGTAAAATATGTACCACCTGGCTCACGTTCATGGTGACAGCACCTTTCGCTACCGAAACAAAAAAACCGGTCGCAGCCAGGACAATAAATACCAGCAGCATTAAAATACGCCACGTGGCTCGTTCAAAACCAAACTTGCTTTTAACTTTTCCTCCATGGGGTACATGGACAGGGTTGGTCATTAAAATGCCTCCGGGTAAACAGTTTTAGCCATAAACTTTATAGCCTGGGGATAATCAAGGCCGGGGTTAAGCAAGAATAAATTCTCCGGCAGGATATAGATTTTATTATTTTTGACCGCTTGCAAAGAATTCCAGGAAGGATTGGACTTAATATCTGCTTTCAGCCGCTCCTCAATCTTATTCTGTTCGCCCATGGAAGTAATAAAGATAATATCCGGGTTTTGTTCCACCATAATTTCCATACTGTAAGGCGTCTTTTCCGGATTATTCTTGATAGGATTACGGCCGCTGGCGATATTGACAAAGCCCAGACGTTTTGCCGCATCACCGGCAATACTGCCGTCCAGTTCCACGGTCACGTTGCTGGGGGTCGCATGAATAATCGCTATCTTTAATTGTTTCTTGGGCACCTTAGCCACAATACCCGCAATCTCATCATCCATCGTTTTAATCTTGGCCGTGGCCGCGGCTTCGTTCCCGTAAATCTTGCCAATACTGGTTAAAGTTCTTTTCACGTCATCATAGCTCTTCGTAGAAAATAAAAAAACTGGAATATGGTTAGCTTCCAGGATGGGCACCAGTTTTTCATGCTGGTTCTTATTGCCCAGGATTAGATCCGGCTTTAAATTGATCAGCGCTTCGTTATTCACGTTATAAACTTCACCTACGCTGGGCAGCTTGGCAAATTTAGCCGGAATTTTCGCCTTAGCCGCCTTGGCTGATACCACGCCTACCAGATCGCCGTTCACTACATCAACAAAAGACAAGAAGGAATTAGATAATGATACCACCCGCACCGGCTTCTTGGCAAGTTCCACTTTACGTCCTGCATCGTCCGTAAGCGTAAGAAACTGGCCGCCTCCTGCCGGTTTCTGTGCAGTCGTGGCCGGATTTTTAGGTGTGCATCCGGCAGCCAGGATGGCCAACACACACACCGTGCTCATGAAAAACTTTCTGATGTTCATAACTTTACCTCCCTGACGGTTATCGTATCTTATCCGTACCGCAGAATAATTATTAACTATGCATACATAATAGCACGAATTACTAATAACGTCAAAAAAAGCTGTTGCCTCCGTTACCACCGCAATGATAACGGAACGCAACAGCTTCTTAACCTGACTTTAAAAGCTTATGCTTTGCCGGAACAGTTCAGAACATCACGCATCTTATGAGCAACCATATCCTTAATTGCTTCCCGGGCCGGTTTTAAATATTGCCGCGGGTCAAAATCAGCAGGATGCTCCACAAAATACTTACGGATAGAGGCCGTCATGGCCAAACGTAAATCCGTATCGATATTAATCTTGCACACGCCAAACTTGCCAGCCTTCAGCAGCATGTCTTCAGGCACGCCCTGAGCGCCATCCAGTTTGCCGCCATATTTATTACACTCTGCCACAAAGGACGGGATAACCGTTGAAGCTCCATGCAGCACCAGGGGGAAACCCGGCAGCATGTTGGTAATCTTTTCCAGACGGGCAAAATCCAGTTCCGGTTTTCCTTTAAACTTATACGCGCCGTGGCTGGTACCGATGGCGATAGCCAGACTGTCCACGCCGGTCCGCTCTACAAATTCCACCGCGTCATCCGGATCCGTGTAGGTAGCATCCTTGGTGTTAACCTTGACGGCATCCTCCACTCCGGCCAGCTTACCCAGTTCTGCTTCTACAACCACGCCATGGGCATGGGCATACTCCACAACTTTCTTGGTCAGCGCAATGTTTTCCTCAAAAGGATATTTGCTGCCGTCGATCATCACGGAAGTAAAGCCGCCGTCCACGCAGTCTTTACAAATCTCAAAATCTGCGCCGTGATCCAGATGCAGGCAGATAGGCAAACCACTGTCCTCTACCGCAGCTTCTACCAGCTTGATCAGATAAATATGGCTGGCATATTTTCTGGCGCCGGCAGAAACCTGCAGGATCAAAGGCGCATGTTCCTGTTGAGCTGCCATCACGATACCCTGGATAATCTCCATGTTGTTCACATTAAAAGCACCCACGGCATAGTGTCCCTCATAAGCCTTTTTAAACATTTCTGTTGAAGTTACTAATGGCATTGGTATTACCTCCCTTGTTCGCTGTTAAAAATATTATAGCATAAATTTCGGATGAGGTATACTATTTTCCTTTACTCAATCATCTTCGTCGTTTTTATCTTCCAGTTCTCCCTCAATAGAGAGATAAATTTTCTGCAGCGCATCCTTAGTCTTGGGTTTAGCATGCCACATTTCCCGCTGTTCTGCTTCCAGCAGGATGGCGGCCAT
>CAXYYS010000071.1:0-8826 GCA_964293585.1 uncultured Acidaminococcales bacterium
AATACATATTGAGATGGTGAGAAGAGTGCTTTTAAAACAGTTCTCAACGAAATAAAAAACCATCCTGGCAACCTTGATATTAGTTTCTTAAAAGAACTTGGATTTACTGCTGGTAACTCGGCAGAAGATGTGATTCAGGCAAGATTTATTTCCGATTTAATAAAAAATAAAAAGGAAAATTTTACTTGGCTTTTGAACCAATTAGAAGAAACTCAATTATATTTTCTAGGCTCTGAAATAATACTTTTTGAAGGAAGTGACCCTTCTAGAGAAAGAATTGATGTTGTTGCCTCTGGGGAAAAAGCAATTTATATCATTGAAATGAAAGATATCAGTAATTCTAAAGATAACCCGATAACACAAGTAAATGGTTATCTTAAGTACTATTCAGGTAAGAGGCATGAACAATTTCTAAAACTTATGTTGGAATATGCAAATTGTTATGGTATTAACTTAAATATCAATTTACCTCTAAAAGGTATAACTATAAAAGGTTATAAACCAAATAATATGGTATTTAAAAAAGACGGAGAAATATTTACATTTAGTGAAAACTAAAATAACTTTTAGCGGTCACACCTCGTGGCCGCTTTTCTTTCCCCTTGCCTTAATACGTATTAAGGCGTATAATTTTTATAGAGGTGAACCTTATGAAAAAGTTAGCATATCCGGTATTGTTTACAAAAATTAAAGAAGGCTACTACGTGACGGTACCAGATTTTGATGCGCATACCCAGGGCAAAGATCTGGCAGACGCTATTTCCATGGCCAGAGATTTAATTTGCCTGGCCAGCATCGATTTAGAGGATGATGGCAAAACTGTTCCGCAACCGGGGCAGAAAAAATTTACGGCTTGCAAGAAAGATCTTCTGTCTTATGTGGATGTTGATCTGGCAGCTTACAGATTAAAGTACGGTCAAAAGATGGTGAAGAAGAATTGTACGATTCCCTTGTGGCTGAACGAAAAAGCTGAAGCTGTGGGCATCAATTTTTCCAAAGTCCTGCAAGATGCTTTGGTGCAAAAGCTGGATGCGTAAATAACAAAATCCTTCCCCAAACACAAAAAGCGAAGTTCATTTGAACTTCGCTTTTTTACTTGCCCTTTATTTTTCCATCTTAGCTTTCCTCGTCCGGTTTTGGATTTGTCTTTTCCCTTTGCTTTCTCTTTCTCGCTCTCTCTTTTTAAATTGCTTTGCTTCCCAACGTAACCACCGTTTCTTGCCCGGGCGTGCGGGTGCAGGATTGGACAAGTCCTTTCTTGAAGGTCTCAGTTCGCAGCCCCAACCGGCCAGATGGACGTTGGCCAGGAACTCCTTGGTGATGGGGTAGCCCATGCTGGATGTAAGCACGGAATCCATACCGCAATAAGGACACAACACGACCCCACCACCGTCAATATATTCCTGGAGCCAGTGGCGCAGGCGGTGTGGATTAAAGATGCGCAGACAGCAATAGCAACCGGCCCGGTCCGAGGCCAATAAATCCCGGACACTAACATCCATAGCAGCCCGATCCACACTATGATAATAAGTATTCCAGCTTTTTTGGTGAGCGGGGCTGAGACGGTTAAAGTCAACTTCCGCCTGTTCAAAATAATCCGGCCTGTAAATCTTGCACAGCTCCCACTGCTTTTTTTGCTCAGCCCGCCATTTAGCTTCCAAGCCAAAAATCTTTTGGAGTAATTCTTCCCCTTTAGATAATTTGTGTAAGTCTTTTTTTAAGATGTTTTTCACTTTGTTCATGTACTTCACTCCTTGTGTGTTAAATGTAATGTATATTGTCGTAATCAGATTGTTTCTTTGTCCTGCCAAAACATATGTAGTTTTCAAGGTTCCTTAACTAAAGATATTATACAAGCGCCCATGCACAAATTTTGGTGCATGGGTTTTGTTATGGTAGAAGCGGAAATAAAGTTTTAAGTCCTAAGGAGTGATGTACATGGTCAAACTAATTTTTCACAAAAATCCTGAACGCATCGGCGGCGGGATCACGGAACTGCGCAGCGGCGTCCACCGCCTCATCATCGATATGGGCGCCGATCTGCCCCAGGAAGATTTGACACCGGAGCCAAATCCGGAGCTGCCCGGTCTGACCTGCGGTGTGCCTACCTGCGAGGCGGTGCTCATCAGCCACTATCACGGGGACCACGCCGGCCTGCTCAAATACGTGCTGCCCGGTATTCCTATTTACATGAGCCGGGTGACGCGCTCCGTCCTGCGGGTAGTCAAAGCCACGCTGCTGCGCCACCATCTGGGCGGCGTGACCCCGGAGGAACTGGACCAGCTGGAGCAGGCGCATCTTTTTACCTACGCAGACTGGGGTAAACCGTACCAACTGGGAGTTTTTACCGTCACGCCGGTACGCCAGGATCATTCAGCTTACGACGCTCTTGGTTTTGTCGTCCAGGTGGAAAACGTCAAGATTTTCTTTACCGGAGATTTCCGCAGCCACGGTTACACCGGGAACAAAACTGTGGCCATGTGCCAAAAATATGTGGGCAAGGTAAACTACATCATTTGCGAAGGCACCATGCTCTCCCGCCACGACGAACTGCCCCTCAGCGAGCCGGAGCTATGCGACCGGGCCATCGCCATTTGCCAAAAATATAAACACGTGCTGGTACTGGCTGCGTCCACCAACCTGGACACCCAGGTCAGCTTTTACCGGGCGGCCCGGGCGACTCGTAAACTTTTTAAGGTGGACAGTTTTCAGCAACAGCTCTACGACGCCCTGCTCCCTGATCAGCACTCGCCCATCTATGATTTTGCCCAGCCCACAGCTACGCAGCCCCGGGGTCTGGTGATCCTGGTCCGGGCCAGCCAGCAAAAATTTATGGAAGCCTTTTACCGAAAGTACGGTCAGGACTCGGCCCTGGTCTACTCTATGTGGCAGGGCTATCTTCAGCAGCAGCGCTCCCTGCAGCAACTGCAGGCACTGTGGGGCAACCGTTTTCTGCCTCTGCACACCAGCGGCCACGCCCAGCCGGCGCTTTTAAAACAGGTGATCGCCGCCTGCAGTACGCCGACCACCGTGGTTATCCCCATGCATACTCAGAGCTTTGACGCCTGGGACCGACTGGGACTGCCGCAAAAACTTTTAAAAACCGCGCCGGAAACCGCCTATACTTTAAAAATTATCAAGGAGGAAAATGATGCTTGAAAACAATAAGGAAAAGTTTGAAGAAGAAAAAACAAGGCTTAAAAACAATCAAGAAATAAACGATGCAACAACGGATGAGAAAGCACCGGAAGGTTTCATCCACCTGCATGTGTTGACAGAATACAGCCTGGGTCGGAGTGTGGCTAAGATCAAAGAGCTGGTCCGGGAAGCCAAACGCCTGGGCATGACTCACCTGGCCATCACCGATGCCGGCAATATCCACGCCGTGCCGCTTTTCTGCAACGAATGTCATCAGCAGGGACTGGTGCCCATCATCGGCTGCGAGCTGCAGGTGGTCTGTCATACTGCCATCACTGAACGCCAAATTACAACTGTTCCCAGTACCGCCACGCCGGCACCCAACCCGACTGTGTCCGCGCCGCAAGTTCCCGCAGCCGCCCCAAGTCCCAGGACCTGCCCCATGGTAGTTTTGTGCTGCAGCGTGCAGGGCTACTTCAACCTTTTGCAGCTCCTCACCTTGTCCCACACCCGTCCCCAGCCGGAACCAGACCAGTCCGGTGAGGAAAAGTTTTTTGCTGGCAATCCCGGCTATGTAACACCTGCAGAATTACAAACCCATAGCTGCGGTCTGGTCCTGCTCAGCGGCGGCGCTGACAGCGAGCTGAACCAGCTTTTGCTGGAGGGAGCATATACACAGGCGCAAGCCTTGGTCCAGGAATGGCAGCGAACTTTCTATAAAAGTTTCTATCTGGAAATCCAGGAACACGGACGTCCGGAAGAAAAGGTGATTAACCAGCTTTTACAAAAACTGGGCCGAGAACAGGATCTGGAACTCATAGCCACCAACGACGTACGCTATGTGCACAAAGAAGACGCAGAACTTTTAACCCAGATGCAGGCCCTCAAAGAACACCGGACCATTTTAGAGCCGGCGCCGGCGGCAGCAGTCAATCACCATCTCTGCAGCGCCAAAGAACTGGCGGAGCTGCAGGCTGCATATCCCCAGGCTCTGGCTAACACCCGGACGCTGGTACACTCACTCATTGACAGCGACGTTATCTCTTTTTTCATCGAACAGGATAATAACCTGGACGAGGCCGTGAACCTGCTGCGGGCAGAAACCAAAAAGACTAATCCCGACCAGAAACTGCAAGATTTGTGCGCCGCCGGTTTAAAAAAACTGTATCCCCATGGGGAACTGCCGATGAAAGAACGGTTGATGCAGGAACTGCAAACTATCTTTAAACTGCAGCAAAGCGCAAAATTTATCCAGGCTTACCAAACCCTGCAAAATATCCGGCAACTGGGTCACCAGGCCTTTTTAGAACCGGGACCGGTCTACGGCAGCCTGGTCGCTTATCTTTTAGGATTAACGCCGCTGGATCCCGTACGTTTTCAGCTGCAGGGGGAAAAATTCTTGTACCAAAAAGACGGTCAGAAACTTTCCTGCAGTCTGCGCTGCTGTTACCTGGACAATACTCTAAAAATTTCCCAGTTCCAAGCCTGCCTGGAACCGCTGTACGGCAAGGGACGCGTGGTACCTTGTTTTTTCTGGCGCCGGCTGCCCTTTAACTTTTTTGTCCAGAGACTGGCCCGCTATTACCAGCTGCCCCGGGAAACTGCTGCGAAATTACAAGCACTTTGTTTTGGAAAACGCCCGGCACCCAACCTGGGGACCACGGCCAAAAGAGAAAAATTTCTCAGTTCCATCCCTAAATTGCGGCAATTTTTGCAGCAGGAACCCTTGTGCGCACGCATCTTTAACAGTGCCTACCGTTTAACGGGGCTCAGCGACAGGCGTTTGTTCCGAAATAACGCTAACTTAATCCTGTTACCCCCGGACCAGGAACCGGAAAAATATTTACCTTTAGACCGGGTCCAAATTACTACCTGGGTTCCCTGTGCCGCAACCAGCGGCCAGCTTACAAGTGCTGACACCACTAGTAAGCATGAAAGTACCTGGAAGCGTGAAACTGATGCCACCCTGGTCAGCCACTATGACGAAGCAGCTGCCTCCGCCTGGGGTTTTACTATCTTTCACCGCCGGCACAGCCTGCACCTGAAAATACTAGACAAGCTAACCCGCAGCCTGGCCGCTAAAAAGATTACGCTGGATTTTACCAGACTGCCTTTGGACGATGCACAGGTCTTCCGCTTTTTAAACCGCGACTCCCTGATAGGCATTTTCCCACCAATGGACGAGTCTGGCATTGTCAGGAGATACTTGCGCGACCTGGCACCGGAAAATTTTAACGATCTGATTATTTTCGCCGCCCTAACCAGTTCCGGGACCATGCTCCATTCCTGCCGTCCCGCCATTTATTTACAACTGCGCCGGGGCGGTTATCTGATGCCTGAATCTAGCCTGAGCGACTACCAGGAATATCCCTGCGTCCTCTTAGGCGAACCTCTCCTGGAGGAAACCGACGGACTCATCCTCTATGAGGAACAGGTACAGCAACTGGTAGCTGCCTCCAGCAAATTCTCCGAACGCGAAAGCGTGGAACTGGTCCGGGCTTTAACCGACGGCAATCACCAAGTGCTGGATCAGTTCCGGCGTAGTAAATTTACCGCTAGCGCCGACCAGGACAAAAGAGAAAATGATCACATCAGTATCATGTACAGCAACACTTACTCTGATGCCGATGATATTTGCTACGAGATTTTAAAAAACCGGCCGCCCATTATCAGTAAGACCCGGGCTGCGGCCGCCGCTTTAGAAATTTACCAGCGGGCCTATGTGAAATACTATTACCCCACCGAATTTTTAGCAGCTTACACCGCCGCCCTGCGGGAATAAAAAATACTTTGGCCAGCGGCGCACCCACTTCCGTAACAGGAATTGAGAGCGCCGCTGCTTTTAATGTGGTCGCAAAACAAAAAAGCAAACATTTGTGTCCCCAAAAGGCACCTTTTTCCTGAGGGTCTCCCCTATACTAAAATTAAGGTTACTGAAGGAATCTTAAAAACTAATTATGTCGCCTGCCACTTTCCGGAAGGCGACAGCAAACAAATGGAGGTTAAGCTTATGAAAAACAACAAAAACAGCGATTCCCAAGCCCTGATCCTGCGTGCCGAAACCATACCCAGCACCGGCAAAAAAGTGGTCCATCTGACCAAGATGATACGCATCGCCGCCAGGGCCACAAAAAATTTTACCGACTGCGAGCTGCACCTGGACGCGCTGCTCAGCTGCAAAGGCGCCCTAATCCTGGAAAATTGCACGCTCTACTACAACGAAAGCAAAAGTTCCGGCCTCATCGTGCTCCAGGAAGGCGCGTCCCTGACCTTAAAGAACTGCGAAGTTATTTGCCGTGGTTATGATGAAAATCCTTTCATCACCGGCCAGGGCGCCAACGATTTTCTGTTTACCGGCTGCACTTTTAAGGACTGTACCTATTTTCTTAACGTGGAAACTATGGCGCATAGTTTTACCCTGCAGGACTGCCAGCTTTATAACTGCGGCAATATTTTTATGCGGGTGTTCCTGGACGAGGAAGCCCGGGGAGAAATCAGCCGCTGCGCCGTCGCGAGCAAAGAGCTGGCGCCCTTCAACCTGCATCGCGTAGGCTCCGGGATAAACACCGGCACCCTGTTTAGCATTGATTCCAGCGGCGCCTGGAACGTCAGCGATGTCCAGGTAGATGTGTCCGCCGCTTTCCAGAAACAGCTGACCAAGCACCGCCTGCGCCTCAATTATTTTGACTGCGGTACCGCAGCTTTCACAGATTGTACTTTTGCCGGAGCGGGCAGCTGCCTGGAAAGCGCAGCCGGTACCATTAAGAACTGCCGCTTCAAAGACTGCAGCCAGGTCATCGTCACCATGAGCAGCGGTTACGACTACGATGACGACGTAAGCCGCCCCACGCTGGAAGACTGTATCTTTGAGCACTGCACGGAAGTCCTGAGCCTGGATGCCCGCAGCCTGGTCACCGGCTGCCAGTTCTTAAACTGCTACGACCGGCTCATCGTCCCCGAAAACGACCCCAACAGCGGCGACGTGGAAATTGAATTCTGCGAATTCCACAACCTCAGCTATCTGACGCCCCAGGAAGACCCGGACTTTGGCTCTTTTACCTGCAAAAATTGCTACGAATATTATGGCAGCGATGCCTGCATCAACCTGCAGTACAATGACGACGATTACTTTTCTAACCAGATTAAAAATTGCGTCTTTGACGGCGTGCAGCTGGGCGAAAATCTTTATCTGATCCAGGCCCTGGGCAATGCCGACTACACCCTGCTCACGGAAAAATTAAAACGCAGCAAGCCGGTTGGCACCGTGGCCGAACTGGAAAACGTCATCTTTAAAGACTGCAGCACCCAGGACGACAGCGGCAAGATCATCAAAACCGACCTGGTGTACGACACCTTCCTGAGCTCTGACGTGGACAACGCCGCCATCTATTTAAAAAACTGCAAAGGTTTGCCGGAGGAAAACGAATAACTGTCTAAGGCAGATGCTAAGATAGGTCATAAGGAGGACTTACCATGAGAGTATCCCAGGAATTTCAAAAAACACATGCAGAAATCGTAGAACGCTGGCACAAATTATTACACGGCGCCCGCCGCGGTAATATCCGCTGCCAGTTTCAGCTGGGACAACTGTATGAGTCCGACCAGCTAGGCGATCCTGACTGCGAAGCAGCCCGCTTGTGGTACCACCTGGCCGCCAAAAATTGCAAAAAGTATGCCATTTTAAACAACCCGGAAGCACAATACATCTTAGCCTATGCCGAGTATTTTTACGGTGACGGCCGCAACGGCATGGACGAAGGCCGGGACTGGTTTAAAAAATCCGCCGCCAAAGGCTATGCCCCCGCTCAATATATGCTGGGCCTGTTCTTTTACGACGGCAACGGCATGGAATATGATTGTATCCGCGCCGCGTTTTGGTGGTATAAGGCCGCCGTGCAAGGCCACGCAGATTCACAGTGCAGCCTGGCCAAACTTTATTACCGCGGTGAAGGCGGCGTCCCCAAGGACGAGAAGGAAGCCATGTACTGGTACAAAGCCGCCGCAGATGGCGGCAACACCGAAGCGCAGTATATCTTAGGCGCCTACGCCCAGGACTTTTACAGAGGAGAGTGAGCACATGAGCTTTTTAGAAAAGCTGGAACAGATTTCCGCACAGCTGGAAAAGTTTTATGACCAGGTCATATTCTTTACCCGGGAAACCATCAGCATCGAAGTCGCTGCCATCCTGAGCACCATCATCCCCTGCCAAAATATCGTCCTGGGCGTCCCCTTTGTCTCCATGTCCACCCCGGCCTACGTGCTGAACCTGTTCATCGCCGGGGCCGTGGGCGCCATCCTTAAAAGCATGCTGGATAGCGCCAAATATAAATACCGTCCCGAAAACCGGGACGGTAAGTAAGATTACAGGGAAGAAGGGAAAAAGACGTTTACGTTTTTCGTTATCTGCCTACTCGTTTCCATCACCTTGTACTTTGCAAAAAAGATATTACGCGGTGTATTAGTAGAGTTGGTTACGTTATTTTTCAGATTACCTGGATACTTGATGGATATTGTTAAAGAGGGGAAAGAGAAGGTAAAAATTTGAGTTTTTTATCTACTCCACCGAGAAGATAAATTGCAAAACATAAAAACGTGATTAAAATCACTAATATTAAAATGCTGCTTGAATTGTTTACTAAAATTGCAAGTTCAAATTGAACACCTTTAACCAAATAATTTAAGCTGCAT
>CAXYYS010000072.1:0-8706 GCA_964293585.1 uncultured Acidaminococcales bacterium
TGCTTTCTGGGGTGGGGGCGCAGCTTTAGCCGCCACGGCGCGCCGCGCTTCCCGGCCACCGGCAGGGGTGTGCCCCTTTGCGCGAACTCCGCCCCACTGCCCCCGCGATCTTAGTTCCAGGTTCTGTGCCTTATTTTTTTACAGACCCCCCTTTACAAAATTATCTTTCAGGTCTATAATACATCCATAAAACAACGAAGACGTTGTGGAGAAATTCTCTCCGACGTCTTCGTTTTTTTTATTTCCTGCACCTGATTGTGCCGGGAAAAGCAAAAAAGTTTAGGAGGTTTTACATCATGACTAGCGTTCCGAAACTGTTTGGTAGTTTAGTGTTTAACGAATCGGTGATGAAGGACAGATTACCTGCCGCCACCTTTAAGGCTTTTAAGAAAGCCGTTTTTGCCGGCGAGCCTTTGGACCTGGCCATCGCCAATATTATTGCCAATGCCATGAAGGATTGGGCTTTGGAACATGGCTGCACCCATTTTACCCATTGGTTCCAGCCTATGACCGGCATCACCGCTGAAAAGCATGAAAGCTTTATCAGCCCCACCGCTGACGGCCGCGTTATCATGGAATTTAGCGGCAAGGAATTAATCCAGGGCGAACCTGATGCTTCCAGCTTCCCGTCCGGCGGCCTGCGCGCCACCTTCGAAGCCAGGGGCTACACCGCCTGGGATCCTACCAGCTACGCTTTTATCAAGGATGACTGCCTGTGCATTCCTACCGCGTTCTGTTCTTATACCGGCGACGTGCTGGATAAGAAGACGCCGCTGCTCAGGAGCACCACCGTTATCGACAAAGCTGCCCGCCGCATCCTGGACATCCTGGGTATGCCTACGGAAAAAGTTGTTACCACCGTGGGTCCGGAACAGGAATATTTCCTGGTGGACAAGGCTATGTGGGAAAAACGTAAAGATTTGATTTATACCGGCCGTACTTTGTTTGGCGCCAAGGTCCCCAAGGGACAGGAAATGGAAGACCATTACTTTGGCATCATCAAGAAACGTGTCAAAGATTTTATGAAGGACCTGGACGAGGAACTGTGGAAACTGGGCGTCCTGGCTAAGACCGAGCATAACGAAGTGGCTCCGGCCCAGCACGAACTGGCTCCTATCTACGCTATCACCAACGTAGCCTGCGACCACAACCAGCTGACCATGGAGTTCATGAAACGCATCGCCTTGAAACATAACATGGTGTGCCTGCTGCACGAAAAACCTTTTGACGGCATCAACGGCAGCGGCAAACATAACAACTGGTCCCTGAGCACCGCCGAAGGCAAGAACCTGCTGGATCCGGGCAAGGATACGTATAAGAACAACCAGTTCCTGATTTTCTTAGCTGCGATCATCAAAGGCGTCGACGAATATCAGGATTTGATGAGAGTTACCGTGGCCAGCGCGGGCAATGACCATCGTCTGGGCGCTAACGAAGCGCCTCCGGCCATCGTCAGCATCTTCCTGGGCACCGAACTTACCGCTATCATGGAAGCCATCGAAGCCGGCAAAAAATATGTGGCTAAGGATGCCAACATGATGAAACTTAGCGGCAACGTGATACCGGCTGTGGCCAAGGACAATACCGACCGCAACAGGACTTCGCCGTTCGCCTTCACCGGCAACAAATTTGAGTTCAGAATGTTAGGCAGCCAGGCCAGCATCGCCTGCACCAACATTTATCTGAACACCATCGTGGCCGAAGAACTGGACGAGATTGCTTCCAAACTGGAAGGCGCCAAGGATCTGGACAAGGCGGTTAAAAATATCGTCAAGAAAATTTACCACGAACATAAACGTATCGTCTTCAACGGCAATGGTTATACCGACGCCTGGGTTAAGGAAGCAGAAAAACGCGGTTTGCTGAATCTTAAATCTACGCCGGAAGCTCTGCCTTACCTGGTAGCTAAGAAGAACATCGACCTGATGGTTAAACACGGCGTTTTCAGCAAGACGGAAGTTGAATCCCGTTGCGAGATCCAGTTCGAGCTTTACAACAAGACCATCAACATCGAAGCTTTGACCATGCTGGACATGCTGCACAAAGATCTTCTGCCGGCAGCCAACGCTTATCTGAAGGATCTGACCACCGAAGCCATGAATGCCAAGGCTCTGGGACTGAAACCCGCTACGGATTTCATCGGCACGCTGAGCAAGGCTACGGATAAGATGTACGCTGATGGCAAAGCTTTGGCCAGGGCGCTGGCTGCTACCGAAAAGATCAGCAACCTGCACGAAGCCGGGATGGCTTATCACGACCAGGTGGTAGCTGCCATGGAAACGCTGCGCCTTAGCGGCGACGCTGTGGAAGCTTTGCTGGGCAAGGATTATCTGCCTTATCCTACGTACGGCGATTTGCTGTACGGTATTAACGATTGAGTTAAAAGGTCACGCCTTCCATGCAGGGTTGGCGCCGGCTTTTACTAAAGCTTCACCGCGGCTGCACATCACACACATACAAAGCAGCCGCATCGCTCGAAAGGTCATTTGAGGGGGATTCCGCCGGTTTAGGGCAGCCTTTGGCTGCCTGCCGGGCGGGACAAAAGTTCATAGCGTAGAACACGAGGAAGTGTGCCCGGAAAATTTAGGCACACTCCCTCTTTTTATATACAGGACGGCCGCCTGGCCGTACTAAAAAATGCAGCGCCGCTGCCAACCAACATAGAAATTAAATTTAGGAGGGGTTTTTATGTATGTAGCAACCGATACCATCTGGGTTTTATTGGGAGCAGTGCTGGTATTTTTCATGCAACCCGGTTTCGCCATGGTGGAAACGGGTTTTACCCGGGCCAAGAATGCCGGCAATATCGTCATGAAAAATTTTATGGATTTTGCCCTGGGCAGTATCGTATTCTGGGTTCTGGGTTTTGGGCTGATGTTCGGCAAGGATATCGCCGGTTTTATCGGCACACCGGATTTTTTTGTGACCGGTGATTATGGCGCCGCTTATCCCAGCATGGCGTATTTTATTTTCCAGACCGTGTTTTGCGCCACCGCCGCCACCATCGTGTCCGGCGCCATGGCGGAACGTACCCGTTTTTCTGTATATTGCATCTACTCTTGTGTGATCAGCGCCCTGATTTATCCTATCAGCGGCCATTGGATCTGGGGCGGCGGCTGGCTGGCCCAGATGGGTTTTCATGATTTTGCCGGCAGCCTGGCGGTGCACAGCGTGGGCGGTACCGCTGCCCTGGTAGGCGCTTATCTGCTGGGACCCCGTATCGGCAAATACAACAAGGACGGCACCGTCAACGCCATTCCCGGTCACAGTTTGACCCTGGGCGCCCTGGGCGTGTTCATCCTCTGGTTCGCCTGGTTCGGGTTTAACGGCGGCAGCACTGTATGCGCCACCGGCGACGAGGCCCTGAAGTCTATGAGCCTGATCTTTGTGACCACCAACATGGCGGCTGCGGTAGCAGCTACGACTACCATGTGTTTCACCTGGCTGCGGTACGGCAAGCCCGATATTTCCATGACCCTGAATGCGGCCCTGGCCGGACTGGTAGCCATCACGGCCGGTTGTGACGCGGTCAGTGTGGGGGGCGCGGCTGTGATAGGTCTTATCAGCGGTTTCCTGATTGTCTTTGCCGTAGAATTTTTTGATCAGAAAGCGAAGATTGATGATCCCGTGGGCGCTGTTTCCGTACATTTTGTACACGGCATCTTCGGCACTATCTGCGTCGGTCTGTTCTCCGTCAAGGACGGACTTTTCTACGGCGGCGGCACCAAGCTGCTGCAGATACAGCTCACCGGTGTGGTCAGCGTAGTTTTGTACACCGCGGTGGCCTTGTTCATCCTTTTTAAAATCCTGGACCACACTTTGGGTTTACGCGTTCCCGAAGAAGACGAGATTTCCGGCCTGGATATTTCGGAGCATAACCTGAGCAGTTCTTACGCCGATTTCTTACCGGCGCCGGAACATTTTACCAGGATTGCCACGACCCTGGCCCCGGTAGAACCGGTTACGGCCGTACCGGCTGCGGTTGCGGCAGATAAAGCGGCTACCGGTAAGGTCAAGATGAGTAACGTGGCCATCATTACCAGCGCCGACCGTTTTGAAGCTTTAAAGCTGGCTTTGGATAAGCTGGGCATTACTGGTATGACCGTCACCCAGGTCATGGGTTACGGCATTCAGAAAGGCCATAAAGAAATGTACCGCGGCGCCGTGGTTCCTACCAAGCTGCTGCCCAAGGTCAAGGTGGAGATGGTCGTTTCCGCCATCCCGGTACAGGCCGTGGTGGATGTAGCCAAGGAAGTGCTCTACACCGGCAGTTACGGCGACGGCAAGATTTTCGTCAGCGAGGTGGAAGAATCGGTGAAGATCCGTACCGGCGAAACCGGTTTTGATGCCCTGCAGGATTATCCGGTAGAGTATAAAAAAGAGCATACAAAATAATAAGGAAGCATAAGGAAAAGACCTCCGGCAAATGCCGGAGGTCTTTCGATTAGAAGGGGTAAAAATATGAAGGGGTTTTCTGCCGGGGAACAAGCATCTCCGGCAGACCGTCACCATTACAAACTAAACTTACTTGGATTCGCCTTCAGCAGGCGGGGGCAGAGCCGGTCCCGGTCCCATAGGATGGTGCTGCCGGAAATTTTCATTGCCGTAGCCTTTCATCTGCATAGGTCCCATGCCTTCTTTGCGGGGATGATCCTTGCGCCATTGTTCTTTCTCGGCGGGGGTCATCTTCTGCCATTTAGCGCGGAACTCAGCCCGTTCCTTCTGAATCTGGGCATCGCGTTTCAGGAACGCTTCTTTTTGTTCCGCGGTCATGCCTTTGGTACGTTCCTTCAGCATCTTTTCATGCTGTTTGGTACGGTACTCTTCCCGTTGGGCGGGAGTCATCTTGTCCCATTTAGCCTTGAACTCGGCGCGTTCCTTGTCCCGTTTGGCAATCTCCTTTTGGAACTTTTCCTGTTCCTCCGGGGTCATGTTCTTCATCTGTTCTTCACGAACAGCTTTTTGGAACTGGTTATGCGCGGTGCGGCGCTGCTCGGGAGTCATGTTCTGCCAGTTGGCGAACAGTTCCTTGCGCTTAGCGTCCAGGCGTTCACGTTGCAGACCGGTCAGCTTGGGCAGCTGTTGGGGTCCGTGGCCTTTCTGGAAGGCTCCGGGAGGCGGCGGAGGCGGCAGGTTATCCTTGCTGTTGTCGGTAGCAGCAAAGGCGGAACCGGCCATCAAAGCTGCCAGTACCCCGGCCAGGGCTAAAGATTTTTTCAGATTAGTTTTCATGGTCATTCACTCCTTGTCTTTTACTCCTAAATATTAGGGGCGTTGCCGAAACTTATTTAGCTTCAGCGGGTTTTTGAATATTGGTGTAACCGTGGTTCTTGTCGTAAGAATTGTTTTCCTTCAGAGCTTCTTCCTGGGTCTTGACGTCTTTCTTCCAAGCCTGGTTGGCAGTCTTGGCTTCATGCTTGGCGTCCTTCTTGATTTCCTTCATCTCATGATGGCTGTCGCTCTTTGCATCCTTGCTGATGTTGGTGTAGCCATGGCTCTTATCGTAAGAGTTGTTTTCCTTACGAGCTTCTTCCTGGGTCTTAACGTCTTTCTTCCAAGCCTGGTTGGCAGTCTTGGCTTCATGCTTGGCGTCCTTCTTGATTTCCTTCATCTCGTGACGGCTGTCTTTCTTGACTTCCTTCATATCGTGCTTAGCATCCTTGTTGATATTGGTGTAGCCGTGATGCTGGTCATACTTGGCGTTAGCTTTTTGAGCTTCCGTCTGGTTCTTTACATCCTGTTGCCAGGAAATATCGGAGCCTACCGGCTTAACTTGTTCTTCGGCGGCAAAAGCGGAACCTGCCAATACTGCGGCTAAAACGCCGGCAATTGCTAAGGATTTCTTAAAACTGTTCTTCATAAATATCCACTCCTTCAAATTTATTGCTGAAGCTTGCTTCAGTAACCTTAATTATACCACTTCCCGGTATAACTTGCACAGGTGAGCAGAGCGCCTCCGCTTCCTACGGCTTGTTGAAGGGGGTGATGTTTCCTTTGCATGCTCTTATGATAGGCAATATTTATGACAGAAAGATGTTTTTTTAGTGGAGTTTTTGTAGTTTTTTTTGCAGCTCTCCCTTAACGAAACGCTGCGGTTGATATATAATAGAAACATAAGTATGTTACTGTGGTTAACTGTAGGTTCGAAAGAGACGGGATGGAGGATACCATGAACGGAAAGCTGCTCATCGTGGATGATAACAATCAAATTACGGACGTGCTGGCCAGTTATGCGGCCAAGGAAGGCTGGGAGACACTGGTGGCCCGTGACGGTGAGGAAGCGCTGCGCTTGTTCACGGCGCACGGCGCCGATATCGCGATGATCCTTTTGGACGTGATGATGCCCAAGAAGGATGGGTTTGAGGTGTGCCGGGAAATCCACAAGACTTCCATGGTGCCTATCATGATGATCACTGCCCGGGGCGAAGACTTTGAACGCATCATGGGTCTGGATATCGGTGCGGATGATTATATCATTAAACCGTTTAACGCCGGCGAGGTTATGGCCAGGGTGCGGGCAATCCTGCGGCGCATTCATCCCCAGGGGGAAAATGCCGCCAAGGTGCTGACCGTGGCCAACCTGGTCATCGATATCAGCAACTACCTGGTGACCATTGACGGCAAAGAAGTGCCGCTTACCAAACGGGAAAAAGAAATTTTATATACCCTGGCGTCCAGTAATAAGAAGGTTTTTAGCCGGGATAATTTATTGGACAGTATCTGGGGCTACGATTATTACGGTGACAGCCGCACGGTGGACAGCCACATTAAAAGGCTGCGGGCTAAGCTGGACGCTTTTGAGCATCCGGCCTGGGACGTGAAAACCATCTGGGGCGTGGGCTATCGTTTTGAAATAAAAGAAACGGGGAAGTAAAATGTTCCGGAATAAGATTGCCTGGAAACTGGCGGGATATTTTGCCGCGGCGATTTTAGTATTCGCCGTGGTGATGAGCATTGTCTTCGGGCATTTTTTTGGTGAAAATACGGTAGAGGTCACCAAGAAAGAACTGAATACCCGGGCAGCCAAGGTAGCGGCCATCATGGGTGATAACTACAACCGCATGAGGGAAAGCGGCGTGACCTATCAGCATCCGGGCAGCCGGCGCCTGATTGGTTATATAAACACCATCACCATGTACGATGTGTGGGTAGTGACCCAGGACCAGCAGGTAGAAATACGGACTCGCGTGCCGGATATGCCGCCGCCAGGACCACGGGCATTTTTTAGCAAGGAACCCCAGCAGCGGCCCCTGGCGCCTGGTTTTACCAAAGAGGAACACAAGGGCCCGGCCGGACGGGATGTGCCGCCGGTGGTAGTAGGGATGACCACGGTAGGCGCCCTGCCCCAGCCGGAACGAGATTTGATCCGGGACGCATTTAAGGGCAAGCAGAATGTGCTGGAGAGTTTTGACCAGCACGAACAGGAAGTCATGGTCACGGCAGCGGCGCCGGTGTACAGCTCCGGCGGCGGCGTGGTGGCAGTGTTACTGCTCCGCACTCCGCTGACAGGACTCAGGGAAAGCTGGGAAAACGGCCTGAGCATTTTTGGCTGGTCCATGCTGACGGCGTTGTTTTTGGCTTTGGTGGTAGGCGCGGTGCTGAGTTTGCGTTTTACCCGGCCTTTAAATAAGATGAAAGATACCGCTACGCGGCTGGCATCTCAGGATTATACGGCCCGCAGCTATGTGCAACAGAATGACGAGATCGGCGAATTGGCCACCACGATTGATGGTCTGGCCGGCAGGCTGCAGAAGGCGGATACGGAAACAAAGGAGACGGACCGGCTGCGCCGGGAATTTATCGCCAATGTTTCCCACGAGCTCAGGACGCCGGTCACGGTGCTCCGGGGCAGCCTGGACGCTTTGCGGGACAAGGTAGTCACCACGCCGCAGGATGTGGACTGCTACTACGATACCATGTATAAGGAAACTTTGTTTCTGCAGCGGCTGATCACGGATCTGCTGGAACTGTCCCGTTTGCAGAACGCGGCTTTTGCTATCGAGAAAGAACCCTTGAATTTGTGCGAGGTCATTCAGGATGCAACCCGGAGCGGGCGGCATCTGGGCCACGCCAAAAATATCAGCGTCACTTATACCGGCGATGCGCAGATGTACAAGCTGACCGGCGATTACGGTCGGCTGAATCAGATGCTGCTGGTCTTTCTGGACAACGCGGTGAAATTTTCGCCGGAGGGCGGCAGCGTGGAGATTAAACTGGCGGGGAAATTATTAACCATCAGCGACCACGGTTGCGGTATCCCCTCTAAAGATCTGCCCTATGTCTTTGACCGCTTCTATAAGACCAGGGTGGAAAAAAATAAATCCGGCAGCGGTTTAGGGATGGCTATTGCCCGGGAAATTGCCGAGCGGCATGGCATTATTCCCACGGTGGTCAGCGAGGTTAATCAGGGTACGACGATAGAGTTGCATTTACCGGCGCCGGAAGCAGGCGCAGTTTCGGAAACACCGGCAGAAGTTTAGCCGGAGACCGGGCGGACGGATTAAACAGGAAGACAGCAAATAAATTTTAGCGGAGGCTGACGGATGGAGTACGGCTGTAAAGGCAAGCATGTGTGTATTACGGGTGGAACCAGCGGCATCGGTTTGGCGGTGGCCCGGACTTTTGTCCAGGACGGCGCCCGGGTGCTGGTGGTAGGACGGAACGCGTCCAAAGGCGCCCAGGTGGTGCAGGAACTGGCCGCTTTGG
>CAXYYS010000073.1:0-8332 GCA_964293585.1 uncultured Acidaminococcales bacterium
CGTTCGCCCGTTACGGTAACCGTAAGAGGTGCTTGGTTAACCTGATATGTATCGGCATAGGTAATATCGTAATTCGTACCGAAATCCGTAGTAAGGGTACCCTTCATCGTTGTATTTTCGGTAATATAACCTTGATTGGTATAAATACCAGCATGAGTACTTGCTGCAGTTGTGTCGGTTAAACCGCCTTGGTAATTAGAACCACTGGTCTTATTCGCATCAAAGGTAGCTTGATCCCAAGTAGTAAATCCTGACCCGGCAAAGCTATCCACTGTCGTCGTTGTACCAATTGCCGGCGTATCACCATATTCACGATGAGCTGTGGTGGTGATGGTAGCATTGATTTTATTAATCACTTCCTTGTGATTACCATCCAGAACTATATAGTTGTAATTGTTATCCGCTAAAATATTATAGTGACCATTGACATCCTTAGTTGTTACGGTAATATCACTATCTGCCGCATCACTTTTTCCCGTGGAAATATTATAGGTACCTGCATTGGAGTGATTATTAATCTTTGTCGTGCCATCGCCAAAAGTTCCTTCAATACCTGCAATCAAAGAAACTATTTTAGCGTTACTGCTATTGCTCCCCAAAATTGCAGCTGTGGTATCTCCCGCCTGCATCTGAGTCTTATTAATGTCTACATAATACAAGCCCGATGTAGTTCCAGGAGAACCAGTTGAAGTACCATATTTCGTTTTATCCATGGTTCCGCCATAATTACGCTGTCCATATATAGTAACAGTCAGATTCACCGGATCAATCTTTTGGGTACTGTCATTAGCCGTAATACTGGTTGTCGTAACTCCGCTGCTGGTAGTCTTCCTTACATTATCAATAGCTCCGCCGGCAGCCCAAATCAGGTTGTAGTTGTTGTTTAAGGCAGTTGTATCATCAGCGGTTTTACCAGTTAAGGATAACGTACTGCCATTATCCAAAGTTTTCAGCACATAACCAATAACATTACCGCTGCTATCTACCATAACCTGATAATAAGATCCGGCAGTGCTGGCAGTAATAGCCTGTGTACCCTTAGCAGTAATATTAGCATTGTTGGCATTTACCACACCGGTCATATCATAGCTGGTGGCCCCCACACCATCAGTCAAAACATTTCCTGTGCCAATATTTAATTTACCTGCATCAAAGCTCTTCAGATAACCATTAATGGTCGTACCTGTGCTATCTGTTTCATTACCTACCAAGGTATAGGTGTGGTTACCTGAGCTGTTGGCAGCGCCATAATTACGTTCACCATCATAGGTGTAGTACAAATTAGCTTTATCCACCAGCAAGGAACCGCTATACGTGAGGGTATAGTCATTATTTTGAGCTACCAAGCCACTTACATTTGTCGAGTCAATCGTATATTTATGGTCTGTAGTCGTGGCAGCCAGCCGTTGGTCTCCTCCTTCAACATTGTATGAGAAGATACCGTTCAGGCTCTGGCCGGAGGTATTATTGCCAACAGCTGTTACAGCACTTTTAACAGCCTTATCAATAGACGTTGCTTCCGTATCAATAATCCCGTTCAACGTGACTACATAATGACCATCTGCCAAAGCTTTTGCTTTTAGGCCATCTTCGGTCTGGGCATAGGTACCAAAGAAAGCATCGAGTTGAGCTGTCGTAGACAATACGCTATATGCAGTAGTTTCGCCTGAACCGGTGACAGTATAGAAAGCGTACTTCTGGTTCTCCCCATCCTTGTACGGTACGCACAGGTAATACCCTTCGGTGTTATTCACATCACCGTAGGTACGTTCCCCAGTTATAACAACATCCAATGCCTTAGGTGTAATCGTAACCGATGCCATGGCATTCATGATATAGCCATGCTGTGGCGACCAGATGGAAGAATTGTCGTAGTAATATTCACTGGAACCAGGATACAAAGTGGATTCAGCTTCGTTTGCCTTATATACCACCTGGCCCGAACCATCGGCAAAATCAGCCCGACCATACAGATTATCCACATCATCTGTTTTAAGATTATGCGTAGAACCATCGTATTCAAAGACACGGGTCAAGCCAATATCTGTCATATAGTATTTCAGCAAAGGCAAGGTCTGCTGTTCATAAACAATCCAGTTCGTGCCTTGGTTGCTGGACACCTTTTCTGCCGTATAGGTAATAGTGGTTCCGCCAGCTGCTAACGTAATGTTGCCACTGGTATCGGTAGAAAAAGTATATTGAGTAGCTGTTTCATCGCCTGTTTTTAAATAATAGGTTTGCTGTACACCTGCTATAGTAGGACGATAATACAACACCGTTTCAGTAGCACCACTAAATATTTTTTCCTTACCATCCCACTGAATGGCATCAGCAGTGCCATTATAACTATACACAGTACGACCGGTGTCCGTATCCACCTTGGTAATAGAACCTAGCCAGTCATCATTAGTGTACGCAGCCTTGATAGTATCCCTGGATTCCATCTCTGCCAAAGTACGGCCACCAGCAGCCACCCCCGTAGTTGTCGTGACAGTTCCGGAGCCTATCGCCTTGGTTTGGTTAGAATAACCTTTATTCATTAAGCTAGCATCTGAACCAGTGATATAGAAACTATCGGTTAAAGTTCCGGCCGAAGCCACGCCAATTAAGCCACCGGTGCTGGTTGCGCCGGTAGTGCTCTTAACCGTACCTACATCGTAAACAATAGAAATATCGCCACCGGATATGTTACCGATGACGCCGCCCACATTTTCTGTGCCGGTGACATTGGCATCTTTATAAGCCAGGCGGTTGAAATAGAAACGATCGCTTTCTTTAACATATTGCGTGCTTTTACTATTGTTGACATCAATAATATCCCCAGCCGCATTGACATAGATGCCGCCGGCACCCTTAGTAGTCCTGCCGTTGGTAGGAATGAAGTAATAGACCGTACCATCAGCTGTATAGAAGCCATAGTACTTGGCACTGAATTCATCGTATGCAAAAGTCTTGTTTTCACTGCCAACAGTTACAGTCCACACAGCATGACCGGAAACAGCCGTAGGTACAGGTTTTTCACCTGTAGTAGTCTTATCAGATTTAATAACCGTATTGTTATCGCCGTTATAGGCATTCGTAATCGTACCACCGGTCATCTGCCCGACAATACCGCCTGTATTAGCACCTGTAGCCGTCACATTGCCCGCATTATAAGCTGTATCAATGGAGCTCTTTTTGGTAGCGCTATA
Source organism: uncultured Acidaminococcales bacterium (assembly GCA_964293585.1). GTDB lineage: Bacteria > Bacillota > Negativicutes > Acidaminococcales > Acidaminococcaceae > JAKVKY01. The sequence goes on from CAXYYS010000073.1 coordinate 3,192, forward strand.
ATTTTCCATATAGCCTACCATGCCGCCCGTATTGGTGCCGCCTGTAACTTGGCCATATTTACTTAAGGCGGCTGTAGAATTCAAGGCATTACCGGCTAAAGTCGTACCGGCAGTTCCACCTTGTTTTATGATATTACCGCTGGCATCAATATAATACATACTATTCTTACTCAGCGGTGTATCTTCATTGGTATTAAAGACATATTTCAAAGTAACGCCGCTGGCATGACCCATAATACCGCCAGTTTCATCTTGTCCGGTAACCTGACCATTGTTATAGGAAGCAGCCGCTAAATCAGTTTTACCAGCCGTGGCACCGATGCTCATAGCTTCGCCATAGCCAACCAGACCGCCTACAGCCTTTTCGCCAAAGACATTCCCGCCATTGGTTACTCTGGAAATGGCCGCACTAGTTGCAGATGGATCATTGACTACCTTACCGGCAATACCGCCGACGTTAGAAACATTGACCGTACCATCGTTAGTTTGGCCAATAACGGTTGCCGAATTGGAAACATGGGTAATGGTAGATGACTCAACATAACCGGCTACAGCTCCAATATTTTCACGTGCACCAGAACCGGTTCTGGTAGTAGCCACATAACCAGTATCTGCTGCATTCGTATAATCTTCTACACCCTTTTGGCCGGGTCCCGTTACGGAAGACCAGGAAATAGTTCCGCCCGCAATCAACTGGCCGGCAATACCGCCTACATTATTCTGGCCTTGGATTTTTGGCCCACCTAAAGTAAAGCTGCCCACACTACCGCCACTGATAACACCAAAGAGACCGACATTATCTTCGCCGTCCGTACCATTGGTGCCACCACGCATAATGGTCAAATTATTAACAGGATGACCGGTATCACCGCCGTAGCCATCCAGACTGCCTGTAAATGGCGCAGTGGTAGAACCGATAGGATCAAAGCCTTTTTTACTGTCCCAGTTAGCAGAATTGATGATGGATAAACTCTTAGTACCTACGCCTTCTGTGGATAAGGCCGCAGTACTAGTGGTAAATTGAGTATAAGCAGTACCTAACTCTGTTCTGGCAATAGTATTATCTGCATCATGGAGGAAGCTTAAAATATTAATATTTGCTGTACTAATATTGTCGTCAGCAATTAAGATAAAACCATTTGCCACACCCAAATTAATAGATGCCGTACTCAAAGTAGTGGTAGCTGTAGTTAAGTTATTAAGTATGGTACTAGCATCTGTTCCTGTATAGGGAGTAGTACTTCCATTCAAATAAACATTGGTGCCATCCGTCGTATAGGTGTTGGTACCATCACTTACAGAAGCGTGTGTTCCCCCACTAGCCAACGTGTAGGTGTTTGACCCAGTTACATAGCTTGTAACACCGGCACTGGTCTGAGAAATATTGTAGGTACCATTGTTATAACTAGTAGTTCCGGCGCTAGTCCTCGTATAGTAATTTGTACCATCATTATAGGTTGTGGTGCCTGTACTATTATTTAAGGAATAGCTACCAGAACCACCTGCGCCACCAGAAGCCTTGGTATAACTGGTTGTCCCAGCCGTGATATCTTTGGTATAGGTATTTGTACCGTCGTTGTAAGTGGACTGGGTATCTCCGGTATTAGTAGTATAAGTTTTGCCGTTATCTGTCTTGGAAAAAGTACCCGTACTAGTATAAGCATAATTACCAGTAGTTACTTTATTATTGACATTATCGTAATCAATAGTGGTCGTTCCATCTGCCAAGGTTTTGGATGTAGCAGAAGTAAATACCGAGTTATCGGCTACGGCCACACCTACAATCTTGCCGGTAGTCTTATCCTGGGTATATAAAATCCCATCCTTCAAATACGTTGCCGTATCATTGGTCGCATCAATAGTCTTGCCCATAGCGTACTTGCCTGCCAGGTTGCCATACGATGTGTTGCCCCCATTATTATTGGTCGTATTTGGATCAATATCCTGCAATTGGGCAATGTTGTTAATCAGCATACGCACATTGGCCGTACCTGTACCAGAATTTGCCGTGGTTACATATTTTCCTGCTGTGCCACCGGCATCCTTATCAGCTAAAATCGTAGTCCCTGTATCATCAGACTTGGCAGTAACAGTTACATGCGTACCTTTAGTCATGCTAAATTTCGCATCTGTAACGGGCATGGAATTATAATTTTTACGATTATACTGCACACCATCAGCCGTCGTATTGACACCAGCTAAATCAGGATTGGAATAAATACGGGACTCTTGTGTTGTGAGGACCGGCGTACCATTAACAGTTACCTGGCCATAATCATTGGCGTTAGCATCGGCGCGGATGGCCACCTGACCGTACATCTCATTGGAACTTTCCGTAGTTGAATAGCCCTCTTCGCCCAGACTGCTCTGGCTGTTGTCCGTATAGGTCGTATCATTGGCATTTAATGTAACCGAACCAAGATTAACATTACCATTTGCTACCAGACGGATACGGTTGGCGAATTGGTTGATACCAATGGCATAGTCATCCATATTCATGCCCATGGCTTTAGCCTGAGCCAGCGCTGTACTGATGCCTGCATTGATGGTCACGCCGTCTTGCATTGTAATACTGCTTTCATTGATGAGATTAGCAGCATCTGTCAGGTCCGGCACGACGCCCACCGTCGTCTGTTTAGCCGCATACACCGCCAAACCACCCACGTTAATGGTGGCGCCATTATAGAATGTACTGCCGTTAGGGTTGATTAGTACAATGTTACCGCTAGCATTCATCTTGCCGGCAATCTCGCTCATGCTGTTACCTACCACATTGTTAATCATGGTAGAACCTGAGCTTGCCTGCTTAAAATTTACCGTGGCCGCAGAACCAATATTAAACGTCTTCCAGTTAATCTGGGCTGTTGCTTTCGTTGTATCCTGGGTAACGGTCATTACCGGCGCGGCTATTGTACCGCCATTCGTAACCGTATTGGTACCCAAAACATTGGCATTATCTACACTCGGCAACGCCGTACTTACCGGCGCCGCATACGCCATCCCTGTCATGCCTAACAATAAACCCAGGGTAATGCCCTGCGCTAATTTGTTGAACTTCATCTGCTTACTCATTACTCATACCTCCGACCTGATGCATCTATCTGAAGCCCTGCGGTCTTTAAGCCGCAGTTATCTTTTTGCTACGCTTGTGGCTGGCGCCGTACTAAAACTGTTTGACCACTCTGAACCACCAGGCATTATGCACGGTCTCGCCTTCGCTGGTGGATTCGTGGCTGCCTAGCGGCGTGGCCCAGTCAAACTTGGCGAACCAGTCCCGGGGTTTACTGTAAATCAGTCCCAGACCTGCGCCAAAGATGTTGCGGATGTTGTCCGAGGTATCACCGGCAATCCGGTCGTGGTCATATTCCACTCTGGCCCCGTCCACAAAGGCCGTCAGCTGCAGTTCCGGCAGACCCGTGCGGTAACGTAATTCCAGGGTACCCAGGATGCCGCTGTCGCCGCCCAGTTCACCCTGGGGAAAGGCGCGTACGCCGTCCGGACCACCCACGTAAAAGTCTTCGCTGCTGTCCAGGTTTTTCCAGGCATACTGACCGGTCACGCTGGCATGTAAATCCCAGCGGTTATTCAAGCGCTGGATATGATACAGGCTGGCATTGGTCTTGCTATAGTTGCCCGCCGTATTGAGCAAAGAATCCCTGTCCCGGGCGTACTCAGTATCCATGCCCAGATTACCCAGGGTCTGGGCAATGCTGTAGCTGTCCGAGTAATCGTTTTCACGCACGTAGCCGTGCACTTCCAGGGAAATGGAGTCACTGCTCTTTTTACTGTCTAAAGTATCGTGGAACCAGGAATCATCCAAAGCCCGGTTGCGGTACACAATATCGTACCAGCTGCTATATTTGCTGCTGCGCTTCATGGGCACGGTCACGCCTAATTCCAAGGTATTGGCCATACCAGTGTTATCCAAAAAGGTCCAGCGGACGCCGGCTTCGTAGTTCATGTGGCTGTAGCCTACCCTGGCAATCGCTCCGTCCCGGCCCACCGGAATCTGGTAGCGGAACTGGTAATTGTTCATGCCCTTGCTGCTGCGCAGGTAGTCCAGTTCCATCATGTCGCCCACCCTGGACAGGTTGTCGTAATGGTAGTTAAAACCGTAGCGCCAGCCACCGGTGGATTTACTGCCGTAGTTATCTACATACGCATAACCGCCCTGCTTTTCCAGGTTGGTCACCTCGATATTAATCTTAGCTGTGTCCGGTCTGACTCCCGGCGCCAGGGAAGCTTTAGCCTGCAGACCAGGAATCTCGTTTAAAATCAACAGGCTCTTGTCCAAGGGCTGGCTCTTGATCAGCTGGCCCGGACGCACCGGATAGGTATACCCCAGCACCCTTTCATCCGTCAGGCGGCTGGTATTTTTAATATTCACATCGCCGTAGTGGCCGATCATGGCTTTTAAATGTAAGACATGCCCGTCCAAATCCTGGGCCGGCACATACACTAACGCCGTCATGTAACCTTCCTTGCGCAGCTGGTTCGTCGCTGCCAGAGCCAGGCCCTGCATGTCGGCAAAAGTCATCTTTTTATCTAACTTACCTGCGGCCAGAGGCTGCAGGCGCTCGTTCACATCCAGGTCCTCACAGTCAAAGACTAACTTGTGTATGTAGGCCGTGGCCTGTCCTGATTCTTCTTTAGCCGTTGGAACTTTCACATCCACCTGTGGTACTTCCGGCCGGGGCGTGATATGGCGTTGGGGACCCAGTTCGTTCAGCAGCGAACCAGAATCCGGGATGCCCGCCCTATTCAATGAGCTGTCCGCATTTACTGTAGGCATAAAGGTTGTCATTAAACTTACGAGCACTGCGGCTTGCGAAATTTTTTTGAGCATCTTAGGTTCTCCTTCTCTTACCCAAATATGTATCTCTTCATTTGCATTATACAGTATAATATTTGTTTTGTTAATAATTTTCTATAAAGGATTTTTTCTTTTAATATTCTGATAATATTTCTCAATATTTTATTCTCTCACCAAGGCGGTTTTACATTTTCAGCATCTTATCGTCCCTCTGGGCACGAATTTGGCTTTTGTGGTATACTTAGTTTAAATTTAGTTCGCAAAGCTATTACCAAGCTAACAAAGGAGTCTGGTCACCATGAGTGTCAGCCGCAACAAAAATACCAGC
>CAXYYS010000074.1:0-8311 GCA_964293585.1 uncultured Acidaminococcales bacterium
CAATATGTTTTTGTGCAAGATATTGCCACAGGTGAGGTAGAAAGATTATAATAATATTATAGATTACTAAGGGATGTCTGGTGCAGGCAGCTTAAAAATTAAGAAAGGGTAAGGCCGTTAATATGGATGAGATTGTGATTGCAACACATAACCCGGGTAAGGTAGAAGAATTTAAAACGTTGATGCAGGAATTGCATCTTAATTTTAAGTGTTTAAGTGATTTTCCACCGGTAGAGCCTCCGGAAGAAACTGGTCGCACTTTTGCTGCTAACGCTAAATTAAAGGCTGTATATTATGCCAGAGTGCTTAATGCTTTTTGTCTGGCTGACGATAGCGGGCTGGAAGTGCGTGCCCTGGACGGAGCTCCGGGAGTGCGCAGTGCCAGGTATGCCGGTGAAGAAGCTACCGACACGGAAAATAATGATTTTTTATTGCAGCAGATGAAGTTTCAAGTGAAACGGACATGTCGTTTCCGGTGCGCTCTGGCTGTGGCAAATCCCCAGGGAAAAATTTTGGCGGAAGCAGATGGTTCCTGCGATGGAATGTTGCTGCATGAACCTTTGGGAGAATTAGGTTTTGGTTATGATTCATTGTTTTGGTCTACGGAATTGCATAAAGGTATGGGCGAAGCTACACCGGAAGAAAAGAACAAGGTGAGTCATCGTGGCAAGGCCATCAGGAAACTCATGAGTATGTGGAAGAAAATTAAGTAAGAAGTTGTGCGATAATAAATATGAAGATTTGATGTTAGGAGCAGGCAACACAGATGAAGATTGGTGTAATAGGTGATACCCACGGTAGTGTACAAGCCATACGTCAGGTGCTGCAAAAAACTGTGCCGGTAGAACAATGGCTGCATACAGGGGATTATGCCCATGATGCCAACATTTTAGCCACCAGTACTAGTTTGCCGGTTGTGGCGGTTCGTGGTAACTGTGATGGTTGGGAGAGTCCGGCAAAGTTGGATATTTTTTTGGAGTTTGAAGGTTTTAAAGTTTGGGTGACTCACGGTAACAAGTATTTGCGTAACGGTGGTGTACAGGAACTGGCCTGGTGGGGACATAAGTTTGAAGTGAATGTGGTGGTCTTTGGGCATACGCATGTGCCACTGGTACAAGAAGAAACGGGGTTGTTGCTTTTTAATCCCGGCAGCCCGGTTTTACCACGGGGCGGTTTCCCCCCTAGTTTTGGTATCTTGACCTTGAAAGTAGGGCAAAAGCCGGCAGGAGAAATTTGTTTTCTTAAAAAAACTGGTACTGCTAGACCCTGGTTCTGAAGATTTTGTGAAAAGCTATAAGAACCTCTTGTCAGAGTGGGCAACTAATAGTACAATAAGTATATACGTTTTAAGTGTAGCGTATGCTAATTTAAAGATAATATTAAAGCGAAAGGGGTTTTGAAAAATGGCGACTTTAAGTGAAGAATCCTTAAAATTACATTTGGAGCATAACGGTAAGTTGGAAGTACACTGCAAGGTACCTCTAAGAAATGGACATGATCTGGCGGTAGCATATACGCCAGGTGTTGCAGAACCTTGTAAGGTAATTAAGACCAACAAGGATTTATCTTTTGAATATACCTGCCGCGGGAACATGGTAGGTATCTGTACTGATGGTACTCGTGTCCTGGGCCTGGGGAATATTGGTCCAGAGGCGGCGATGCCGGTTATGGAAGGTAAAGCTGTCTTGTTTAAGAGTTTCGGCGATGTAGATGCTATCCCTGTCTGCATTGATGAAAAAGACCCTGATAAATTTGTAGCAATTGTTAAGGCTCTTCAACCTAGCTTTGCAGGTATCAACCTGGAAGATATTTCTTCTCCCAAGTGCTACGATATCGAGGATAAGCTGAAAGCAATTTGTGATATCCCCATTTTCCATGATGACCAGCACGGTACCGCGATTGCTTGTGTCAGTGCCGTTATGGGTGCATTAAGGTTTGTCAAGAAAGATATCAAGACTGCCAGGATTGTGGTTAACGGTGCTGGCGCTGCCGGCAGTGCAATCGGCAGACTTCTGGTCAGCATGGGTGCGGACAATCTCATCATGATGTTGCACGACGGTGCACTTTATGAGGGTTGTAAATCCCACAAACCTTTGGACAGGATTCAATTAGCCTTGGCTAAAGTAACGAATAAGAAAAAAGTTCAAGGACAGCTGGCAGATATTGCTAAGGGTGCCGATGTTTTGATTGGTGTTTCGGCTCCGGGAGTTTTCACGCCGGAGATTATGAAATCCATGGCGAAGGATGCCGTGGTCTTTGGTTTAGCAAATCCCGTACCGGAAGCTATGTACGATGTAGCAAAAGCAGCAGGCGTGCGCGTGGCTGGTACCGGCCGCAGCGACAGTCCTAACCAGGTCAATAACGTCAATGTTTTCCCGGGGGTATTCCGTGGTGCCATTGATGTGAGGGCCCGTGAGATTAACGAAGCCATGAAGGTTGCGGCAACGAAAGCCATTGCCAATTTGATTGCCGATAAAGATTTGCGTGAGGATTATGTGGTACCGGAAGCTTTTGATAAACGTGTGGCACCGGCGGTGGCTGCAGCAGTAGCTAAGGCTGCTATTGAAAGCGGGGTAGCGCGTATTAAGGTGGATCCGGAAGTTGTAAGGGCGAATACGCTGAAACGTTTGGCTGATCACCATAGATAATTTAGACTGACAGTTATGCAGTCTGGAGGACCACGGATTGCACCGTGGTCTTTTTTTTGCGAGGAGGTAAAAAGATGCGTGAACTGGATGTAAAAAAAATTACGGAGGCAGTGGCAAAATGTTGCATGGATTCTTGTTACTATCTGCCGGAAAGGGTGTTGGCGAAATTAAAAGCCAATCAGAAGACAGAGGTATCGCCTCTGGGCCGTCAAGTATTGGGTACGATTATAGAAAATGCAGAACTGGCCAGGAAGAAAGCGGTTCCTCTATGTCAAGATACAGGGCTGACAGTAGTATTTATTGATATCGGTCAGGAAGTACATTTTACGGGCGGCGCCCTGGAAGAAGCCATACATGCAGGCGTGGCTAAGGGTTATACGGAAGGTTATTTGCGTAAATCTTCCGTGGATGATCCGTTATTCTTGAGGAAAAATACTGGTGATAATACACCTGCCATCATTCACGCCAGGATTGTTCCAGGTGATAAAGTTCATATCATCGTCAGCCCTAAAGGTTGCGGCAGTGAAAACATGGGTGCTTTAAGAATGTTGAAACCTGCGGACGGGGTAGACGGAGTAATTAAGTTCGTCCTGGAAACGATTACAAATGCCGGCTCGAATCCCTGTCCTCCTGTAACTGTAGGTATCGGTATCGGTGGTAATATGGAACGGGCAGCAGAACTGGCCAAGTTTTCTCTTACTCGTCCTATCGGCGAACATAACGCTAATCCGAAATACAGGGAACTAGAAGAAAAACTTTTGGAACTGGCTAATAAAACGGGTGTAGGTCCTTCTGGTTTAGGCGGCAGCACCACAGCCTTGGCTGTGAATATTGAATATGCGCCTACGCATATTGGCGGTCTGCCTTGTGCCGTCAATTTGAATTGCCATGCCGCTCGTCGTGCGGAAGCAGAAATTTAGGAGGAAATTGTCATGACTAATGCTGAAATAAAAAAGATTCAAGCGCCGCTGACAGAAGATACGATTAAGAATCTGCATGCCGGTGATTTTGTACAGATTACAGGTTATATCTATACTGCCAGAGATGCTGCTCATAAGAGAATGTACGAAGCTTTAGGGCGGGGTGAGAAACTGCCTTTTGATATCCGGAATCAGATTATTTATTATGTAGGTCCTACACCTGCCAAACCAGGCGAGATTGTGGGCAGCGCTGGACCGACGACAAGCGGCCGTATGGACAAGTATACGCCTACCATGATTGAGCAGGGAATGCGCGGCATGATTGGTAAAGGACTGAGGAACAAGGAAGTAATTGAAGCTTGTAAAAAGTACCATGCGGTTTATTTTGCTGCTATTGGCGGTGCTGCCGCTGTTATCGCGCAATCTATCAAAGGTGAGGAAATGATTGCCTACGAGGATTTGGGACCGGAGGCTATACGCAAATATACGGTGGTAGATTTCCCGGCTATCGTGGCAATTGATATTGAAGGACGCGATTTTTACAGGGAAGGCGAAGCAAAATATCGTCAGCTCTAAAAAGACAGCGGCTTAGGAAAGGGGCCAGAGAAATGGAACTGTCAGTTTTATGGAAGTTGTCTTACGGCATGTATGCTATTGGTACTTTGGATGGTACCAGACCTACAGGCTGCATCGTGAATACTGTGGCTCAGATTACCAGCACGAATCCGGTGATTGCCGTCAGCATGAATAAAAATAATTATACCTATGAAGCCATCAAAAAAACAGGCCGATTTACGGTTTCAATCCTGACGGAAAAAACGGTACCCAACGTGATTGCCAAGCTGGGTTTTTGCAGTGGCAGAGATACGGATAAGTTTGATGGCAAAGACTTTGCCTGGAAAGAAATGGGAGGTTTGCCGGTGGTTAAAGATAATTGTGCCGGCCATCTGGTAGCAGAGGTTCTTAGCATGACAGAGGTGGAGACACATTATATTATCTTGGCACGGGTCAAAGATGCACAACCATGTACTAATTTTGAACCGATGACCTATAAATATTATCATGAAGTCATTAAGGGCAGCGCACCCAAGAATGCTCCCACGTATCAGGCACCTGTAAAGCAGGAGGTTATTACTGGCAGCAAGGAAAAGTGGGTTTGCAGTATCTGCGGTTATGTTTATGAAGGCGACCTTACCAAGGAACCTGCAGATTGGGTTTGCCCGGTATGCAAGCAACCTAAAAGTAAGTTTGTGAAACAGTAAAATTGTTGTTTACGGTAAAGCCCCTCTTGTTTTTAGAGCAAGGGGGTTTTGCTTTTTGTTCACTTAACCTTCAGCGGGAACAATGATATAATAATTATATAAACAGGTAGAGCTAATTTATAAAGAGAGGTGCAGGTCATGCCTAATTATGCGCAAGCACAGGAAGTACTTTACCACATCGGAATTTCGAAGCAGATGATAAAAAATGCCAAGTACGCCTTGTTGCCCGGGGATCCAGGACGGGTAGAAGGGCTGGCCAAGGCGTTAGGACCAGCAGAATTTTTGGGCTGTCACCGGGAGTTTACTTCCTGGCTGGTCACAGTTCAGGGACAACCGGTCCTGGTAATAAGTACGGGTATGGGGTGTCCTTGCGTATCCATTGCCCTGGAAGAATTGGCAAGACTGGGTATTACCCATTTTATCAGGGTGGGGACAACCGGAAGCCTGCAGGAAAATTTAAATCTGGGCGATGTAGTTATTAGCAAGGCTGCAGTCAGGACGGATGGTGCTTCTAAATGTTATGCACCGGTAGAATATCCGGCGGTGGCAGATTTGGATATCACATTGGCCCTGCGGCAGGCTGCCGAAGAGTTACAAATACCACATCAAGTTGGCATTACGGTAACAACGGATAGTTTCTGGCCGGGGCAGGAAAGGTACGATAGTTTTACCGGTTATGTTCCTCGGGCTTTGCAGGGGACTCTGCAAGAATGGCAGAAATTGGGGTGCAGTAATTTTGAGATGGAAGCTGCTACTTTGTTCGTGGTAGCAAATACCTTTGGGCTCAAAGCCGGTGCTATCTGCGGCGTAGTGGCTAAACGTACGGATAGTGAAGCGGTAGCGGCACCAGCTGTTTATAAAAAAGCGGAAGAGAGATTTCAAAGGGTGACGAAAAGAGCCTTAGAGATTCTCATCCAGGAAGGTCGATAACATGGCAAAAGTAATAATTGCGCTTCTGGATTCTTTTGGTATTGGTTATGCTCATGACGCAGAAACTTTTGGAGATAAAGGCGCGGATACTTTGGGCCATATTGCGGCCTGGTTTCCCAAAAATTTACAAGACACTGCCAGCCGGCCTCGTTACTTAGCTTTACCGCATCTGGCGGAGATGGGGTTGGAGAAAGCTCATGAACTTAGTATGCATACGGAACTGGTGCATCCATTGGGGGCTGCACGGGTTGGCGGCGCCTACACTTGTGCCGAGGAGGTAAGCCACGGCAAGGATACCTTAAGCGGTCATTGGGAAATAGCTGGAGTACCGGTGTTGTTTGACTGGGGTTATTTTCCAGATAAAGCTCATTGTTTTCCGCCGGAACTGGTACAGCAAATTATTACGCAGGGTAAGCTGCCAGGTATCTTAGGGGAAAAACATGCTTCCGGGACAGAAATTATCCAGGAACTGGGTGAGGAACATCTGCGGACAGGTAAACCTATCGTGTATACTTCAGCAGACAGCGTTTTGCAGATTGCTTGCCACGAAGAAACTTTTGGCCTGGAAAATTTGTATGCCTTGTGTCGTTTATGCTATCAACTGGTACAGTCATATAAGATTGCCAGAGTTATTGCCAGACCGTTTATCGGCAAAAAAGCAGGTGAGTTTGTTCGTACGGCGGATCACCGCCATGACTTTGCTGTGCCGGCGCATGAACCAACGTTGCTGGATAATATAGTAGCGGCAAAGGGAAGTGTTTATGCCATTGGCAAGATTGCCGATATTTTTGCACATCGTGGCATTACTAAACATTACCCGGCCGCAGGACTGGATAATATTTTTGAGGCGACATTGCAAGCGGTGCGGGAAGCTCCGGAACGAAGCCTGGTCTTCGCTAATTTTGTCGATTTTGACAGTAGTTATGGCCATAGACGCGACGTAAAAGGTTATGGAGAAGGCTTGGAATATGTGGACGGACGTCTGCCGGAATTGTGGAAATTGATGCACCCGGATGACATCCTGCTCATTACAGCAGACCATGGGTGTGATCCTACCTGGAAGGGAACTGATCATACCCGGGAAAAGATTCCGGTTTTGTTTTACGGACCCAAGCTACATGCCAAAAGTTTGGCGCCGCTCCACACCTTTAGTGATATTGGACAGACTCTGGCAGCCTATTTACAGGTTAAACCTTTGGGACATGGGCAGGTCATTGATATCTTTTAGGAGGTTTGCTATGAAAAAGATTTGGTTGAGTGTTTTACTGATGCTTTGCTTATTACTTCCTTGGGGCATGATACAGGCGGCAGAGACCACGACAGTTAATGCTGTTTCTACGGTAAAGGTGACGGCTGCGGAGGATGCTAAACCAATTTTTGCCATTGAAGACAGACCTACGTATTTTTTAATCTATGATCAGAGCGGGGCGATGAATAGTAGTATCTATCACAGCTGGCGGCAGATGGTTAAAACAGTTTATCATTTCCCTACTTATAAAATTATCGAAGATGCGGATCAGGTACGGCAAACTGTACGGGCTAACCTGAGCGGCAGACCTGATCAGCAAGAATTAGCAAGGATTGCTGCCGGGGTTAAAGCTGATGTGCTGGTCATCATTGTCGTTCACAACATGTATGAAAGAATTGAATCAGGTTATTTAGGAGGCTGGTGGGACAATGACGGTCCGGAAAGTTATGTCCGGACAGTTGCAGATGCAGACTTGTATGCGTACAATACGGAAGGCCAAAAATTCGCCAAGAAAAATGTCCGGGAGTACGAACTCAAAGATTTAGGGACACAGGAGCATCCGGAAGATACTATCAAGTGGGCTCTGGCTAAGATGTTAACCAGGATGGAAGGTAAACCGGAGATTTAAACTTATATTATAATTTTAGGTAAGTATTGCTGTTTCCATCTTGCTTAAATTGTTTCCTGGTAGTATAGTGTTGGTACTAACTTATGGGGGAGGGTAAGATCGTGTTTGATTACCGAAAAGCAACATTTGATGACGTGGAAGCCATCCATAAATTGTGTAATCATTATGCTGCCCAAAATTTAATGCTGCCCCGGTCACGCAATAGCATCTATGAGAACTTGCGTGATTATGTGGTGGCCATCCAGGATGGACAGGTTATCGGCTGCGGTGCGGTACATTTTGTCTGGAACCGCCTGGCGGAGATCCGTTCCCTGGCAATCGACCCTTCTCTGGTTAAATCTGGTATCGGCCGGGAAATTGTCAGCCGTCTGGAAAAGAATGCCCAGGAACGCGGTACAAAGATGTTTTTTACACTGACGTATCAGCCGGGATTTTTTCAAAAATGCGGCTATACCTCATCCGATAAGGAAAAATTACCTCAGAAAGTTTGGAAAGAATGTGTTTATTGCCCACAATATCCTTATTGTAATGAGCAGGCTCTGGTAAAAATTTTGCCGGGCTATGAGGCTCCAGAGAATAAATTGATTTAAAAATATAAAAAATAAGGAGTACAGAAGTTATGAAGTGCACCCCAAATGTTAGACAAAAAATAACATTTGGAGGTGCACTTTTTC
>CAXYYS010000075.1:0-8221 GCA_964293585.1 uncultured Acidaminococcales bacterium
GCTTTATAAACTAGGTCTCCTTCACGGCCGCGCATCCGTTCATAGTTACCTTCACGGGTGATGTAGTCAAAATGAGTTTTTGTATTTAATTTTGTCCCGTTTTTTCTCGTTCCATGTGGAAGAGAGTTGAAATAATAATGGCTCATTTTACTCCTGGTCCTTGTTTGTCTTTTGGTTTTCGTTCCCTACAATTTGCTTGCAAATTGTACAGGCGTCACCGTAGGTGACGGCTATGCGGCGTCGTACGCCCGCCGAAGGCGGCTTTTTCGATAAAGCCGAAGGCTTTCGCATATCACTGACATGTCAGTGATGTAAATGCGCATTCTATTTTTTAAAAGATTTTAGCCCCAGGTTATTTTTTATTTTTATGGTACCACGTATTTATTTTTTTTGCAATTATTTTTACGCATAATATTGCTAATATTGTCCATGTAATTTTTTAAAAGCCTGTATTTTAGGCATAAGTATTTTTTTTACGTATGCTTGCAATTTATAGTTATTAGTGTTAAAATTTAACTGTAATAAAGTTAAAACGATTTTACAACATGATGAATACGGAGGTTTTTAGGTATGGATTCTCAGGAAAAATATAAGCCGAAGGGCAGTTCTAGACGTGCTTTTGATAAGGGTGCTTATGGCAGATATGAAAATGATATATTTAACCTTTCGTATCTGAAGGACGTTGCCAACAGGAGAAACCTATTATATTTGGCGCTGATCATCGTTTGTGTCGTATGTACGGTTTTCGTTACGATGACCGCTAATTATAGAACATACGTTGTTCGTGTTGATAATGCTACGGGTAGGGTGGAGGCCGGCGGTGAATTGAAAGCTACGAATTATAAGCCCCAGGATGCCGAGATTAAACATTTTTTAACGCAATATGTTAATGAAATTCGTTCCGTGCCCCTTGATCCTGTGTTATTTAAAACGAACTGGAATACAGCGCAACATTTCATGACCCAGCAGGCGGCCCAGAAGTTAAATATCATGATGGCCAAGGAAAATCCTGTTGCTAAGTTAGGAAAGTTTACGGTTCAGCCATCCATTAAAAGTATTCAGCTGCAGCCGGGAAGTAACCGTACATATCAGGTTCGTTGGGTTGAAGAGGAATACAGTATCAACGGTGGCGTTACTGGTAAAAGAGATAATTATGTTGCCTTGTTTACTATTGTTATTCAGCCTCCGACAAAAGAGGAGGAGCTTTTAATTAATCCGCTGGGTATCAAGATTGCCGATTTAAGTTATGCGCGTGAAAATGATGCGACTAAGGAGTAATACCATGATTAAAGATAAGGTTTTAATTGCCGCGGTCCTGGTTAGTCTTCTTGGGTCACATTTTACCTTCGCTCAGGACCAAAAAGCGATATATAGTATGACGGATGCGCAGATTGTAGCAGCTCGCGTTACTTATGACTATAAACCGGATAGTTTATATCGTGTTGATACACAGCTTGGGTTTGTAAGTGACATTGAACTTAAACCTGGTGAGACTGTTACTTATATTGTTGGTGGAGATACGCAAAGATGGCTTATTGATAAGGCTAAGGTTGCTAATGTTGTTCACGTTTATATTAAACCTTTGGCGCCCAACATCTCGACCAATATAATTATTGATACAAATTTACACGCTTATCGTTTAGATCTTCATTCTGGAAATACTTATAATCCTTTGATTACATTTAATTTCCCGGATGAGGCTTTTTCTGTTTCTGGTTCTAAATATAATTCTGATGCTAGTTGGATTCAAAATTTAAAGAAATCCGATTGGGATATGAAGCTCTGGGGGAAGGAACTTAATTATAAGTATGATGTTAAAAACAAGGACAAGGTTGACCCGGTCCTGGTGCCATTGGAGATTATGGATGATGGCGTCCGTACTTATATTAAGATGCCCAAGAATAATAAGTATGATTTGCCTGTTTTGTACAATGTTGACGTACTGGATAAGAAACAAAAGCTTTCCTTGATAAATTACCGTGTGATTAACCAGTTCTTTGTCGCTGATCGCGTGTTTGTTCATGGCAAGCTTTACTACAACAATAAGTTTAGTATTGATTTCTATAATAAACAAAAAGTTGTCCCTGAAGAAAGTAGATTTTTTAAGCGTACAGATACTTCATCTGGTACAAGGTTACGTCCTGACAATAAGAAGAGTTTTTTACAGAATCTTGTTTATGATTATCAGGTTAAAAATGTGGGTGTTAATGACAAAGATTTACCTCAGGATGTTGCCCAGGATGGTGCCCGTACTTACATTCAAATGAAGCACGTTGATTTTAATCAGATGCCTGCTTTATACGATGTTGATTCGACTGGCGCTTTGAAGTTTGTTACTTATACTATTGCCGGTAAGTTTTTTATCGTTGATCATGTCATTAAACATGGGAAATTGTTCTATTCACCTAAATTATTTGCTGAAGTTTCTAGGAAGGGTGACTAGGCATATGGTTGATATCTTTTTGAAACTTCCCGATCGTATTCTTTGCAAGGTTAATACCATCTATTATTGTAAGAGTTTGTTGTATATAGAGAATGGTAGTTTTTATGTTCACTTTCAGAATGAAACTCGTATTGATACACTTGGCCCTTTTGAGAAGGATGTTGCCGAAGCTTTTATATCAAAAATCTGGGAAAAGATTAAAGCTGGCGGACAAAACGGTAATCTTTGTATTGATATTGAATCTGATGATTTTAGAGAGTTTTTTAAATTGAAAGCCGGTGGTGCGAATGTTCGATTTTGACAATAAGATTTTTAATTTTATTACTAAGAAGGGAAAAGAAAAGAAGCTCCAGGATGATAAGACAAATAATGGGGCTGATGAGGTAATAAATAGTGAGCCGGATGAGACTGAAGATGTATCTGATAGTCAGATAGATCTTTCAGCTGTTGAAGATCCTACGGCTGGTAGTAAAAGGTTGAAAAAAACTGCGGTTTTAGGAGTGATTGGCGTTGCAACTCTTTTCGGTTTAAGCATGATTGTTAGTAATGTTTTTATGACAAAGACTCCGCCTGCCAAAAAGGAGTCCGCTAATTTACCGATTGCGGCAACATCCATGAATCCAGCAAATGGTTTGCCGGATAAATATGCCGATCTAAGTAAATATGAACAGGCTGCTCATAAACAGGCTAAACAAAAACCGTTAAATAATCCTTCCGGCCAAAAAGCTGGTCAGAAACCTGAAACGGATGTAAGTCTTAATCCCACGGTTAAAAGACGAATTTATGCTCCTGATGATAAAGACACAACTTATGTACCCGTTGCACAGCGTGTGCCTGCTGTCCCTTCAGTCCCGCAAAATCCTGCTGCTGCGGCCGCTGGTCAAGAGACCCAGGCGGCCAGGGTGCGAGAAACTTATTTAAATAGCGCTCTTGCTTTTAAGAGTTCTACTACTGGTCAAGGCCAACAGTCCTCAAATAACGGGGTTGCAGTTCCGATTGGTTCTTCTGGCCAAGTTACTAATGGGCCGTCTTATGTCCCATCTTCTACTGCGGTGGTAAGTGATTCGGTTTTTACCCTAACTGCCGGGTCGGTGATCCAGGCGACACTTCTCACGGGAGTGACAAGCGACGTTCCTAATGGCGATGTAGTCGCCCAGGTTCGGCAGAATATATACGATAGTTTGACTGGTGAACATTTATTGATTCCACAAGGTTCTAAGCTTATTGGTGTTTCTGGTACTGCCGGAAGCCGGGGAAATAAAAGGATAGGCGTAAGCTTTACCAGGATTATTTTACCGGATGGTTCCAATATTTATCTGCCCCAGCAAAAGGCTATTGATGGTGTTGGATATCCTGGCCTTTCTGATAAGTATGATGATCACGGCAGCACGTTATATAGGACCGCTTTCTTATCTGCTATTTTTGCAGCGGTGGCGCAAAGTGCTACCGGTGATTCCAGTGGTACAGATAAACGTAGTCCTGGTCAGGAGGCCGTAAGTGGTGCGGCAGCTTCTATTTTGAATACTGCACAGAAACTTATTGAACGTGATGCTAATATGAATCCTACGATTACGATTTCTCCTGGTTTTCAGTTTAGCGTGTTTGTCAATAATGATGTAGGGATTGGAGAGTATTTAGATGATTAGGCTGTTTCTTACCTTTACATGTTTGTTTACTGGTTTGTGGCTGGCCACGCAAAGGCTTGCGGAGCTGGTTAAGTATGACAAGCTGCTTGGTAATCCGTTCATGGTCTATCATGGTGTTCCTTACTATTGGCCTTGGAAGTATTTTGTCTGGTTCAGTGAGATGCACTCTTATATTCCTCAGTTGTTTGGTAAAACTTATCTATACATTTTCTTTAGTTTTGTTGTTTTGATTTTGTTTTTATATTTTCTTGGATCTAAGCATGATCTTACCAGTCATGGTACCGCAAGATGGGCCGATTACAAGGATATGCTTAACATGGATTTAATAAGCGGTCATGGCGTTGTCGTGGGTTTATATGATGGTTCTCTTACCAGGTTATGTACAAAGTTCTTAAGATGGTTGGAACGTATCAAGATTGAAAAAAAAGCTTTTGGTGAGATGGCTTTTGATAAGAAGAAGATGGCAAAGCTTGACCTTTACCATGATTATTATTCAAGACTTTCTTCCGCATTGGAGGACGCAACCCGTCCTTCCGATATTCAAAAATTAAAAGCCGCCTTAACCGTAGTGAAACAGAAGATTGATAATCCGCCTAAGTATAATCCACGTGCCGTTGATCCTTTAACTGTTTATCCTTATTGCTTTGTTTATGATTGCGTGGAAAAGATTTATAAGAAATTACCTCATTTCTTCCTGCGTGATAATAGCAATAAGCATCTTGCCGTGATTGCGCCTACCAGGTCTGGTAAAGGTGTTGGGCTTATTATCCCTACTTTGCTTGGTAGTTGGGACGAAAGCGTCATAGTTAATGATATTAAGTCGGAAAATTGGGGCATCACTGCTGGGTACCGGAAACGTATGGGGCAGGTCGCTATTAAGTTTGAACCAACGGCTTCTGATGGCAGTACGGCCAGGTGGAATCCTCTTGATGAGATTAGGATTGGGACGCCTGAAGAAATTTCCATGGCTCAGAACATAGCTGCGGTGATTGCCGATTATGAAGGTAAAGGAAAGCCGGATCATTGGACCGCTAATGCTGCTGATGTTATTACTGCTTGCATCCTTCATTTAAAGTACGCACATTTCGCAGATCCTGAACATTATCCAAACAGTCCCAGCTTAAGCACTGTTGCCAGTTTCTTGAAAGCTAACTTCGTTGAAGAGGATGAGGTTATAACTGTTGAGGAAATTGGTGAGGACGGGAAGATGCACAAGGTTGAGAAACGTACCGGCCAAAAGGTTGTGAATCCTAAGGATTTTTTAGAGACCTTGGAAGCGTTAATGAATTTTGAGCATGTTCCTGATGAGGGAATTGATATCCGGGAATGGGATGGTAAGGCTAATCCTCCTAGATATGTCAATAGGCATTTTACCCAGGAGGATTTAAGACAGATTTATCCCGGACCTAACTCCCTTGCACAAAATCCCGGTGTGCATCCACGAATTTATGAAACTTTCGTAAAGATTAGTCGTACTCCGG
Organism: uncultured Acidaminococcales bacterium; assembly: GCA_964293585.1. Lineage (GTDB taxonomy): Bacteria > Bacillota > Negativicutes > Acidaminococcales > Acidaminococcaceae > JAKVKY01. The sequence goes on from CAXYYS010000075.1 coordinate 5,571, forward strand.
CTAACGAGTGCGGTTCCATTATTTCAACTGCAAATACCGCATTGAAGGAATATTCTGATCCGGTGTTAGCCGCCAATACTTCTATAAGTGATTTTTGTGTTGATGATCTTATGAATTACCGTAAACCGGTATCCTGTTATTTGGTTACTCCACCGTCTGATATTTTGAGGCTGTCACCAATATTTAGGTTGTTTTTCGAAATGATGGTACGGCATCATGCAAGGTTTATAGGTGAGTACGTTAACGGTCAGGCCAAAAGTGTTTATAAACATAAATGTCTTTTCCTGATGGATGAGTTTAGCAGCCTTGGTAATTTGCAAAGTTTTGCGGCGACGTTATCATATATAGCCGGTTATGGTATGAAGGTTTTCCTTATTAATCAGGGTATGCCGCAGATCAACGGTATCTATGGTAAGGATAATCAGATTTTGATGAATTGCCATTTACAAATTTTTTATGCTCCTAATGATAACGACACTGGTTCCTATGCCGAAAAGCTTCTGGGCAATAAAACTATTGTTGCTACAAATGTTTCGGATAGTGGTTTTATGACCAAGAAACAATATAGCAGAAGTGAGATTGGGCGGGCCTTGATGACCGGCGATGAGATTAAGAGGATGGGGGAGCAAGAGATTATTCTTGCAAGCGGTAATGCTCCCATACTTACTGATAAGGTTAAGTATTATCAGAACGATTACTTTTTGTCTAAGTTGTATCAGGCTCCGGTCGCAAGTGATGTTATTAGGCCTAATCCTTATCCGGCCCGTGATGCGTTGCTCAAGGCGGCGCTTGATAAAAGGAAGAAAAACAAGTCTGGTTTTGATTTTAAGCCTCAATTTGATTTAAAGGAAGAAAGGAAGGTAGAAGCATCTTGAAGTTATCAACCACAAGGCTTTCTGCTTTGAAGCGCAAGTATAACCGGCAGAAGGAGATTTATAACGAGAAGGTTGCTCGTTATAAGAAAGAAAGTAAGGAAATAGAAAAGACCTTGGAAGAAGAGGAATTGAGATTTATTTCTATGACTATTAAGGCTACTGGATTTCCTCTTGATCAGAAGGCCCTTTTGATTGGTGTCCTGCTTGATTTAAAGAAAAAGATGGAAGCTGGCGTGTCTGTACCGGGGGTCGATGATTATTTGAAGCTTTATAAGGAGTTTGCGGAAAATCATATCGTTGATACCTCCAGTAAGGATGAGACGCCTGCACAGGCGGTGAGCGGTGATGAGTGAAAACAGGGTACTTGATCAGGTTGGTGGCCCTGATTTAGCTAATCTTCTGAACCGTGATGATGTTACAGAGATCTATGTGAATGATGATGGCTTCATCCGATATGAGGCCCATGAAGAAGGTAAGGTTAAAACTAAGTTTCACTTGGACCCGGGCAAAATTAAAGCCATTATTGAGCTTGTGGCCGGTCAGGTTCACAAGATTGTGAATGAGGATATCCCATCTATCTCGGCTGAGATACAAGGATATGGTGCCAGGTTTCAGGGTGAAGTTCCCCCGGTTGTTCGTCAGCCCCAGTTCAATATTCGTAAACGCGCCATTAAGATTTTTACTTTGCAAAGTTATGTTGATAACGGTACCTTGTCCCAGAAGTATAAGGATTATATAGATTCTGCAATTCTTGCAAGAAAAAACATTCTGGTAGTTGGCGGTACCGGTACCGGTAAAACAACCTTTCTCAACGCGATCCTGGATTCAATCTCTAAGCTTTCCCCATTTCACCGGATTATCTCACTTGAAGATTTACCGGAGTTACAGTGTCCTTCTGATGATTATAGTCCCATGTTCACCAAACAGGATACAGGTAAAGATGGTATCAAGTATAACATGACAAGGCTTTTAGCTGACTGTATGCGTAGAAGCCCGGATAGGATAATTGTTGGCGAGGTCAGGGACGGCGCTGCCTACACCATGTTAAAAGCCTGGAATACCGGTCATCCTGGTGGTGCCTGTACGGTTCATGCTAATGATGCTGTTGCGGGGCTGACAAGAATTAAGTCTTTGGCTCAGGAAGATGAAGATGCAAAAGGTGATTTGAAAGAACTTATTGGCGAAGCCATAAACGTTGTTATATCGATCGTGCATGTTCCGCTTCCGGATGGCAGGAAAGAAAGAAAGATTCAAGACATCATTGAAGTTGAACGGTATGATAGCGCTCATGATGAATATGTGTTGCGGCACATTTAAATTTTAGGAGGTAATGAATATGTTTAAAGGTTTGGTTGCAAAGTTAAATTCCAGGTATATTCGGTGGACTTTTATCATTACGGTTTTGATCATGAATATTCCCCTTGCTTCTCAGGCGTTAGCTGCTTCGGCGGGAAATTATACCATTGGTGATGGTGTTAGTGGTATTGATTGGCCCTGGACCAGGTTCTTGAACAGTTTGGCGAAGCAGCTTACTGGTCCTTTGCCTTTAACTCTTGGTACTCTTGGCTTAGCAGCTGCGGCCATTGCACTTTTTGCTGGTAACGGTGGTGCCGGTACCCATAAATTTATTCTTTTGATTTTTGCGGTTTCCACCTGTTTGTTTGCTCCTTCGTTCATCGGATTTATTTCTGATTCTACTTCCGGCATGACGATTAATGCCGTCCTGGGGGTAATTCATCCATGAGCGACTTAAATAAGGATGATTATGATGATTCC
>CAXYYS010000076.1:0-8189 GCA_964293585.1 uncultured Acidaminococcales bacterium
CGTATACAAAATCACGGGTCTGCTCCCCGTCACCATAAATCGTCACCGGTTCCCCAGCTGCCAAAAGCTTGCAAAAGACGCTGACGACGCCGCCTTCACCACCGGCACCCTGCCGTTCTCCGTACACGTTGGCAAAACGGAAGACCGTGGTGTTAAGACCATACACCTCATGATAAACCCGCAGATAATGTTCTGTGGCCATCTTCGTAATCCCGTAAAAAGATGTCGGCTTCAGCATTTCTGTTTCTTTTAAGGGAACATTTTCATTATCCCCGTACACAGCGGCGCTGGAAGAAAATGTCAGGGAAGGTACCTGATATTTCCGGCAGCATTCCAGGACATTAATCAAGCCCAGCAGATTGACGTCGCAATCCTCCCGGGGATGCTCCATCGAAAAAGGCACCATGGTCTGCGCCGCCAGATGCAGGACCGCATCGAAATGATGGCTGGCAAAACATGCTTCCAGTTCCTGAGAGCGGATATCCGCCTGGATAAATTCTACATCCTCCGGCACATACTCCCTGTAGCCGGTATCCAAATTATCAACCACCGTCAGTTGTAAACCAGGTTTCCCGTGTAAACGCTGTAATAAATGGGAGCCGATAAAACCGGCGCCACCTGTAATCAAAATTTGCATAAGTTTATTTGCCTCTCCCTTCAGTTATGGATAAGATGCTGGCACCAAAAGTACGCAAGGTAATCACAGCACCCAGGAAAAATGGAATATATTCAGCTGTAAAACGCCATAAAACCGCTAAGATACCTACCGTACCGCCAGGTACTAAATTCTTAAACAGTACCAGGAATCCGGCCTCGGCTATACCGGAACCACCAGGGGTAGGTGAAAAATATAAGACCAGGTTCAGAAGCAGCATCCTGCCCATGACCTGTAATAAGTTAAAATCAAAATGCAGACCGGTAAAATAAGCCGGCACCGTGGCATAAATGAAAACCAGGCTTAAGCCTGACTCCAAAAAGGCCCTTAAAACCATGCCCGGCCGCTGCCCCATGATAAAAGACGCTTCTTTAAAATCACTATACCAGAGAAAACATTTCCGGCGCAGTTCGTGGGAAACATGCCGGGTGCAAGAATAAATGATACGCTGCGGATACTGGGTATGCATTAAATACACCGCTGCAATAGGCATGGCCGTAAAAATCAGGGATACTGTCACAATCACATACATCGGCACCCAGCCTTTGACAGCACTATCCACATTCATGAAAAAAGGTACCACGATAATTAAGAACAAGATAGACATGATGGTACGGACAAAGATGACCACCGTCGATTTAGCCACCGGGATACCGGCCTTTTTCATGAACATGATCTGGGCAACCGCACCGCCCGTTGCCCCCGGCGTCACCAGCGCCAGGAAATAATTGCTTAAAACCACTTTAATAACATCCAGCGCCGGCAGAGTCTCTCCGGTAATCTTCGTCAAAGTGACCAGGCGCAAGGCATCAAAACACAAACCGATGAAGAGACAGCCCAGTGCAAGCAAAATAGACCACGGTTCAAACATGGTCAAATATTCCAAAGCCCGTATATCAAATGTAAAATAAATTACGCCGACAGAAATAGCTACCACAAAAAGAAAGAGAGCTATAATCCTGTACAATACTTTTCTAGGCATTAGTCAAACCACCAAAATTCATTAATTGTATTTTATTTGCCGCCAGCTTATCTTTATTAGCCGGAGCAAGAAAAGCCTGTAACTCTTGTTCCCAATGGTATCCCCAGGTAAATTTCCGGGCCAGTTCTGCCGCATCCAGACCGGGATGAGTCATAATCTCGCTGACCCCGTCCGGCAAAGCCTCCAGGATATTACCTACCAGACGTTCATCCAGATGACCGCCGGCCAGCATACCGAAGAAATGATCCGGTGCCACCAGGCCATACGCTGACAACTGCCGCCGGAATAAGGAAGCACAAAAAGTCAGCCCGCACTTTCCCAGGGTCCGTACCAGACCGCCGTCAAAACCACCGCTCCACAGGTAAGCCTCACCCGGGACGCGTACCGCCTTAAACTTATACTCCCTGCATAACTGCAGGACCACGGAACTCACTCCCGGTAAAACATGCAGATGTTGATGACTGTCCAGGTGGGTGAAATGCAAACCGGTGGCTAAACCGCGTCCAATCTGGGCGGTCAGTTCCGCTTTTACTTCCGGCAGCTTAATGCCGCCCGTGTATAATTTCTTGGCAAAAAGCACATAGTTTTCCGGGAAAACACCTTGATCATCAACCAGAGTGGGCACCTGTTCCGGTGGCAGTACCGGCGCCACGCCGCCCACCAGCGTCAGGTGGATGCCAACCCCCAAACCAGGATGAGCTTGGGCCAGTGCTACCGCATCTTTAAAGGCCGGTGCGCTGCACATCAGAGACGTGCTGGTGATAAAACCATCCTTATAACCTTTAATTATACCCCTATTAATGGATTCTGCCAAACCAAAATCATCGGCATTAACAATTAGCGCTTTCACAAGTTTCTCCTCTAGAAGTTAAATCTACCAGATTCAGATTAAGCCAGGATTAAAGCTTTCGTATTGGCAAAATGTAATTTCACAAACTTAGCCAGTGCTTCTTTGCCATAAACCTGGGCCAGCCGGGCGGCCTCTTCCGTGACCTGCGGACCGGCACCCTTGGGTAACTCGGTTACGCCGGCTGCCTGGGCCAGTTCCTGTAAGTTCTGTAAAAATGCAGCCCTGGCCAGCACAGACGCCGCCGCTACCGCAATATCCGCTTCCGCTTTAGGCTGTTGCCGCACTGTTTGCAGTTGTGGGAAATCATTCCGCAGGCGGTGTACCAGGGTTAAATCCGGCGTAAACTGGTCTATCAGCACCCACCGGCAGCGCTGCTGTTTTTGCAGCACCTGGCTTAGCGCCTGATAATGCCCGCTGGCGAGCAGTGTATTCAGATTCAGGCCCTGAGCTTTTAACCCGGCATAGCGTTTATTATACGCCGCAGGGTTCATGACTAAAACCGCATACAGCGCCGTAATATTTTTTATCTGTGCCGCTAAGGTCAGTATCTTGCTGTCGGTTAGTTCCTTACAATCCTTAACACCGGCGGCTATCAAAGCCGCGGCTTCTTTTTTTTGCAGGCACACCGCAGCCACCACCAGGGGTCCAAAATAGTCCCCCTTGCCGGATTCATCACTGCCTGCCCACCAATCCTCAAAACCAGCCTGACCGTCAAACAGGATGCCCGGACCGGCGGTACCACTACTGCCTGCTACGGCTGCCAGCAGTTCCTGACAGCTTTTCTTTAAAGCATTTTCCTGCTGGCCCCAGACTAATTTAAAACCCTTCTTGCCGTTATAAATGCACAAGACAACTTTATCCTGTCCTCTGGTTAAAACCAGCTGTTGTCCGTAATTCAGAGGTTTTTCCGTGAGCAGGGCGCCGCTAGCTTGCAACTGTGCCTTTATCTGTTCCACATAAGCTGCAAAATCACTTTTCATCGTTCCTGCCTTTATAATAGTTCAGCAATGCGATCGCCTGCACCTGCTTCAGGGGCAGTCCTGCTTTTTGCGCCACGGCCTTGCAATCTTCAAATTCCGGAGCCGCATTAACTTCTACCTGCGCACAAGCTGCCACCTTAACCTTAATCTTTCCCCAAGGTGTCTCTACCGGTACCAGTTTTCTGGTCAACGCCGTCCTTTTTACTTCCGTATCCCTGATACCCAGGGTCGTGGTTTCTGTGAATAACAGTTTTTGCAAGGACGCCAGTTTTTCTGCCGTGGTTAAAAGAGAAATCTCTTGCGCCGGCCGGCCTTTTTTCATCACGATAGGCGTGATCCAGGCATCCAAAGCACCTAATTTTAAAGCCTGTTCTACTACATAGGGATAAATCTCCGGATTGAGATTATCCACGTTGCAGGCTAAGATATGCAGCTGTTCTGTTGCTGTATCTGCAACCGGCGTCTCACTTGCGCTCAGGTTTACCCGCAAAACATTGGGAATATCCAGTTCCCAGGTACCTGCGCCATAGCCAATCTGCCGGGCGATAAACGCCGCCGGTAGCTCCAGGGCTTGAGTCATGAGCGTCCTGGCCAGGGCTGCACCCGTAGGCGTGGTAAGTTCCTTAGTCACACTGCCTTTTTGTGTCACCAGTCCCTGCAAAAGTTCCGCCGTAGCTGGCGCCGGTACCGGCATCAAACCATGGGCGCACTGCACAAATCCTTGTCCCGTGGTTACAGCCGAAATATACACCTTATCAATCTGCAGATAGGTTAAACCTAAGATACAACCCACCACATCGATGATAGTATCAATGGCTCCCACCTCATGAAAATGAATTTTTTCAATCGTGGTACCATGTACCTTGGCCTCGGCCACCGCCAGGGCCTTAAAAACCTGTGCAGCCTGTACCTGTACCGTTTTATCCAAGTCTGACCCTTGCAGGATCTGCAGGATATCTGCATAATTACGATGCTCATGGTGATGTGGTATGGCTGCAGCTTCGTGATGATGTTCGTGCTCATGCTCATGTTCATGCTCGTGTTCATGCTCATGCTCGTGTTCATGCTCATGCTCGTGTTCATGCTCATGTTCATGCTCATGTTCATGCTCATGTTCATGCTCATGTTCATGATTTGATGGCAGCTGCACATTAAAATAAGTGGCAGCAATACCGCATTTATTAACTTTTTGCAAGATTAACCTGTATTCCCCTAAATGCAGCTTAGCCAGTTCCTGCTGTAAGACTGCAAACGGAAAGCCCAAATCCAGTAAGGCTCCCACCAGCATATTGCCGCTGATACCGGCAAAAGCTTCAATGTAAAGTGTCTTCAAAATTTCACCTCAGATGATTGATGATGCTGGCCAGCCGGCCAGCTCCGAATCCATTATCAATATTGACCACGGCCACACCGCTGCAGCTGTTCAGCATCCCCAAAAGTGCGGACAGTCCCTGAAAATTAGCACCATAACCTACACTGGTCGGCACCGCCAGTACCGGTTTGGCTACCAGGCCGCCCACTACGCTGGCCAAAGCCCCTTCCATGCCGGCAATAACAATAATGACATTGGCTTGCCGCAAATCCTCCACCCGGGCCATGACCCTGTTCAAACCTGCCACGCCCACGTCATAAATCCGCTGCACCTTGTTACCCATGATGGCAGCCGTCAAAGCTGCTTCTTCCGCCACCGGGATATCGCTGGTACCCGCCGTGACCACGGCAATTACCCTGCTAGCATCCTTGGGCAGGGGCTGGCGCTCCACCATGATCATCCTCGCCTGCTCATCATAAACGGCATCAGGCACCTTTGCTTTCACTGCCTCATACATTGCGGCAGTAGCCCTGGTTCCCAGTACATTATCATGCTGCGTTAAAAGTTGATCTATGATGACGACCACCTGTGCAATGGTCTTACCGGCGCAGTAAACTACCTCCGGAAAACCCTGACGCAGGGAACGGCTCTGATCCAGAGTAGCAAACCCCAGGTCCAGCACATTGAGTGCTTTAACACTGGTAATAGCCTCGGACTCAGAAATATTTTTCGTCTGATAATCCTGTAAAATTTTTAAGATTGCGTCCTCATACTTAGTATGCATATTACTCCTCGTACTATTTTATTTTTCCAGACAAGAGGAACCTGATGTACAAAAAACTGCAAAGCGAAATTTGCGCCTGCAGTTTTTTGATACACGTCACTTATTACCGGACAGGGCTTCCATATTCGCCTTATCTCTTTCGCGAACTCTTTCCAAACCTGTTGCTTCGCTCTTGTTTTCCACAGGCAGCGTAGGCGTTCCCTTTAGTTCCTTCTTCAGGGCATAGACCGTTAGCTGAGTATCCATGGTCAAATCACCATTGGTCTCGTTACCACTAATGCCCACCTGTTGCAGCTTGGCATAACGGTCGCCTGCTTCCACCTGCTGCAGGAAATCCACAATCTTATAGTAATTGCCGGTTAGCTTTACTTTCAAAGGCACGGCAAAAGCATTACCTTCCTTGACAATCTCTGCGGCCGCCGGCGTCTTGATATTCGTGATGGAAACACCGGTATGCTCCGCCTTGCCTGAATAGTCACGCAGGACATCAGGGATAGATACCTGGTCAGGAATATGTTTCTGAGCCTCCTGAAGCTTAACCCTTTGCGTCGTAGCAAAAGTTTCGTAATCCTTATTTTGTTGGGCAAAAGTTTGATAAGCCGCCAGCTTCTGCCGCTTACCTGTCAGTACCAGGTTGTTCTTCTGATTATCCTGATAGAGCGGTGTCACCACAAAGACCAACACCAGGACGAACAGTAAAAATGATCCTAACAGGAACAGAGAGTATTTGCTGTTTTGTGATAAGGCCGGCTGTTTAAGATTAAACTTCATTTTTTAGCCACCCCGCTTCTCTGTAACTGTAAAGTGAAATTAATATAAGACACATTATTCTTTTTAGCTTGTGCCGTATCCACTATCTGTACATCCGTCACATTAGGCAGAGATTGCAGCCTGGTCGTATAATCCAGCACGGTATCCATATTCATGGCGCCGCCCTTGATAGTCAAATTATCACCGGTTTTGGTAGCTGTCTGTTTAATATTATCCAGCCAGCAACCTGCCGGGGTCACATTGCCCAGTTCCGCTACGAAACGACTCCAGGTGATACGGTTCTTATTCAGTTCCGCCAACATGGTTTCGCGTTTCCTGATATCAGCATTTTCAGTCTGAGCCTTATTATAACGGTCTTCCCAAACTTTCACCTGAGCAATCTGGCTGTCCACATCCGCAATCTTAGAGTTCACATACTTATACATGCCCAGATTGTAAGCCCACAATAAAAGCGTCAATCCTAAAAAAATATAGGTAAAGAAACGATAGACCTTCCAGAGCGGGAATTCCCGTTTCTGCCGTTCCGCAGGTAAAAGGTTAATCTTAATCATTTGGCTTCACCTCCTGCTAAGGCAGCACCAATAGCTACCGTGCAAATGGAAGCCAGCTCTTTACGTTCTTCCTGGGGAATCTTACCCGAAAAATCAACCACCGCCCGGACATCCAGGGTGGAAACCTTTAAATCATTATTACGGTTCAAATATTTTTCCAATCCCTGCATAGCCGCACCGCCGCCTGCCAAAATCAGGTTGGTAAACACAGCCTCTTTTTTATTGATACGGTAATATTCACAAGTCCGGTGTACTTCTTTATCCATGTTGTCCACAGCATCGAACAAGGCTTTATACTTAGCATGCACTGCCTCGTCCTCTGCTCCCAGGATATTGGTTTCCCTTTTGGTCTGCTCCGCTTCTTCCAGGGAACAGCCCACACTGTCGGCAATCGCAGAATCAAACATCTGACTGCCATGGGGAATGCTTCTCTGCGCCACCGGCGCCCCGCCCTGGAAAATAGTAATCAGAGAATAGCCCCTGCCGATATCAAGAAGCACAAAGTCTGTTAATTGCTCTTTCAGCACCCGGTAACAGGAAAGCACCTCAATATCCACCGAAAGAGGAATGAGACCCAAACCGTCACCAATCTCCAGCATCGTATCCACCAGTTCCTTGGGCGCTGCCACCAGGAGCATGGGCTGCTGACCGCTGGCATCCGGCTTGCCAAACTTAGCCGCATCCGTGTAGTAACTGTTCGCTTCGTAAGGAACATACTGCCCCGCATCCCAGATAGCCGCCTGCCGCATTTCCTCATCCGGCATGGTCGGAACGGTAATCTCACGCACGAAAGCATTCCGGCCGCCAATAGAGAAGACCACATATTTGGCCGAAAAATTATTTTTCTCAATTATTTTTTTCATGAAACCGGTCATTTGGGCAGCCATGCGGATAAAACCATTATTGACCATATCCACCGGCAATTCAGCGCTGACGGCATTGGTTACCACCGGTCTTTTTCCACTAAGATCTACCTGGGCAATTTTGATGTTACCGGAACCGATATCGATACCGATAACACTCTTAGGTACATCTTCAAAAAATTTAGTAACTATTTTTTTTAAATCCATGAATATACCTACTTTCCCAAAGTACAACTGCTAAGACACAAGAAAGGAAATCAGAAATATACACAGTTATTATACCATAAACTACCTTTTTTATGCGAATAAACTCCAATAAAAATAAATTAGATACGGAGAAAATAACAAAGAGATATAAGCACTGAAACATAAGAACGGTCCAAAGGGAATGGGATCCTTGCGCGTTTTAAGCTTGGTTACCAGCAGTCCCACCCCGATAAT
>CAXYYS010000077.1:0-8149 GCA_964293585.1 uncultured Acidaminococcales bacterium
CTATGGATCTTTTTATTTAGTTTTAGTGTTCAATTTCATTCTACAATTTACGATTGTTAGTTTTCTATGGTAGCCTGTTCTAATAATTGGAAAAGTTCCTGGCGGCTGTATACGCCAAACTTGTCGTAAATATGGCTCACATGGAACTTAACGGTATTTTGTGAGATGCCAAGTTTGTCGGCAATTATTTTATAATTTCTTCCCTGGGTAAGCAGGTAAAGAACTTGGCGTTCCCGGGGTGTTAATAGAATCTTTAAAGTTTCCACATGATAAATAGCGGCAGTAGCCCGGAAAGATGTAATAGCAGGTTCTGTTTTAGGAACGGCAGGTAAAGGGATGGTTGCTAAATTTACCGGCAGCGGTTCCGGTTCAAGGACGGCAATATTGGTGGGGGACGGTACCGGCTCAGAAGTGGCGCTATTTACTCCGGGTGGTTCCGGAGCCGGAACTGTAATCTGCGCCGCGGCTGGTTCAGAAGTTACTACATCTGCTATAGGCAGTACTGGTTCCGGAGCAGGTACCGTAACAGGCACGGAGCTTGTTTCTTCCGGCGTGGGCGCAGCAACCGGTTTAGGGAGTGTTGTAGGTGGTAAAGGTTCTTTCCGGCTGGGAAACCGGGGATAAATTTGAGTAGCCAAAAGGCAGATGGCGCCGGCGATAGATGCTACATATGTTGTACGCGGCATTACAGAGGTTGAACTAAGTAAATTTTGCAGGACGTCGCCGCCAAAGACGCATAAGGTAATCCAGCCCAGGCCGTAACCGGTTACGGTATAAGGCCGTAGATGCGCCCGGCTTAGAGAGGCAATTAAGAGCCAGGTGTACATATCAAAGGCCGCCAGACCGCCTTGTAATAATAAAAAGGAAATGAAAGGCGGGATTAATGGAAAGAGCAGGAACCCTAAACCGGTCAAAGGTAAAACCGGTTTGTACAAGAGATAAAGATCGGGTATCTGTACCTTGGTCAGCAGGACGGCGCCTGCCAGACAGATCAGGGCATAAGAAATATTAGAGAGATAGAAAAATTGTGTCAGGGAAGTATTTAAAAACAACAACTGAAACATAGAGCCGCCGGCCACATAGACTAAAGTCAGGATTATCAGCAGCTGCCGGGGAAAAAGCAGACTAAAAGTAAGATTGATATTACCGGGCTGGTTTTGTGCCGGATGGGGTGTTGTCAGGAATAAATATAAGGATAGCAGAGGCACACAGGTAAAAATCAGCTGTTGCAATACTAAGGGCAGGACTGCAGAGCTAAAGGTCGTCAGGGTAGCGACGATCATGCTGCCTGCAAAAGTTTGGGCAGCCGGGACGATTTCTAAAGCGCCAACGGCAGCACACCAGCCAAGAAAAAGCGGCGGCGCACCGAAGCCGGCCAGGATTGCTGCCAGCAGGCCAAAACCGGAAGGAATTGTTTCCTGGCAGGCACAGTAAACGGGCAGCGTTAAAAAAAAGCCGGTACAAAGTGCTGTAAGAGCCGAGCCGGTTTTCAATAAGAAAGATAATTTTAAGGAGGTATGTTTAAGCAGATAGCCGCAGGTAAAAGCACTCAGGGAATGACAAAGCAAGAAAAGCAGGAATAATATTTCCGGGGTCAGCCGCCAGGAAGGAGCTGTTTGTTCCAGAAGCGGGCCGTCCAGAGCTACGGACCAGAGCCAGCCCACATATAATCCTAAGCCAAAAATTCTTTTTAGCATATAGCAATCCTTTCCTTGTTGGGTTAAGTAATATAACATTCGACAGAAAAGCAAAAGTTCCTATGGGTAAATTATGTATACATGAAAGGAGGTGGCTGTTCTTACTTTACCACGGAACTTTGTGAGGAATATTTTACTGAAAAGGAGATGAGAAATGATGTCTAGGCGACAAAGGAAACAGAACTGGTTAGCCGTGGCGATAACGGCTTCTCTCTTGAGCGGGTTTTCGGGAACCGGGTGGGCGCAGCCGGGTGCGCTGTCAACCACGCAAATGGTTTCTCCTGCCACAAATCAAAGTACCACGACACTTCCTTATGATATTATAAATGTTAATCAGAATAGTACCTTTTCTTCTGTGCTCTCAGAAGACAATTATGTAGTTTATGTAGGTATCAGCAATGACGGGTCCGCTATACAACCGATGTCTGTCTATCTGACCACCCCGGCTAGCGGAAATTATTATACCGTTATGGTAGCGAATGACGGCAGTCAGAATGCGGGGCGCGTTATGGCTGCAGGGGTAGGTTCTTTGAATGACGCTGCGGTAACAAATATTTACGGGCCGTTGTCGGCGCAGGTTACAGCTACCGGTGCCGGAATTGGCAAAGCCGCTGCCGAAGCCATCGGTATCGGGAATATAGCCGGCAGTCTGACTACCGAAACCGCTACTCTGTCTGTGACGGCGGCCGGAGGTACGATTACCGGGCAAAATAACGGGGCTAAAGCCATTGCCCACGGTATTGTTAATGGAAAGAATGCCGGTACAACATCGCCTATAACCAGCATAGGCACCAGCACTGGTACCAATAATATTGCCGTTTTGGCCACGGGTGGTACGGCCCAGGGAACGGGTAATAATATTACCGGTACAGCTTATGGTGCAGAAAATTATAACAGCTTGACTTTTAAAGGGGAAACCACACTTAGCGCCGAAGCTAAAGCCGGATCCATAGCTAGTGGAGGAAATTATACTGCAGGAGCGGCTTATGCTCAGGCCTATGGCTTATATAATTCGGGAAGTGCTGCGACTATTATTACGGACGCTTTGATTATTGATTACGTTAAGGGTACCGGTACGCAAGGAAACAATGTTATGGGTTCTGCCGTCGGCATTTATAATGAAGCGGGCGGCTCGGTTACCACAGGTAGTTTGGCTATAAATAATGTTTTGGCTAAAGGCGGGACTGCAACCAGTGATGGTAATGCAGAAGCAGAGGCCTTTGGTGTGGAAAACCTGGCCGGTGTTATTACGACAGGTACTTTTGACGTGACGGTGACAGCCAGGGCCGGCAACAGTGATAACACGGCGAAGGCAACTGCTTATGGTCTGGCGGGAAGCCAGAATAATAATAGCGTTTCTTTAATCATGGGCAGCACCGGTATTTCTAATACTGTAACCGTTACGGCTACTGGCGGAAATGCTTCCGGTACGGATGAAGACAATGATGTTTCTGCGGCAGCCTACGGCGTCTTTGGCAGTGATGTCACCACACTGAAAGGCAAGACTATTTTCTCCGTGCAGGCCACGGGCGGCCGGCCTTTTGAGGCCAGCAACCTGGCGGGCAACGCTTCGGTATTAGCCTATGGTATTTATAATCAGGGTACATCTTTGACTACCGATGATTTAAGTTTTATTACCGTGTCTGCTACCGGTAAGATAGGTTCCGATACTCATGCAGAAGCTTACGGCTTATATAACTCTAACGGTGAAGCAACAATTAATACCGGGAATCTGACCCTGACAGAAGTAAAAGCTACCGGCGGCAACAGCAGCGGTACAGGCGTGGCTAATGCCAAAGCGGCAGGCGTCTGGCTGGATGGGGGCGGCACGCTGAATACTGCCGGAAGTATTACCGGTACGATAACAGCTTTGGGCGGCAGCGGGCCGGATGGATCAGCTGAAGCGGCAGGTATTTATAGCAGTGGAAGTTTGACGGCTGTAAATGTGGATGTTAATGTTACGGCCAGGGGCGGTAGCGGTACGGAAAATGCCAGCGCCACCGCCTATGGTATACACAGCGAGAATGACCTGCTGACAGTTGCTGACGGCCCGTCAAAATTAACTGTGGCGGCTTTTGGTGGTAAGTCTTTAAGTACAGATGCAGAAAATGATTTGTCGGCAACCGCCTACGGTATCTATAACCTGAACCAGGTTTCTCTGAGCGGCGTCACTACTATAGATGTGCAGGCGACGGGTGGCGCTCCTACAGCTCCTGACGGAAATACGGTTTATCTGGCTGGTAATGCCAGCGCCACGGCAGAAGGTATCCATAATGAAGGAACTAATATTAATACCGGCCATCTGCTTTTTACCCAGGTAAATGCTAAAGGCGGTACGGGCTACAATGCCGATGCGACTGCGTATGGCATTAATAGTGTGTTGAATGATGAGTCGCTTACCGTAAAAAATGTTACCTTTACCCAGGTCAGCGCCACCGGCGGCAATGCCAGTACGGGGGGGAGTGCTACGGCTACGGCCTCTCTGGTGGAAAATAATTATTCCGATACGTTTACGGCTCTGGGAAAGATTACCGGTACTGTAACAGCCACGGGTGGATTTGGACCTGCCGCTAATGCCAGTGCTTATGGTTTTAACAATTACGGTACGCTTCAAGGCACAGGGTTTGAGATTACAGCTTCTGCCGCCGGACAAACGGCAGACGATGAAGCTAGTGCTGATGCCCGCGGTATTGTTAATTATGGTATTTTTAGCATGAATGATGGTGCGAACAAGATTACGGTTACGGCTCGGGGTGGCAACGGCGGTAGCGGTTCCCTGGTTAATGCGGTGGCCTATGGTATTGATAATTACAATCGCATGACGCTGAAGGGACCCACCACTATTTCGGTACAGGCCCGGGGCGGCGCACTAGCTGACCCTGTGGGCGGCGATTCGGTCGAGGATGCTTCTGCGGAAGCCTATGGCCTCAGAAATCAAACCGATGAAGCGGCTACCGGCGCCCTGACCTTTACTTTAGTTAAAGCCCAGGGTGGTACCGGCGATACTGCTTATGCCCAAGCTATCGGTATTTATAATAAAAATGCGCCTCATACCCTGGATGCGGCATCCATAAATATGACCGAAGTCAGCGCCCAGGGTGGTACCGGCTCTGGTCAAAACTATGCTCAGGCTTACGGAATCAAGAATACTTTTAGCGCCCTGGAAACCGGGGACAATACGGCAGTTAATACTTTGGTAGTCCGGGCTGTGGGAGGAAAGGCTACGGCAGACACGGCTAATGTTGCTGCGGAAGCTTATGGTCTTGTAAACGAAGATGCCGGCAGAGCCAGCCTTCTGGGCAGTTGGATTTTAGATGTGCGGTCTACGGGCGGCAGTGCTGTAGATGGCGTTACTCCTGCGTATACGACTGCGGATGCGGTGGGTATCAATAATCAGAGTACTAATGGCGTAGAGATTAACGGGCCGGTAACGATTACAGTTACGGCTGACGGCGGCGCGGCAGGAAACCGGGCCGGTACTGCTGCCGCAGGTATTTATAGTGAAAATGGTACGGTACAGTTACTAAAGAGTGTCGATATCAGTGCGGCCGTGACGCCGGTGAGCGGGGCAGAATTTTTGGCAGCTTCGTTATATGCTAATACCAACGGTGTTATTAATGTGGGCACTGATGGTACGAATTCTTTAAACCAGATGGTGAAATTAAAAGGCGATGTAAGCGCTAAGGATGAGAATGCCAAGATTAATGTGACCCTGGACCAGGCAGATTCCTATCTGGAAGGTAACGTAAAAGAAAAGAACGGAGGGATGGTGAATCTGGTAGTTGGCGGCGGCGCCACCTGGAAACCGGTGTATGATAACCGCTATGGTTCTTTCTATGATAAGGATGGCGTAGATACTTTTTCGAAAGATTACACGGTAAGTGCCAATGCCATCACCAGACTGACCTTAAACGAAGGCGGCGTGGTTGATCTGACCTGGGATAATGCAACCCGCAATCCGTCTACAAACGGCAGGAGCCTGACTATCAGCAGGTTCTCTGGCAACAACGGTATCTTTAAGCTTAATAGCGATCTGGCTAATAATGTGGCTGATAAGCTGAGTTTTGCCGGAGCCGATGCTGCTGCTAACAATGCTTATATTCAGGTGAAATATGATCCGTACCTGGCTACGGCTAATCTGGCTGCGGGCAACATGCTTAACGGCAAGGCAGAAGTGGTTAGCGCAGCTCCGTCCAGTCTTGCTTTTACAGGCAAGCCGGGAGAATATAATTTGTATCAATACACGCCTACGGTAGTTAAGGATACGGACGGTAAATGGTATCTGACTAATATTACAATTAATAATGTGACCGGTGGTGGTTCAGGCGGTGGTGATACAGGCGGTGGTGATACAGGCGGCGGTGGTACCGGCGGTGGTGATACCGGTGGTGGTACAGGTGGCGGCGGGAATACCGGCGGTACTACGGTAACGACAATTACCGGACCGGTACGTACCGTAGCTCAGACCCATCTGGGTTTGCAGAATCTGTTTTTAGGCGAGGTTAACAACCTGGAGAAACGGTTAGGAGATTTGCGGCAAACCAGCCCTGCCGAGGCAGGCGTGTGGGCGCGGTATAATCATGGTAATTTGGAACATAACGAGAGCAGCGTGAAATATAACTTGTTCCAGGCGGGCGTTGACAAAGAAAGCAACGGGCCCAACGAAAAAACCTATCGTGGACTGGCTGTTTCCCATGCTAAAGGCAGTGGCAGCTACGAGATCGGCAGCGGTGATTTAAGCGAGACCACATTATCCCTATACCAAACCGGTATTAAAAAGAATGGGCAGTATTATGATGTGATCCTTAAAGCCGGCCGGTATAGTAATAACTACGACCTGGTCAGCGAAGGTAGTAACAAGTCTAGTGCAGATTATCATACCTGGGCCTACAGCATCAGCGGTGAATACGGCGTACGCAAACAGTTAGGCCACGGGTTCTATGTAGAACCGCAGGCAGAACTGATCCTGGGCAGGATACAGGGGGCCGACTATGTAACTTCTACCAACATGAACGCCCATGTGGAGGCACAAAATAAAGCTATTGCCAGGTTGGGTGTTGCGGCCGGTAAAGAATTTAAAGGCGGCACTCTTTACGGTAAGGCTAATTTCTTCCACGATTTTAGCGGCGGCGTACATATTAAGGCAGCTGATGGTTCCAGTAGTGTCAGTTACAATGATGATGTGGCCCACAACTGGTGTGAGCTGAGTCTGGGCGGCACGGCCAAGGCCGGCAAAAATATGGTGGTTTACGGTGAACTCAGCAAATACCTGGGTCAACTGAAATCTAACCTGCAAGTTAATGTGGGTGCCCGCTGGACTTTCTAACATACATAATTACACCTCAGCATAATTACACATCCATTCCTTCTCAATCTCTTCTCCTTTCTTTTCTGGCTCCGGGGTTTGTGTGACCGGGGCCAGTTTTTATACATTTTTGCATCAGACTCTTGTAAAATTATAGTATAAAAGATATAATATTAAAAACGATTTTTGAAGAATGTGACCTTATAACAGATATATATGGATTAATATTTTTCTGGGAACAGGATTGGTGTTTTTCAGTTAC
Source organism: uncultured Acidaminococcales bacterium (assembly GCA_964293585.1). GTDB lineage: Bacteria > Bacillota > Negativicutes > Acidaminococcales > Acidaminococcaceae > JAKVKY01. Next base: position 7,265 of record CAXYYS010000077.1, read on the forward strand.
CATAGTTTTTTATGTGCTATGAGGGCACCTTCATGAAGATAAACAAAAAAATGACAGAAAGCAACACGATTAAGAATAAGCAGATAGCAGATATCCTGGATAATATTCCAGTGGGTGTCTGCGTTCTTTTTATGCCGGATGCGTTACACCAGGAGCTGAGATTTGCCAATAAGCATATGATACGCATGATTAATCGGGACGTTTCAGCTCCGGAGCTGAAACCGCCGGAAACGAGCAAGCTGCGTGCAGGCTACCGTAAAAATGCTTTCAGCGGTGTGCATCCGGACGATTTGGAGGCGGCTATTGAAGCTTTTCGGAAAGGCTTTAACATGCAGCAGTTCAAACTCAAGCCTTTGCGCCTTATGACAAGTACTGGCGATTATATCTGGGTCGCCATGGACGTGACTCACCGGGAAAATTTGCCGGACGGCAGGCTGTTTTATGCCTCGTACCGTAACGTGACCAAAGAGATACAGATGCAGCAGGAATTGGAAAAACGGGACCGGTGTTTGCGCAAGGCGCTGAACGCCGCTGATAAAGCCAATGAAGCCAAATCAGTCTTCCTTTGCAGGCCTGGGACAGAGAAGCTACTGCTGCAAAACATGCTCAGGCCAGGGTCAAAGCAATTGATGAAGGCCTGGCAGGCTGCCGGGTTCTTTTGTGTGAAGATAACTATTTGAATGCCGAGATTGCTCAGTTGCTTTTAAAGAATAAAAAAGTCAAAGTAGACTGGGCTAAAGATGGTCAGGAGGGCGTAGCTAAATTTAGCAGTTCGGCCCCGGGTTATTACCAGTTAGTTTTAATGGACATCCGTATGCCCGTCTTAGATGGACTGCAGGCCACACAGGCTATTCGCAAACTGGACCGGCCGGATGCCAAGACCAT
>CAXYYS010000078.1:0-8015 GCA_964293585.1 uncultured Acidaminococcales bacterium
TAAAAAAGATTAGACCTTTTCAGAAAAATGGATTACAATAACCATAGTTGAGTTGACATAAGGCGCAAGTCCAAACCGGGCTTGCGCTTTTTATAATGGCGGCGTAAACTAAAGGAGAAGCACACATAAAACAACTATGCGGAAATACTTATTAGTACAGTGGAGAAAACATCATGCGCCAGGAACTGCCTTATTTTGATATTGAAAATTCGTACGGCGGCAACCAGGAATGGTTTGCCACCCTGTGGATGCGTCTGGGCGGCTGCGCGGCGGAAACGGCCTGCGACAGCAGCATCTACCTGGCTTTGTATAAAGGCAAGCCTAAATTATATCCTTGCGATGCCAAACACCTGACCCGCAGGGAATATGTGGAATTTTCCAAGGTGATGCGGCCTTATCTGAAGCCGCGTTTTTCCGGCATCGACCGGCTGGAAATTTACCAGGAAGGTTTGGGTAAATATCTGCGGGACCGGGGCGAAACCGGTTTACGGCTGCTGGCGTGGGACGGAAAGAAAGACCTGGCTGCTACGCAAACGGTGATTAAGCAGCAAATTGACCAGGGCTATCCGGTGCCGTGCCTGATTTTGAACCACGCCAATCCGGATTTTGAGGAGTACGAATGGCACTGGTTCTTGCTTAACGGCTACGAGGCCACGGCCAGCAAATTTTTGGTAAAAGCCGTCACCTACAGCGCCTGGAAATGGCTGGACCTGGCCGGATTGTGGGACACGGGCCATTCTAAAAAAGGCGGGCTGATCTTGTTCAGGGAAGCTGCGTCTGCGTCTGAAGCTGACAAAAAATAAAACCGGCACTTTAGTTTTGGCGCCGGTTAAAAAGCGGGCTGCTCCTTTTAGGAAGAGGGGCAGCCCGCTTTGTACTTTTTTAATGTAAAACTATTTTTGCGGCGCCAGCACGGCCTTGTAGGCGCAGCCGGCCATCACCAGGGTCAGGGCTAAGAGTAACATAAAAGCGTGCTGCGTTCCCAGACTGGTGCCGGCGGCCAGGTGGCCAGCCTGTACCTGCTGGGCGGCGGCGACAATAGTGGAGACCACCGAAGTACCCATGGCGCCTGCCAGCTGCTGAAAGGTGCTGAAGACCGCATTGCCGTCGGCGTTGAGCTGGTTGGGCAGGCTGCGCAGACCGTTGGTCATGATATTACCTACCGTAAAGCCCTGGGCCACGGCAAAAAAGGTATAAATTACGGCCAGGCCGGTGGTGGAAGCAGTGCTGATATAAAACGCAAAGAGCAGCGCGGAACACAGTGCCAGGATGGTGCCGATCAGGATAGGCACGGCTGCGCCGCAGTGGTCCAGCAATTTGCCGGTAAAAGGATTGAGCACGGCGCCCAGCACGCAGCCCGGCAAAAGGATGCAGCCTGCCACCAGGGGATTCTTGCCCATGACCAGCTGGGCATAATTGGGCAGCAAGAAGCCGATGCTCAGGCAGACAAATTGCAGCAGGATCAGGAAGAGGACGCTGAAGGTAAATTTATTTTTCAAAAAAATATCCAGGTTCAGCAGCGGTTTATCAGTTTTGCGGGTGTGCCGTACAAAGAGGAGCAGCGCTGCCAGGCAGATCAGGAACAGCGCGCCCACGCGTACGCTGACCCAGCCGGAGTGGCTGGCGGCATTAATCCCGAAGATGAAGCAGACAAAACCGCTGACCAGCAGCAGGTAGCCCGGCACATCAAAAGAAACTCTGGTAGTTTTAGACGACTGCCGGACGGCATAGATGCCCAGCAGCAGGGAAAGCACCAGGAGCGGCAGGAGAAAGGCGAAAATCATCCGCCAGCCCAGGGTGTTGACCACCAGGCCGCCGAAGGAAGGTCCGACCGCAGGGGCGATGGCGGCAATCAGGGAAGCTACACCCATCATGAAGCCCATCTTGTCAAAAGGCGTCTGCTCCAGGACGATATTAAACATCAGCGGCAAGGCGATACCGGCGCCTACGCCCTCCAGCAACCTGCCCAGCAGCAACACCAGGAAGCCCGGGGCCAGCATGCACAACACGGTGCCGAGGATAAACACGCTGACGGCGAAGAGAAACAGCTGCTTCATAGGGAAGCGCCTTTTCAAAAAAGAAGACAGGGGGATGATTACCGCCAGCATCAGCAGATAACCGGTGGTGATCCATTGAACGACGGACGTGTCAATGTTAAATTGCTGCATCAGGGTGGGGAAAGTAACATTCATAGAGGTGGCGACCACCACGCCGGTAAACGACATGAGTCCGGCGGCAATCACGGAGAGAATTAATTTTGCATCCAGTTTTCTTTCAAATATAGTTTCGATAGTTTCCATTTATAGTGTCTTGTAGTCCTCGTTTTCTTGTGTTAAAAGTTGATAAGCCTCATGTATCACCCGGGCCGCATCCCGTATTTCCTGTACGGAAATTCCGGCCAGCCGGGTTGCCACTTCCTGGTGGTAGGCTTCCAGATATTTTTGGTAATACTTGTGCCCCAGGGGGGTCAGGCTCACAGTAAAAACTCTTTTATCTTTCTGGCTCTGCAGCTTTTTAACCACCTGCAGCTCTACCAGTTCGTGCACCAGCTTGGTGATGCTGGGATTGGTAATGTGCAGCGCGGCGCCGATGTCACTGATGCGGACCAGGCCGTGCTCCTGCTGCAGCTGATAAATGATGTCCACGATATGGATGTGGCTGGGCCGCATGCCCTGCGGCAGCTGCGGCATCAGTTCCACGATCTTCTTGGCCTCGTAGCAGGCTCCCAGTAATTCGCTGACATTTTCTACTTTCATCTTTTCTTCCTCCTCCAGAAGCGTGCCGGCGGTTCCTAAAAATGGGCGACCGGCAGTGTTTTCTGTCAGTAGCTGTTAGTTTTTAAAATTAATTACTTTAAGTAATTATCCTAGATAATTATAGTGCGTTTGCCGTAAATGTCAAGAGGGAGTATAATTTTTAAAAAGGAAGTAAAGAAGAAGTAAAATAATCTTCGCCGTAAAGGAGCATGACATGGATTTAAGCAGGATGCTGGCTCATTACCAGCCGGAGGCGGCCGCCTTGCGCAAGTTGGGCTTTCGCAAAAAGCAGGGCGTGTACACCTGGAAAAAAGCTTTGACCGGCGCCCTGGAAGCCCGCTTTACCTTGACGGCGCACAATTTTGCCGTCCAGGTTTTTGACCCGGTGGAAGGGGAAGCGTACCTGCCCTTTGAGCAGGACGGCGCTGAAGGCAATTTTGTGCAGGGTATCCGGGAGCAAGTGGACCGGCTGGTGCAGGAAATTATCACGCAGTGCTGCACCTGCCAGCGTCAGCGGGAACAAATCCTGGCGTATGTGCAGCGAGAGTACGGCACGGACCCCTGGTATCCCTGGCCGGAATATCCGGAGCATTGCCCCTTAAAGGTTCCGGAGACAGGCAAGTGGTACGGGATCGTGATGGAAATTCCCGCCCGGTTACTAAACTTGCCACAACCGGGCAATGTGGATATACTAAATGTAAAGTTACCGCCGGACCAGGTGGAAGCACTGTGTGACCGGCAGCAATTTTTTCCGGCTTACCATATGAATAAAAAATACTGGCTGACGGTGCTGCTGGATGGCAGCGTGCCTTTAGCCAGGGTAGAGCAGCTGTTAGCTGCCAGTTATACTTTAGTGACCAAGAAAAGGAGCAAACAAAAATGAAAGTGGCAGTGGTAGGAGCAGGTCATGTAGGTCTGGCCGTATTCGGCAAATTAAAAAGCATGGCGGAGATTAACGAGCTGGTTTTGATTGGCGCTGATTTTGAAAAAGACAAGGTCCAGGGTGAGATTGAGGATTATCTGGACGGCGACGTGCTGGAGCGGAACCTGACGCCGAAAATTTCCGGCGGGTCGTACAGTGCGGCTGACGGCGCCGATATTATTATCTATGCGGCAGGCGCCGGACGTAAACCCAATGAGACCAGGCTGGACCTGCTCAAGAAAAATGTCCAGATCCTGCGGGATGTGTTTGCCCAGCTGCGTCCCTATTGTCAGGATGCCATCATCATCTGTATCTCTAATCCTCTGGATGTTATAACCTACCTGCTGCCGGAAGTAGCGGGGGTCAGCCCGGAAAAAGTTATCGGCACCGGCACGCTTTTGGATTCGGCCCGGCTCAGACGCCTGGTGGCCCGGATCTTTGATATTAATGCCGCTTCCGTCCATGCCAATGTGCTGGGCGAACACGGCCAGTCGGCAGTGGTGCTGTGGAGCGCGGTCCGCATTGGCGGGCTCAGCGTGGACCAGTATACGGAACGGATGCTGGATGAGGAAGCCGTCCTGAAGAAAAAGCAGCTGGCCGAAAGCATGAAAACCGTAGGTGCCCGTCTGATCACGGAAAAAGGCAGCACGGCTTACGGGGTTACCAGTTCCACGGCCCGCATCGTGGGGGCGGTCATCCATGACAGCAGGGAGATCATGACTGTCAGCACCTCGCTGCTGCAGAAATATGGCGTGGACGGCGCCGCCATGTCCATCCCGTGCGTGTTGGGGCGTCAGGGAATCCTGGATACGATCCGGACCCATGCCAGCGCTCAGGAAACAGCGGCCCTGGCTCATTCGGCGGCTGTTATTAAGGAAGCCATTGCGTCTGTTAAGACGGACGAGACAGCGAAAAAATAACGGACAGGAAACTAGCCATGCACCTGGAACGGTAAGAAAGTAAGAACCAGAAAGCAGACACCAAGAAAATTTGAATAAGCGAACTTGTACCCGGCCCAGGACCTAAAAATCCGGGGCCGGTTTTTGGTTGGAGGAAGAATTTTTACCGCTAGGATAAAAGACAACTTGACTTTTTAATTCGTATAAATTAAAATAAATACGAATAGAAAAGACATGAGGAGGTGACGGAGATGGTGAATACTATTGAAAAGTTCTTAATCAAAGAGCAGGGTATTTTTACGGCTGCCGAGGCGCGGGAAGCGGGCATCGACAATAAAAAACTGCAGCGTAGCACTTCTGCCGGTAAACTGGAACGTGTCAGCCGGGGCCTTTACATGAGCACGACTGCTTTTGAGGATGAATATTTTCTGGCCCAATACCGGTGCGGCAAAGGTATTTTTTCCCACGAGACTGCACTGTTCCTGCACGGACTCAGTGATCGTACGCCGCTGCGCTTGATGCTCACGATCCCGACGGGTTTTAATTCTACGCTTTTGAAGGATAAGGTTCATTATAAGTTTTTTTACAGCCGGACGGCAATTTATGAGCTGGGCATTACCAATATGCAGTCGCCTTATGGTCACGTCATTAAAGTTTATGATAGGGAACGAACTCTTTGTGACTGTTTGAAAAAAATGGCTAAGCTTGACAAAGATGTGGTCCTGACGGCAGTGAGACAGTATATGGGTACCCAGGGAAATGATTATGCTAAGCTTCTGCGCTACGCAGAATTATTAAAGATTAGAGACCTGGTGAGGCAGTATGTGGAGGTGTTAGCAAAGTGAGAAAAGAGATGAAAGTTTTTACAAGCACAAAATTAATTAAAGTCTGAAGTAAAAATTAAAAATGTTACCCCGGCCCCGGACCTGAAAATCCGGGGCCGGTTTTTGGTTGGACGAAAGAACATTGCTGCGTAGTTTTGCATAAGACGAAAGAAACTTAGCGGAAATTTTAGTCAAGGTGAGTGGAAGGTGAGAGGGTCGTTTTTTCACTTTTTTTCTCGGCAAGCCGCTCTCTGATTGGAGAGGAGAGGGTGAGAAGGTAGTTTGGGTAAAAGTCCCCAGAAAAAATTATTGGTATTATCTTATTCAATATAAACACTTTTAGCCATTTCTGCTTCTCACCTTCTCACTCCCAGTAGCAGCGCCGCTTGCAGAACTTTGCTTGTGCAAAATCCTGCCTCTCTTTTTACTTTCCTGGGAGCAATAACGTTGTGAAATAAAATTAGCTGCCGGAAAATAATTGGGGCCTGACCTGGTTTGACAGCCGGAAGAATTTCCCGTAAAATTAAAATAAGTGTAACTTATTTTACAAATAAATAAACCGTTAGGCGGAAGAAAGGATGATGAGATGAATTCGGAAACATCTAACAACAGTAGTGAGGCTAAGCAGGAGCGGGAACTGCAACAGGAGCGCGGGCCGGTACCGTTGCAGGTTAAAGAAGATGTAAAGCTGGCGGAGGATCCGGAATTGGAAGAGCGGGTGCGGGTGGCTAAGAAACTTATTGTTGCTAAGCTGCGGCAGGAACATATTTTACCTCCGGAACCACCTCAGTTTGGCAAGATTCTGCAATATGAGGACAATGACAGCGGTAACGCGGATAAGTTTTTGGCTTATTTTCATCATGAACTGACATTCTGTAAGCGTACGCAAACCTGGTTCTTGTATGATGGCAAACGCTGGCTGGAAGATAAGAACGGACAGGAGATCAGGCGCAAGGCCGAAATCTTCTATCAAGAGGTAATGGAAATTTTTGACAGGCCTGACCTGACGGATAAGCAAAAAGAACGGCGTAAAGATTTTCTCAGGTTAGGCAATTGTAAGGTACAGGAGCGTTTGTTAGAAGCTGCCTCTGTCAGGTCCCAGTTCGACAGTAAAAATTTTAACCGGTTTAATAATCTTCTGGTAGCGGAAAGCGGCGTGATTGATCTGACCAACAGTGTGCCGCATCTTTTTTCTCCCAACTACCTTCTGACCCAGAAAACAGCGTTGCTTTATGATATGGAGGCACCGAAACCGCTGCGGTTCCTACGCTTTTTAGAAGAGATATTTGACAGGAATCAGGAACTGATCAACTATGTACAGAAGGTCTTGGGCTACTGCCTGACCGGTGAGACCAAGGAGCAGTGTTTCTTCATCTTTTGTGGCGCCGGGTCCAATGGTAAAAGTGTGCTGCTGAACCTGCTGCAAAAGATGCTGCCCGAGTTTGTGCAAACCATGGCGCTCAGCGGTTTAGCGGAAAAACGTGATTACAACGCGCCTAATTCCACCCTGGTGGCGGCTAAGGATGCCCGGATGTTGTTTGTGCACGAGCTTAACAACAATATGCGGCTGGATGAAAACCTGGTCAAGACTTCTACCGGCGAGGATACGGTAGTGGCCCGGGCCATGTATAAGTCGGAGATAGAATTTAAACCTCACTATAAGCTGATCCTGACCGTTAATCATTTTCCCCAGGTCAACTGGGATGATTATGCTATGGCGCGCCGCATCAGGCTGATTCCTTTCCTGCATACTTTTAAGGGCAGGGAGATTGACCGGGAACTGCCTGCCAAACTGTGGGCGGAACGGGAAGGAATTTTGGTGTGGCTGGTTGCAGGAGCGCGGCGCTGGTATGCCGAAGGTCTGGGGGAACAGCCGTCCATGGTACAGGACGAATTGTGGAAACTGGAAATGGATTCGTCCAGCTTTTGTGATTTTTATAAGCACTGTCTGGAAGTTACCGGCAGGGAACAAGACCTGGTACAGGCGTCAGCTTTGTACCAGCGTTATTGTGACTGGTGCCGGGAACAGAACCTGGAAGTGCAGGAGATAGTAAATAACAAGCTTTTTGGACGCAACCTGCTTCGCAGTAAGATTACCAAAAAGATGTTGGGCAAGACTCGTTGCAACTATTATTTGGGCGTGCGCTTAAAAGAATAGCTGGACCTTGCTGATCTTTAGACACGGAGGCATATTATGTACTATTACACGACCTACGCTTCGCCCTTGGGGCAGATGACGCTGGCTTGTGCTGCCGACGGTAAAAATATTGTCGGCGCCTGGCTGGAAGGGCAGGAGTATTTTTTAGGTTCCCTGCAAGCGGAGCAGGGACGGGCAAAAAAACTGCCGGTCCTGGAGCAGGCTTGTGCCTGGCTGGACCGCTATTTTGCCGGTCAGCGCCCTGATCCACGGGAGTTACCCTTAGCACCGGCGGGTACGGCGTTTCGCCGGAAAGTATGGGAGAAGCTGCTGGCTATTCCTTACGGCCAGGTGGTAACCTACGGGGACCTCGCCAGAGAAGTGGCAGCGGCAGGGAGATCCTCCCAAAAGGGCGGCAGTAAAAATGCGGCTGGTACTAAAAAGATCGCTGCTAAAAGTTCTGCTGGTCCTAAAAAT
>CAXYYS010000079.1:0-8008 GCA_964293585.1 uncultured Acidaminococcales bacterium
GAGACATGTGCCGCCACCCAGGCCCCCCAGTCCCAGACCCTGGAGACGCCCCTTTTGACCGGCGATAATGCCGCCACTGCAGCTACCATTGCCAGCGCCACCGGTATCAAGCAGGTTAAAAGTAATTTACTGCCTGAAGAAAAACTAACCGTCATTAAAGATTATCTGGCCGCCCGGAAAAAAATTTGTATGGTTGGCGACGGTATCAATGATGCTCCCGCTTTACGCAACGCTTATGCCGGTATTGCCATGGGCGGCATCGGCAGCGATGTGGCGGTACAGGCTGCTGACGCCGTACTGGTCCAGAATAATCTCCAGAGGCTGCCGTATCTGTTCTACATGGCTCGTAAAGCCATGTTTAAGGTTAAGCAAAATATTTTTTTCTCCCTGGGCATTAATTTTCTGGCGGTCCTGCTCTCCTTCACCGGTATCCTGACCCCCATCACCGGCGCCCTGTTCCATAACTGTGGCTCCGTCTTCGTCGTCATTAATGCCGCGCTCCTGCTCCGGGAAAAAGCTTAAAAATAATCCCTTGCCTCAGTTTCTTTCCAGGCAAGGGATTTACTGTTCCTGCTGTAAAATTTTTTGTAAATCTTCGGGCAGCGCCCAGGTAAATTCCAGCTGTTTTCCGGTCACCGGCTGGATAAAAGCCAGTTTATACGCATGCAGTCCGTGACGGCTTTGTGGTCCCGGCGTACCGTATAAGTGATCGTTCCATAAGGGACAGCCCACCGAGGCAAGATGCACCCTGATCTGATGTGTACGTCCTGTTCCTAACTTTAACCTGACTAAAGTGACGTCACCGCGACGGCCAAGCTGCCAGTATTCCGTCAATGCGGGTTTTCCTGCCGCCGATACGCAGCGCTCCACGATGCTGCCAGGTTTTCTGGCAATAGGCGCGTCAATGATACCATGCTCGGCCGGCAAATTTCCGGTTACCAGGGCCAGATATTCCTTGGTCACTGCCTGCCCTGATAATTGTGCCTGCACCTTAGCCTGCTTGGCAAATAAAACCAGCCCGGACGTGAAACGGTCCAGCCGGAAAACAGGATGCACACCTAAATCCAGGTGTGCATCAGCATAATAATTTTTAACAAAACCGTACAAAGTATCCGGTTCCAGCTTAACCGTAGGATGCACCAGCATCCCGGCGGGTTTGGCCACCACTAGTACGTTGTCATCTTCGTAAATAACCTGCGGCTGCATCAACATTATTCTCTCAACCTATCTGACACGGAAAGAAATCGGTATCTGCACCCGTGCCCGCCGGGGCTGGCCGTATCTATCCCGCGCCGGGGTAAATGAATAACTGTACGCTGCATTAATGCCTGCCGTATCCAGATCCGCATAACCGGTAGAACTTACTACGGCTACCGAATCCACTCCGCCGCCCGTGCCTACCACGATAGCTACCACCATCCTGGCAGAATGGGGACCTCTTTGCAGGGCGCTCTGAGGAATAACCGGCAAACTGCTGCTTACCACATGGGGTCTGTCGCTTAAATCCACATTCCCGCCGCCGCCATCGCCAGGTCCGTTCCCGGAACCATTACCGGTACCGTGGCCGCTGCCGTTACCACCGCCGCTGCCACTGCCACTACCCGGTCCCTGACCGCTGCCGTTACCGGTTCCCTGACCGGTGCCATTGCCACCGCCACTACCGCCGCCCGTTCCCGCACTGTCCCCGGAACCGGAACCATCGGCACCGGAGCCTGCAGCATCCTGCTGACCTTGCTCGCTGGCACTGGTTTCTGCCGCCGGCTGTGTAGTAGAAGCTGTATCAGTCTTGGCATTTTCGGTAATCGTATCTGTACTTTTAGCTGCTGCAGCCGCCGTCGTGCCGGCCGGATTAATTACCGCTTCCGCACCGCCATTCCCGCCGCCGCCGCCACCACCGCCGCCTGTTCCCGGGCCGGCGCCGCCGCCGTCATAGACGGAAACATCCACGATGTCATCGCCTTCCTTGGTCTGACTGAGCACAGCGAAAACACCTGTGGCCGCCACTAATAAGAAGATGACCAGGTGGAAAGCCAGCGATCCCAGAAAGCCCAGGCGTGTTCTCTTGGAATCATCCATCACTTACCCGCTCCCTTATCCGTAGCCAGGCCAAACCGGTTCACGCCGGCACCTTTTAGCGCATCCAGCAGTGCGATAACCTTGCCGTAATCTGCTTCCTTTTCCGCCCGGATGACCACGGCAAATTTAGGATTACTTTTCTGCTCACTGGCCGCTGCCATAACTAAATGCTGTAAATCTGTTTTCTTGTCGCCTAAAAATAAACTGCCATCCTTTTTCACCGAGACGGCAAAAGTAGTACTGGTATCCACGGCTGCATGCTGAGCTTCCGGCAGCTTAATAGGTATCGTCTTTAAATCTATCATGTACATGGTGCTCATCATAAAAAAGACCAGCAGGAAGAACATGATATCAATCATCGGCACGATGACCAGGTCAGGTGTCTTGAGACTGTGATTATCACGTAATTTCATAATTTATGCTCCCCTGCCTGCTGCTTCCACTACCGCGTTAAAACATTGTTCCATATGGGTAACCGCATTATCCAGACGTTGAGCAAAATAAGAATGGAAACACAAGGCCACGATAGCCACGCACAAACCACTGGCTGTGGCAATCAGCGCCTCGCCAATGCCCCCGGTGATAGCCATGGGGGCGCCGGCCTTTAAATTAAAAACGCTAAAAGTACTGATCATGCCCACGATAGTGCCTAACAGGCCTAACAAAGGCGACATGGTCACGATAACACCCAAATAATTTAACCGGTTGCGCAAAGAAGCAATGGCCAGCGGCGCCTGCGCTTCCATGAAAGCTGATTTTCTGGCTGCATTTCCCGGCAACGCCAGCGCCTGCGCCAGGATATGGGCAGTGGAACCGGTCGTTGCTGCCGCCAGGTTCTCTGCCGCCTGCAGGTCGCCTTTGCCTAACAACTCGCAAAACTGCTGGGCAAAAATGGCACCGGAGTCCGCCGTCTTATAATACAAATACCTTTCAATAGCAATCGCAAAGGTACAAATAGATAAAATTAAAATCGGCCACATGATAATGCCGCCCTTATGGAAATATAAAACTGCTGCTTGAAGTGAACCCATGTCCAAAGACCTCCCGAAGATATAAATCTCCACTTTATTTTTAATTTATTTTGTAAATCTCTTTACCGGCCCGGTCTGCTGCATCAACAAACTTGCGGCCGTTTATTTAGATGCGCCGGCGCCCTCGGCCTGGCTTTTCTGTGTTTCCAGGTCCTGCCTGAAAGCCTGCACCACTTCCAGCATGGCCTCGGCAAAAGTCTTAGGCGGTACCGGGATGAACTCTATTTTTTTTGCCTTATGTTCCAGCAAGGTCCCCTTCTGGGAATACACATCCATCTGTTTGACCGCATAGGTCTTGTCGTCCGGCTTGTACAGCATCTGCAACGTGCAGTAGCTGACTTTCTCCCCCTTGGGAAGTTTTGCCGCATACGTCTTCTGTAATTTCTTTACCACATCTTTATTGGTAAAAAGGGTTTTGACCGTGCCAACGGCTATCCCCTTCACCGGATCATAACCTAAAGAATCCATATCATAGGCATAAATACCAAAATCATTTTCCAGGATAATGGACCAACGCGCCGCCTCTTTTTCGGCAGGCGTTTCTTGCGGCTGCATCCTGGCTTCCCACCGTAAATTTTTGTCAGCCGTCACATCCTCCTGATGTACCCTGGCTGCCAGAGCTGTGGAAGCAAACAGGCACAACACCATCAGCATCAACACAATTCTTCGCATAGAAAACCTTCCTTAGTGATTTTTCAGCTGCTTATCTTCTCTTGCTCATAACAAAAGATTATTTTATCACATATATAAATAGTAATAAATACTATTAAACGCATATATATTAAACTATAAACCGCCCTACAAGTCAAGTTAAACTTTGCTTACACAAAAGCCATAGCAGGGCACCAACCTTGCTATGGCTTGCTTGGTTCTATTCTAATCTTTTTAGAATTTATAGGTATAGCTTAAGAGGAAGTTAATCGGCGTTGCATAATACGTAGAGGAAGAATGGCTAATGACATCTTCCCTGCTCAGCAGGTTATCTATCGTCAAATTAATGTCACTATTCTTGGTAGGACTGTAGGTTGCTGCCAAGGAAGTCAGCAGCCAGTTCTTAGTATCAAAGGAATGTTCGGTACTCGGCGTCTGTACCCTGTTGCCCAGGAAAGAAGCGTTAATGTTGGCACGGAACTTATTTAACTTGTACCCTATGCCGCCGCCGATCTGGATACGGCCATATTTACGATCCCAGTAACCTTTCTTATCGCTCTTAGCTTCAGGATTATTGTAACCCAGGTTCCAGTTGTAGGAATACATACCACCCGGATTAATATCGCAGGAAAGTTCCACGCCGGTATTGCGGAAATCTTCGTTGGTATACTGGTATTCCTGTTTTGCCGTTACCCAGGCTGCCGTAATATTGTCCGTGATATCAATATGGTACACGGCTGCTTTCCAGGCATGGGTGGCATCTACTTTCTTCCAGCCGATCTCATAGTTAGTACCGGTCTGGGGTTTTAAATCCGGATTGGGAATAGACTGGCTGCTGGAACCGTACATCTGGGCAAAAGTCGGCATGATAAAGGATTGACCGACGCTGGCGTAGAGACTGTTCTCATCATCCAGCTTATGTAAATATTGACCGGCGGCACTGAAGTTACTATAATTTTCGCCCCTGTCTGCACCCGTTGTCCAGGTTTCACGACCGCTTATAGTAAAGCTGTTCTTTGCATCAAAGTTTTGTTCCCATTGACCAAAAGCCGCCCAGTTATGCCGTGAATAATCCGTGCTTGTTTTAGTTGAACCTGCATAGAGCTGCTGGTAAGCTTCGTTTTTATAGTTAAAGCCTAAAATGGCCTTGGCTTTATTTAACTCCCACTTGTGCTGTACATCCGCGCCATAAGTAGTGTTTCTCTCGCGGGTATTATATTGTCCGTTGGTCTTTTTACCCGAAGTTAAAAAATAAGTAGGACCATCGGATTCACAGGTACCGGTGTTAAAGAACAGACTGCCTTTCCAGACCTGATCATCAAAATTTAACTGCGCCACATGCTGCTTGGTAGTATACAGGCGGCCATTATACTGCTCCTCCCGCTTGGCCTCTTTGTTTTCCGTTCCCAGAACCTCATCCCAGTAACGCAAAAAGTTAGCTTCGGTCTCATAATAGTTGTAGTTAGCCGTCAAATATTTATTGATATTGTAGCCCAGACCTACATTTTCTTTTTTCACATCATCAATGTCTGTCCTGGTCGTACCCAGTGCCGTCGTCTTTTTAGTTTTAGAATTGGTATAAGTGACGTCGCCTTCAGATACTCCCCTTACCGCATGGTCCCATTTATTTAAGTTGTAGTTTACCCGGAACTTTTCATTGCCGACGTTGACAGCCACATCTTTCTGGCCATAATTACCAAAGCCGACCCGCACGCTGTTCGTACCCTTTTTCTTCGTAATAATATTAATTACGCCGGCCATGGCTTCGGAGCCATAGAGCACGGAGCCGCCGCCTTTGACCATCTCAATGCGCTCAATGCTATCGGCTGGAATCTCATCCAGATTATATTTACCGCGCCAGCTGATAGGATTGCCGTTGAGCAGGACCAGCGTTCCGTTATCCACGCCACGGATGATAGCTTCGTTAATCATGGTACCCATAGAGGCGCCGTTCTGGCCAAAAGATTTAAAAGTCACACCCGGTACCTGGGCAATAGCACCAGCCGCCGTGGTAGCACCGGTCTTTTTAATGTCTTCCTTCTGCAGGACGACCGTAGATGCTGGTACCTCCACATCCCGTTTCTCATACCTGGTAGCCGTTACCGATACCGGATCCAGTGTGTATGTTTCCAGATTTTCTTCAGCAGCCTGGGCTACCTGCAGTAATCCGCCCGTGATCAACACGGTCATCAACAAACTTACCTTACCCCCAGAAATTTTTACCATAATTGCACCCCTTTGATTTATCTAATTTTAAATACTAAGCTAAAAAATGTGATGTTATTTTTCTCTGATATTTTTTGATGTAATAATTTAATTAGTATTTATTACTAATAATATGCTAATATAATACCGTAAAACATTATCCTTGTCAATAAAAAACTGCCGCCGGCAATTATCTTGCAGGCAGCAGCCTTGTACCTAACTTTCTTAGTTGTGTAATTCCAATGTCTTAAGCTGGATTAGAAGTTGCTTCTCATAATCCTTGGCATCCTTATGGGCTAACTCGTGCACCACATACTCGGGCTGCACCAGTTCCAAAATCTTTTGCACCTCCGGTTCCCTGAACGGATGATGCTGATCGATAGCGCATACATGTTTTAAACAGTTAGCCGCCGATAAATCCTGAGGCGGCTTTTTTACCAGGGAACGCTTCACATACTTGCCGGAAAGGGAACAGTTCAGATGGATACCCTTGATAAGCTTGGCAGCAGTACCTAAATTTCTTACTGTCTGCAAGACATACTCAATCCCCTCTTTTTCCGTGGTCAGATCCGGATTAGTGTTCATCAGATGCCCCGTGTCCAGCATGATTCCCACTTTTTTCTTTTCAATCAGTTCAAAGAACATATGCACAGCGTCAGGATTGGTAAGCCGCAGTCCCGGCCACCAAAGGTTTTCAAACAGGACAGTCACGTTTTCCGGGATGGCTTCCGTCAATTTATTAAAGGCCCGGGCCATGGTTTTCAGGATTTTTTCATCGGTATAATGGAAATTATAGGTAAACAGTTCCTCCCGGTTAGCCTCGGCCACATGCATGACCATGTATTCCGGTTTTTCCAAGGCCGCCGCCTGCACATTACGTTTCATCTGTAAGAGCCAGGCCGCCCTTTTTGTACCGCCATAAATTTTTTCAATAGTCGCTTCATCCTTAAAGATGCGCAGCAAAGTTTCATAATCCTGATACCATAACGGCAGCCAGGAGTTCCAGAAACGCAGATGCGCACCTACGGTCAGGTCAGAAAAAGATTGCAGATAGGGCTCGCTCCTGTACATAAGCAGCTCGATACCATCCATGCCATATGCTTGCAAAAATTCCGGCAGGGTTTTGCCCGTGTTTTTGATATCATCTTCATGCTCAGGAAAACTGTAGTAACTGCATAATTGTTTCACGATGTCATCTCCACATAAAAACTCCCACTACTACATAGCACAACAGCAATGGGAGTTAAATTTTTTAAAAAGCGTCTATGCCGCCAAACCCTGATCCACCGACAATCCTGACGTTATCCACGTCAAAGGCTTTCATGATAGCCGGAAGATCTTCTTTTAACAGGAGCGTACGTAGTCTTTCGTTGCCGGCTACGATCAGCAGATTCTTGCCATCCTTGTTAATATTCTGCAGCCTGCTGATCCGGCGCGAAAATTTCTCCGCTCCCATAAGTTCCTGTAATTTCTTTAACGGCGCCGCAAACTCCGGCCTTTCCTGGGGCAGACGTACTTCCAAAGGTACGAAAGTTTCCGTCCTGATCTTACCATTATTGACAAATTCCGCCTTTTCCTCGGACATGCCCAAATCGTGCGTAAATTCTACCATTGTTACTCCTCCTTCAGATATTTCAAAGGTTAATAGTAGTAAGTACAAATAATGCTAGGATAATGCTAACATATTTCCCGAAACGTGTCAAACAAGCAGTTTTTGTACTAATAACTGCGTCAGCGACGCCACCGCCTGCCGGGTGGTAAATTCCGGCGTTCCGGGCGGCTCCGGCACCTGCAGGCAGGCCGCCAGAAGTTGCAATAGCTGTTGACAACCGGCTGCTGACTCTGCTGCAGGCAGCAGCTCCCAGGCATACTGGTCCAAAAGATGAACGTACAGGGAAACCAGGGTCACCACTTCCCCGTCCGTAACCAGCTGCTCCAAACGACTGACGAATTCCGGTTTTAAAACCGGGTGCGCTTGCTGCTCTAAAAAGGCCTGCCATAAATTTTCCCGGCTCACGCCCAAACGCTCCCGCCGCCCTAAGGCC